>CAYGXL010000082.1:2832-10830 GCA_964353935.1 uncultured Burkholderiaceae bacterium | reverse complement strand
CTGCATGTCGGCGAGCTTCTTCTGGATCAGCTGGTTGGCGGCGAGCGGGCGGCCGAACTGTTTGCGGTCGAGCACGTACTGGCGCGCGGTGTGCCAGCAGGTCTCGGCGGCGCCCAGCGCGCCCCACGCGATGCCGTAGCGCGCGCTGTTGAGGCAGCCGAACGGGCCCTTCAGGCCTTCGACGTTCGGCAACTCGTTCTCCGCGGGGACGAACACGTCGTCCATCACGATCTCGCCGGTGATCGACGCGCGCAGGCCGAGCTTGCCGTGGATCGCCGGTGCCGTCAGTCCCTTCATGCCCTTGTCGAGGATGTAGCCGCGGATCACGCCGCCGTCGTCCTTGGCCCAGACGACGAACACGTCGGCGATCGGCGAGTTGCTGATCCAGGTCTTCGATCCCTTGAGCAGGAAGCCGCCGTCGGCCTTCCGCGCGCGCGTGACCATGCTGCCCGGATCCGAGCCGTGGTCCGGCTCGGTCAGGCCGAAGCAGCCGATCCACTCGCCGGTCGCGAGCTTCGGCAGGTACCTGCGGCGCTGCGCCTCAGAGCCGTACGCGTAGATCGGGTACATCACGAGCGAGCTCTGCACGCTCATCATCGAGCGGTAGCCGGAGTCGACGCGTTCGACCTCGCGCGCGATCAGCCCGTAGCACACGGCGTTGAGGCCCGCCCCGCCGTACTCGGCGGGAATCGTCGCGCCCAGCAGGCCAAGCTCGCCCATCTCGTGGAAGATCGACGGGTCGGTCTTCTCGTGGCGGAACGCCTCGAGCACGCGCGGCGCCAGCTTGTCCTGCGCGTAGGCGCGCGCGGCATCGCGCACCATGCGCTCGTCCTCGGTCAGTTGCTGCTCCAGCAGCAGCGGGTCATCCCACTTGAACGAGGCCTTGGCGGGACGGGCGTCGGGGGCATTCATGCCGGGCTCCTTTGCGTTGAGCGGAAATTCTAGTCGCGCGGTGGGGTGCTCACGGCTGTCCCTCAGTGCCCGTGCGGCGACCTGGCTGTTGATGCGCGGCAATCCGGCGGTCCGCGGGCTCACTACCTTGAGAGCAGGGTAATCCTTTGGAGAGGACGCCATGACGAAGACCCTGATCGTCTATCACTCGCGCACCGGCTACACCCGGCGCATCGCGCGGCATCTCGCGGACCGCCTCGGCGCCGACCTCGACGAGGTCCGGATCGTGCAGCCGATGCACGGTGTCCTCGGGTACGCGGCCTGCGCCATCGAGGCCATGGCCGGCCTGGCGCCGGCGCTGCGGCCGATGCGGCACAAGCCGGCGGACTACGACCTGGTCGTCGTCGGCACCCCGGTCTGGTTCTGGAGCCTCTCGAGCCCGGTTCGCAGCTGGCTGGAGACCTTCGGCAGCCGCGGCAAGCGGTTCGCTTTCTTCTGCACGATGGGCGGATCGGGCGCCTCGCGCGCGTTCGAGGCGATGAAGGAACTGACCGGCCGCGAGCCGATCGCCACGCTGGCGTTGACCGACAGCGAGGTCGACGCCGCCTCGCGCGCGAAGTTCGACGCCTTCATTCGGGATCTGCGCTGGGGCAGTCCGCGGCGCGGCCGGGCTGACGCAGGCGCGGCGCACGCCGCGGCGTAGCGGCGGCAGGAGCTTGATCGGGCGTCTCAGCGGCGCAGGACGAGGCGTGAGGCAGTCGTCTCCACGCGTGTGGTCCCGCGCGTCGCTCAGGTGACCGCGCTCTGCGACTGGAACGCCGGACTCTTCCAGTCCTCGCTTGCAAGTACCTCGGTGAGCGCGGCCGCCGCGTCCCACGCGTCCGAGTAACGAACGTACAGCGGCGCGAAGCCGAACCGCAGGATGTCGGGCGCGCGGAAGTCGCCGATCACCCCGCGCGCGATCAGCGCCTGCATGACCGGAAACGCGTGCGGGTGGCGAAAGCAGACCTGGCTGCCGCGATGCGCAGGGTCGCGCGGCGAGACGAGCTCGACGCCGAAGGCTGCGCACTGCTGCTCGACCTGGTCGATGAAGAGCGCGGTGAGCGCGATCGACTTGGCGCGCAGCGCGTCCACGCCCGCGGCAAGAACGGTGTCGACGCCGACGTCGAGCGCCGCAAGCGCCAGGATCGATGGCGTTCCGACCGTGAAGCGGTCGATCGACGCCGCGGGTGCGTAATCCGGATCGAAGGTGAACGGCGCCCGGTGGCCGAGCCAGCCCGCGAGTGGTTGCGCGAACGGGTCGCCTTGCAGCGCTGCGAGGTGGCGCTCCGCGACGACCACGAACGCGGGCGCTCCCGGCCCGCCGTTCAGGTACTTGTAGCCGCACCCGACCGCGAAGTCGGCGTGGGCGGCACTGAGTGCAACGGGGACCGCGCCGGCCGAGTGCGCGAGGTCCCAGACGATCAGCGCCCCGGTGTCGTGCGCGCGCCGGGTGATCGCCGGCAGGTCGTGCATCGCGCCGTCGCGGAAGTTCACGTGCGTGAGCATCACGACCGCGGTCTGGTCGTCGATCGCGTCGGCCACTTCGTCGAACTCGACGAGCTTCAGCGTGATTCCGGCGCCGAGCAGGTCGGCGAGGCCCTGCGCCACGTAGAGGTCGGTCGGGAAGTTGCCGCGCTCGGAGAGGATCACGCGGCGCCCGGCGCCGGCCCCAGGCGCGCGGGCCGATTGCAGCCGCAGCGCGGTGGCCAGCACCTTGAAGAGATTCAGCGAGGTCGAGTCGGCGCAGGTCACCTCGTCGCTGCGCGCGCCGATCAGCCGCGCGATCTTCGCGCCGACGCGCCGGGGCAGGTCGATCCAGCGCGCGTCGTTCCACGAGCGGATCAGCCCCTCGCCCCATTCGCGCTCGACGACCTCGCGCACGCGCGCGCTGGTCCCGCGGGGCAGGGCGCCCAGCGAGTTGCCGTCGAGGTAGATCACGCCGTCGGGCAGCGCGAACGCGGCCCGGTGCACCCGCAGCGGATCGGCCTCGTCGCGCGCGACGCAATCGGCGCGGTTCATGCCAGTTCCCGCAGGACGGCGCGCACGGGGCTCGCGTCGCCGCCGCGAATCTTCAGCGGCAGCGCGATCAGTTCGTAGTCGCCGGCGGGCACGTCGTCGAGCACGATGCCCTCGAGGATCGCCATGCCGTGCGCGCGCACGCGCTGGTGGCTGTCGAGCGTCTTGCTCGCCGCCGGGTCGAGCGAAGGCGTGTCGACGCCGATCAGGCGGACGCCGGCGGCGTGCAGCCGGTCGATGGTGGCCGGGGCGATCGCCGTGAAACCGGGATCCCACGCGTCGATCCGGGCGCCGCGCGCGGTGCGGATCAGCACGCGCTCGGGCACGTCCATGAGCGCGCACGGCCGCTCCGAAGCGCTCATCCCGAGCGCGCAGCGCGAGGGTCGTCCAGTGAGCGCGCCTTCGAGGTGGTGCGGTTCGACGAGCGGGCCCGCGTCGATTGCGTGGATCACGCGGCACCGGCCGAGATAGACGTCGAGCGGGACATCGGCGATGGCCGCGCCCGCGGCGTCGTAGTGCAGCGGCGCGTCGGTGTGGGCGCCGGTGTGCGGCGACATCAGCAACTCGGACACGTTCACCGGGCAATCGGGGCCGATCGACCAGGTCCAGCGCAGCGTGAACGGCGTGTCGCCGGGATAGACCGGGAAGCCGGGTCCGATCGCGGGCGAGATATCCCAGAGGCGTCGCATGCGGTCGACTCGGCCGGCTACGCCGGGCGCAGGTGCAGCGCCATCATCAGCTTGTCGAACGCACGGTCGCCGAGGCGCATGGCACGCGGCTCCAGCCCGTAGGCCACGAAGCCGGTCCGCTCGTACAACCGGATCGCGCCGCAGTTGGTGCTCGTCACGGTGAGGTAGAGCATCTCGACGGAAGGCTCTGCGCGCGCGAGATCGACGCAGGCATCGAGGAGTCGCGCGCCGATGCCACGGCCAGCATGCTCGGGCATCACGTACATGCCGACGATCGCCGCCGTGTGGCAGACCTTGCGCCGGGTTTCGAGCAGCAGCCCCGCCGTACCGACCAGCCGGCGCCCGGCGGTCCACGCGCCGACGAAGGTCGCGTTCGACTCGGTTCGAGGCGCGAGCCGCTGCTCCCACCACGGCAGCGGCTTCGCCGCTTCCTCCTCGGCATCCGAGCGGAACGCCTCGGGATGCTCGGCGAGCGCGCGCAGTCGCACGCGCCGGTATTCGTCGACGTCGGACGGTGTCAGCAGGGCGACGGTGATCGCGGAAACGGCAGTCATCGGGCGATTGTAGGCAAGGGCGTGCCGGCGCCGGCGCCGTCAGGGCGAGCGTTCAGGCGCGCGACGACGACGTCTTCCGCGGCCGCACGAGGCCGGTGGCCAGCGCAGTCCCGGCGAAGATCACCGCGCAGCCGGCCAGCATCGCGCCGGTGACTTCCTCGCCGAGGATCAGCCCGCCCCACAGCATCGCGAACGCGGGGATCAGGAAGGTCACGGTCATCGCGCTCGCGGGACCGACGCGCGCGATCAGGCGGAAGTAGAGGATGTACGCGAGCCCGGTGCACAGCACGCCGAGCGCAATCCCGGCGGCCCAGTCGACCGCGCCGATCGCCGCGGCGGGCCAGAACGCGATCGCAAACGGGAGCAGCAGGAGCGCCGCGGCCATCTGGCTGCCGGCGGCGACGGACAGCGGGCGGACGCCGGTGAAGTGGCGTTTCACGACGTTGGCCGACAGCCCGTAGGACAGCGACGCGAGCACGCCCGCGCCGATCGCCAGCGCGCTGCCGCCGATCGCGAACTCGGCCTTGCTCGCCGACAACCCCGCCACGCCCGCCATGCCGATCGCCATACCCAGCCACTGCAGCAGCGTCAGCCGTTCGCGCAGCCACACGAAGGCGACGAGCGCGGTGAACAGCGGCGCGGTGGCGTTGAGGATCGACGCGAGTCCGGCGGTGATCGTCAGGGCCGCGTAGGCGAACAGCGAGAACGGAATTGCCGTGTTCACCGCGCCGAGGAGCACGAAGCGCCGCGCGTGCGTGCGCAGTTCCGAGAGGTCGGCGCGCCAGGCGAGCAGCAGCACCAGCATCACGGCGGCGATCGCGACGCGCAGTTCCGCCAGCGCGAGCGGGCCGAACGCGGGCACGGCGATGCGGGTGAACAGGAAGCTGGCGCCCCAGACGGCGGCCAGCAGCACGAGATCGATCAGGTCACGACGGCGCATGAAGCAATTGTGCTGGCAGGGCGGCTCACCGCCACGCGGTTCCTGCGTGCGCCGCCGCTCTCAGCGCCAGGGCTTGCTGAAGCCCTTCGGCAGCGGCTCCTCGGTGGCGCTCGCGATGTAGCGGCCGTCGTGAAAGATGAGCGCGGGCCCGCCGGGAGCGTCGTACGTGACCACCTCGCCGACGAGGATCACGTGGTCGCCCTCTCTGTACTGGCTGCGGTTGGCGACGATCAGCGAGGCGACCGCACCGTCGATCACCGGCACGTCGAACGGCCCCGCGTGCCACGCGACTTTCGCGAAGCGGTCGGTCCTGGCGTCCGCAAAGGTCTTGGCGGCGTCGAGCTGGCCCGCGGCGAGCACGTTGACCGCGTAGTGCCGGCAGTCGCGGAAGGCCTCCAGGGAACTCGCCTTCAGCGAGAGACTCCACAGGACGAGCGGCGGTTCGAGCGAGACCGAGTTGAACGAGTTGACGGTGAGTCCGGAGGGCGCCCCGTCGGCCGCGCGCGTCGTGACGATGGTCACCCCGGTGGCGAACTGCGCGAGCGCTCGCCGGTAGTCGGTCTTGGCCTTGGCCTGCATCGGTGCGATTCTACGGGCAGCGCGTCGGCTCGAAGATCGGCGTGTCCCCGCGACGCGGCTGTCGTCGGGTTTTGGACACTCCGCGGCTACCCGCTCGTGGCACGATTGCGCAGCCGCGCCGCAGCGCCGGCTCGACTTTGGGGGGTCCGGCCGAAAGCCGTGCACAATTCCCAGTGTCGGAACAATAACGATTCGATCGCGGAGGTTTTGATGAGCGCATTGCGTGCCTTGATGATGCTGGTGCTGGCCGGCGTGCTGTCCGGCTGCGGCTACAACACCATCCAGCAGAAGGACGAGGCGGTGAAGGCGGCGTGGGCCGAAGTGCTGAGCCAGTACCAGCGCCGCGCCGACCTGATCCCGAACATCGTCAACACGGTCAAGGGTGAAGCGAACTTCGAGCAGACGACGCTGCAGAACGTGATCGAGGCGCGCGCCCGCGCGACGTCGATCCAGGCGACGCCCGAACTGATCAACGATCCGGAAGCCTTCGCGCGCTTCACCCAGGCGCAGGGCCAGGTGACGAGCGCGCTGTCCCGGCTGCTCGTGACGGTGGAGAACTATCCGAACCTGAAGGCGAACCAGGGCTTCCAGGACCTGCGCGCGCAGCTCGAGGGCACCGAGAACCGCATCGGCATCGCGCGCAACCGCTACATCAAGTCCGTCGAGGAGTACAACGTCTTCATCCGCCAGCTTCCGCAGAGCCTGACGGCGATGGTGTTCGGCTACAAGCAGCGCCCGCAGTTCTCGGTCGAGAACGAAGCGGCGATCAGCAAGCCGCCGACCGTCGACTTCGGCACGAAGAAGTAGGCGACTCGGATGCGGGGACCGGCGCTGGCGCGCTCGTGCGCCGCGATGCTGATCGCCGCTGCGGGCTTGCTCGCGGCGGGCGCCAGCGCGCAGGCGCCCGCGCCTGAACTGCCGAAGGGAATCTTCCCGCCCGCGCTTCCGGGGCAGGCCCCCGCGACCGGAACGACGCCGGTGCCGGTTCCGGCGCCGCGCGACCCGGGCGCGCAGGCGCCGACGCCGGGCGAGGCGGCGATGCCGACGTTGCCCGACGGGCGACTCGCGGTGCCGCCGCTGGCGCGCGTGACCGACACGGCGGGCGCGCTCGGTGGTGGCGCGAAGGATCGGCTCGAAGCGAAGCTGGCGGCCTTCGAGCAGTCGAGCGGTTCGCAGATCGCGGTGATCGTGGTGCCGAGCACCCAGCCCGAGCCGATCTCGGACTTCACCAATCGCGTCGGCGACGCGTGGAAGATCGGGCGCAAGGGTGTCGGCGACGGCGTGCTGATCGCGGTCGCCGTCAAGGACCGCCGCGTGTGGATCAGCGTGGCGCGTTCCCTCGAGGGCGCGATTCCGGACGTCGTCGCCACGCGCATCACGCGGGAGCTGATGGGGCCGCAGTTCGCGCGCGGGGACTTCGCGGCCGGCATCGACGCCGGTGTCGATGCCGTGATGAAACGCATCGAAGGCGAGGCGCTGCCGACACCGGCAGGCGTGCCACGCCACAAGGTCGACGCCGGCGAGGACCTGCTCGCCGCGCTCGTGCCGCTGATCATCTTCGGCACGCTGGTCGGCGCGCTGCTGCGGCGCATCTTCGGCGTGCCCGGCGCGATGGTGAGCGGCGCCGGCACCGGCGCGATCGCCGGCTTCATGCTGTCGTCGCTGATCGTCGGCGCCATCGCCGGCATCGCGGTGCTGGTGCTGTCAGGCTTCGGCGGCGGCCGCGGCCCACTCGGGGGCGGGCGTGTGCTGGGCGGACGGCGCGGCGGCCCGGTCATCATCCCCGGCGGATGGAGCGGCAGAGGCGGCTGGGGCGGCGGCGGCTTCGGTGGCGGTGGCGGCGGTGGCTGGTCGTCCGGCGGCGGCGGAGATTTCTCCGGCGGCGGTGGCGGCAGCAGCTGGTAGAGGGTGACGGAGAGACGATGAGCATCGGTCGCTGGCTGCGCCACTGGTTCAAGACGCCGCAGGCCGTGCGCAAGGCGTTCAGCGAAGACGCGCTCCAACGCATCCAGCAGGCGATCACCGACAGCGAGCGCAGCCACTCCGGCGAGATCCGCTTTGCCGTCGAGGCCTCGCTGCCGTGGAGCTACCTGAAGCGCGACGCCCCCGCGCGCCAGCGCGCCGCCATGGTGTTCTCGAAGCTGCGGGTGTGGGACACCGAGCAGAACAACGGCGTGCTCATCTACGTGGATCTCGCCGATCACGGCATCGAGGTGATCGCCGACCGCGGCATCGCGCGCCAGGTGCCGCGCGCCGAGTGGGACGCGATCTGCGCGGCGATGCGCGA
>CAYGXL010000082.1:0-2732 GCA_964353935.1 uncultured Burkholderiaceae bacterium | reverse complement strand
TCGCGCGCCAGGTGCCGCGCGCCGAGTGGGACGCGATCTGCGCGGCGATGCGCGACCAGTTCCGCGCGGGGCGCTTCGAGCAGGGCGCAATCGAGGCCGTCAGGTCGGTGGGTGAACTGCTCGCCCGCCACTTTCCGCTCGCCGACGGCGAGCGCAACCCGAACGAACTGTCGAACCGGCCCGCGGTTCTCTAGGGCCTGCTAACGCCTGGATCGCACATGCGTGACCTCCAGAACGTTCGCAATCCAGGCGTCGACAGGCCCTAGTGTCGATCGCGCTGTTCGAGCCCGAGCGGGTGTGGCTGTGGGCCGCTCGCCGCCGCGCGCGTCCGGGATGGATCTGGACGCCGGTGGCTGTCGCGGTCGTCGGTGGCTTCGTGGTGGCCGTCGCCACCGAGATCGGGGTGCGCGTGTTCAACACCGACTGGAACTTCGTCGCCGGCTACTCGGTCCAGCCCGACCGGGGCTGGAAACCGCTGCTCGTGCTGTGGCTCGCGGCGGCCGGCCTGCCGCTCGCCCAGGGGCTCTTCGGAGGCTGGCTGCTGCCGATGTACGGCCGGCCGCGCGACTGGTCTGGCGGGCTCACCGTTGGCGTCCTTGGATCGCTGCCGATCTACGCGGTGGCACCGGCCCTGGCCGTGCTGCCTGGCATCCTTCTGGTGTGCGTCGCGTTCCTGGTCAGTTGCTCCTGGTGGGGCAGCGGTGCGCGCTCGCTGCTCGGTGTGCCGATCGGCGAATCGGCGGACCATGTCGTCGCGTCGATCATCGCCGCCAGCCTGGCCCTGTCGTTCGCGCTCGCCGTCGTGCCATTCGACTGAGGCTTGCCGCGTTGCGCCCTCGCTGAAGCGTGGGTTGCCGTCAACTTCGAGGAGCACCGCCATGTCGATCGAGCATCCCCTGACCGCCCAGCCGCGATCCGGCCACGAGTTCGCCACGCTCGGCGGCGGCTGCTTCTGGTGCCTCGAGGCGGTGTACGAGGAGCTGGTGGGTGTGGTCGACGTCGAGTCGGGCTACGCCGGCGGGCAGGTCGCCGCGCCGACCTATGAGCAGGTCTGCGGCGGCCGCACCGGCCACGCCGAGGTCGTGCGGATCGAATTCGATCCCGCGCGCATCGCCTACCGCGAGATCCTCGAGGTGTTCTTCGTGATCCACGATCCGACGCAGCTCAACCGGCAGGGCAACGACGTCGGCACGCAGTACCGCTCGGTGATCTTCGTGCACTCGGAAGAGCAGCGCCGCGTCGCCGGGGAGGTCATCGCCGAACTGCAGTCGCAGGTGCCGGGCAAGGTGGTCACCGAGGTGCTGCCCATGCCCGTGTACTACCGCGCGGAGACCTATCACCAGGAGTACTTCCGCCACAACGCGGGGCAGGGCTACTGCATGTTCGTGGTTGCGCCGAAGGTGGCGAAGTTCCGCGAGACCTTCGCGTCGAAGAGGCGCACGTAACCCTCGGGTCAGGCCCGCGCCGCGGTCAGCCGACCACCGCACGGGCCAGTTCGATCGCGCTCAGCGGCGCGCAGCCCTCGGCCTTGTTGTTGACGATCACGAAGCTCGGCTGGCCGCTTTTCAACGCGACGTGGATCAGGTGCACAAGCGTGCCGCGCGTGGGAATGTCCGGATCGATCAGGCGGTCGAACGGCGCGTAGCGGTTCTTCGCATCCTCGTAGCGGAATCCGCTCGCGAGGCTCCAGCGCACCACCAGCGGTCCCTTCAGGCGCCAGTCGTCGCCTTCGTCCTCGGTCGCGTCCATGGCGCGCAGGGCGATGCTCTGGCGCGCCGCGGGCGGCATGCGGGCGTGGATCGCCACGCAGAGGCGGGCGCCGTGGTCGCGCAGCATGCGGACGCAACGCGGGGTCAGCAGCTCGGGGTTGCGCAGTTCGACGGCGTAGATCGGCGCGAGGCCGTTCACCTCGCGCGGCAGTCCGGCCAGCATCGCGCCGATGCGTTCGATCGTCGCGGCTCCGGCGTCCCCCTGGGTCCACTCGCGCGGCAGCGGCGGCAGCTGGAATACGAGCGGTCCGGCACGCGTTCCGAGGCCTTCCAGCGCAGGGCCGACGAAGTGATCGATCGCCGCGGCCGCGTCGAGGAAGTTCGGGTTGTCCTCGGCGGGCGCGCCGCGTTCTCGGCGAAACACCGCGTCGCTCACCAGCGATGGCGCCTTCACGAGGAAGCGGAAGTCCTCGGGCACCTGGATCGCATAGCGCGTGTAGTCGGCAGCGGTCAGCGGCTGGTAGAAGCTGCGGTCGATCCCGACTGTCCGCAGCACCGGGTGCTGGGCGTACGCCTGGAGTCCGTGCCGGGCGAGCTGCGACTCGGTGTACTGGCGCGAGTAGACGATGTCCTGCCAGCCCGGAAAGCTCCACGACGACGTTCCGAGGTGGACGCTGGCGGGCAACTGCCGGCCGAGCTTGAACAGGCTTTCGTCGAGCCAGGCGGGGGCGACGACGCCGGCCTGGCTCGGAGGCGGAGTGCCGGGGACGGGATCATCGTCCCCGAACAGCGAATCGGAGGCGCTGGTCGGCGGTGACATCGCCGGCAGTGTACGGTCGGGCGTGGCGCGGTGGTGCGGATCGCGGGCTGTGAAGGTTCAACCGGGTGTTGCGTGCGACGGAGTCTTCTGCCGAGTCACCTGCGGAGTGACCTAAGGAGTTACCTACGGAGAGTCACCTGCGCGCCGACCGCGCTGCGGGGCACCGCGACTCCGCGCGACTCGGCGGCGGGCGGCCGCTGCTC
>CAYGXL010000081.1:0-10945 GCA_964353935.1 uncultured Burkholderiaceae bacterium | reverse complement strand
ATGGCGGAAGCGGTGAGATTCGAACTCACGAAGGGCGTGAACCCTTGCCGGTTTTCAAGACCGGTGCCTTAAACCGCTCGGCCACGCCTCCGGAAGGCGTGATTCTGCCGGTTTTGCCATCGACTCGCGTGTGTCGCCTATCGGCCGCCGATCCACGCCGCCGCGGACTGCCACGCGGGCGACGCCGCGACGTGACCGAGGACCGCATACGTCCCCGCCAGGTAAACCAGCGCCGAGGGGTACGGCGCGCGCAGGCGGCCGCCGCGCCAGTCGACGACTACGAGGATGGCCGCCGTGCCGACGACGGCGGCGTACGCCAGGCCCAGCGCGACGTCGAACGCGGCCTGCGGGTGAATCGCGAACACCAGGCGCGTCAGCGCCGGCGGCAGCACGACGAGAACCGTCGTGGCCATCCAGCGCGCGTGGCTCTGCGGATCGCGGCGATGGATCATCGCGGCCGTGAAGGCGATCGCGAGGAACAGCAGCGTTCCGAGGTCGATGAAGCCGAGGACGATCGTCAGCGGCTTCGGCAGGCGGGTCTGACCAGCCAGCATCAGGTGGAGGACCCATGCCCCGGTGACGATCAGCAGCGGCATCACAAGGTAACCGAGCCGGCCGGCCGTGCGATGCCAGCGACCCAGGTCCAGCCGCATCAGCCCCGCTTGCACGAGCGCCAGGACCAGCCAGGCGGTGCTCACCACGCCGTGCAGCAGGCGCGGGCCCGAAAGAGCGGCGGGACGCGAGAAGAAGCTCGACCAGAACCCGGCAACGGTCAGCAGCAGCGCCGCGAGAAAGAACAGCCACGCGTGCGCGTAGAAGCGGCGCCGCGACGGCATCGCCGCGGCTGCAGTCTGGACGTGCGCCGCCATCGTCAGCGCGTCGTCTCTTCGACCCGTGCCTGCAGGCGGTCCAGGCTGGCGTCGAGCGCTCTCTGCCGCGCGTCGAACTCGCGCGGGTTCTCCGGCTTCTTCGACTCGATGGATCGCAACGATGCCTCCCACGCCGTCGTGTACTCGCGCAGCGCGGTCTTCGCGGCCGGCGTCATCGCGTGCTTCGCGGCCGCGTCGCGCAGGCCCTGGGCCTTGTAGACGGTTTCGTGGATGCAGGCTGTTGTCTCCTCCGTCGACGGCGGATCCATGCGCCGCGGAGTGGCGATGCCGTCGTCGCTGACCAGCTCGTAGAGGTCCCGCTTCTCCAGGTACGCACGGTACTTGCCGCTGCACGTGATGTAGCCGAGCCGCGTGCCCATGAGGAAACGGGACACGGCGGGCGGCGGTGCGGCGTCGTCCACCTTGGCCACCTTGTCTTTCGCCTCGACGGGCGAGCCGACGGCGGCGATCGAAGCCAGAAAGAGGGAAACCAGCAGGCGCACCATGACGTCCTCCGCAGTGTTGTCGCGCGCTGTTGCCGCGCGCTGTTGTCGCTACGGTAGCGCCTTGGAGGGGTCGTGGGCAACGCGAACCGCCTGGACGGCCGGCGCGACCTGCCGTGCGTCGGCCGGTCAGGAGCGCAGGCGGCGCTCGGCGGCCTCGATCGCCCGGGCGAGATAGGCCTCGTAGAAGCCGGCGCGGTCGATGCCGACCAGCGGATCGCCCAGCAGCTGCGCGCGGTCGTCGAACAGCGCGACCACCGGCACCACCCGGACGTTCAGGCGCGAGGCGAACTCCGCCTGCGTGGTCTTGCGGCCCTCCAGGTCGATGAGGGGCGCCCGGCTCGTGATGTCGATCTCGCGGATCAGCAGCGTGGGAGACGGCAGCTTCTCCTGTTCCGCGACGCGCGGCGCCAGGTAACTGCGCCGGACTTCGTGGCAGAACGGGCAGCCCGGCGTGCTGAACAGGACCAGCAGCGGCACCCGCCGCTTCCGGACCTGCGCCAGCAGGGGCCGGAGGTCGTCGATCGCCGCGAGGTGTTCCTCGCCGCCGGCCGTCTGCGCCCCGGCCCGGGCGCCGAACGCGACGGCGGCGCCTGCCAGCAGGAGTCGCCGCCGCGCCTGCATCACCGACTCAGAGGCTGATGCCGGGATTGCCCTGCACGCCCTTGATGCTCGGCAGGTTCAGGCGCGGCGCCTTCAGTGTCTTCTGGTCGCGCAGGTACTTGGCCACGACGTCCCAGATCGGCTCGCCCGAGGCGCCTTCGGCGACGGGCGCCCAGCCGGCGACCTTGTAGGTCTTCGCGGCGTCGATCGGCTGTCCCTTCAGGCGCATCTCGGTGATGCGGCCGCCCATCTTGCCGGCGGGGTCGATGGCGTACTGCAGGCCGCCGACGCGCACCATGTCGCCGCCCTGCTGCAGGTACGGATCCGGGTTGAACAGGTTGTCGGCGACGTCCTCGAGGATCGTCTTGATCATCTCGCCGGTCATGTCCGTCACCGTCGAGTACGGATACGTGACCGCGGTCTGGTCCATCACGTGTTCCATCAGGATCGCCTGGCCGGGCAGCAGCGACGTGCCCCAGCGGAAGCCCGGCGAGAACGAGATGTCGGCGCCCTTCACCTGCATCAGCGCATCGCAGATCACCTGGTCGAACGTGCCGTTGAAGTTGCCACGGCGATAGAGCAGGCCTTCGGTCACGGCGAGCTTCTCGTTGAGCTTGCCTTCGTACGGCGCGCGCACCTTCCTGATGAACGCGTCCATCTCCTTGTCCGCGGGCAGCACGTTCGAGAAGATCGGCAGCAGCTTGTAGCGGAAGTCGGAGATCTTGCCGTTCTTCACGTCGAAGTCGAGCACGCCGAGGAACTTGCCGTTGCTGCCGGCGTTGGTCACCAGCGTGGTGCCGCCGGCGTTCTTCACCGGCGTCGGGGCCGGCACGCCGTCGTGAGTGTGGCCACCGAGGATCGCATCGATGCCGCGCACGCGCGACGCCATCTTCAGGTCGACGTCCATGCCGTTGTGCGACAGCACCACGACGACCTGCGCGCCCTTGCCGCGCGCCTCGTCGACGACCTTCTGCATGTTGTCTTCCTGGATGCCGAAGCTCCAGTCGGGGACCATGTAGCGCGGGTTGGCGATCGGCGTGTACGGAAAGGCCTGCCCGACGACCGCGACCTTGACGCCGTTCATCTCCTTCATCGTGTACGGCGCGAACACCGGGTCGCCGAAGTCGGTGGTCTTGATGTTCTGTGCGACGAAGTCGATCCTGCCCTTGAAGTCCTTCTCGACGATCTCCTGCACGCGCTTCTGGCCGTACGTCATTTCCCAGTGCGGCGTCATCACGTCCACGCCGAGCAGCTTGCAGGCGTCGACCATGTCCTGCGCGTTGGTCCACAGCGAGGTGCCCGAACCCTGCCAGGTGTCGCCGCCGTCGAGCAGCAGCGCGCCCGGACGGCTCGCCTTCATGCGCTTGACGAGGGTGGACAGGTGCGCGAAGCCGCCGACCTTGCCGTAGGTCTTCGCGGCCTCCGAAAAGTCGAGGTACGTGAACGCGTGCGCCTCGGGCGTGTTTGCAGCGATGCCGAAGCGCTTCAGCAGGTGCTCGCCGACCAGGTGCGGCGGCTGGCCCATGGAGTCGCCGATGCCGAGGTTGACGCTCGGCTCGCGGAAGTAGATCGGCAGCAGCTGCGCATGGCAGTCCGTGAAGTGCAGCAAGTGCACGTTGCCGAAGCGCGGCAGCTCGTACATCTTCGCGGAAGCGGGCGCGGCGGCCAGCGCGTCGCGCGACGCGATCGGCAGGCCCGCGGCGGCGGCCACCGCCAGCACCTGCAGGAATTCGCGACGGTCCATCGACATCTGTTCTTCTCCCTCTTCTGTTTGAACTATTTCCCGGCGAAGCGCGCGAGCGCGGCGATGTCTTCTTCGAACATCTCGCCGGCTTCCTTGAACACGATGCGGCCCTTCGGGTCGACCACGTAGACCTCGGGCAGCGTCCGGCGTCCGCCGAACCAGCCTTCGATCTGCTTGTTCGAACGCGCCGCGGCGAACGTGTAGCCGTGGCTCTTCAAGTACCCGAGCGCAGCCGCGTCGGTCTTGTCGAGCGTGAAGGTCAGCACGACGAGGTCCTTGTCCTTGCCGCCGTGCGCGCGGTGCAGCTTCTCGATGTGCGGGTTCTGCTTGGCGCAGAACGGGCACCAGCTCGCCCAGAACTCGACGACGACGGTCTTGCCGGCGAGGTCCTTCGCCTTCAGCACGCTCCCGTCGACCAGCTGGATGTCGCTCCAGCGCACGACTTCGGGCGGCGGGGCGCCGACGACGACGAGCGGCATGAGCGCCACCAACCAGGCGAACAGCGATTTGTGCAGAGCGGAAAGTCGCATTCGGGCGAAAAAAAGGCGGCCGAGCCCGGCCGCCCTTTCCTTCTCGATTACTTGTTGACGGGCGAGGTCGGATCCAGCAGCAGGGCCATCACGTCCCTGATCTGCGCTTCAGTCAGGATCCCGGCGTCACCAAAGCGTGGCATCGACGAGCAGGCGTTGAACGCGTGCGTGTTCCAGATCTTGCCCCAGGTGTACTTGACGACCGCTTCGCTGTTGCCGCGCAGCTTGCCGTAATGCTTCAGCGACGGGCCGATGTTGCCGAACGAGACCTCCTGCGGCGACAGCTGATGGCAGGCGTAGCAGTTGCCGCCGTTGACAGTCTTGTCGTTGTCGGACCACTGCATCCCGACGCCGCTCTGCGCGACGCGCTCGCCGGCCTTCCAGTCGCCGAGGAACTTGCCGTCCGCCGGGTACTTGATCGTCGCCATCTGCTGCTTCTCGAGGCGCTCGCGGACGTCCTTCGGCAGGTCCTTGTTCTTCAGGGAAGCCTCGGAGCAGGCCAGTTGCAGGTCTGACTGCTCCAGGCGATCCAGCTTCGCGATGCCGCGCTCCTGGAACGAGCCCTTCACCACCTTCATCGTTTCCTCGCGCGTCGGCCCCGGGCTGGCGCAGGAAGCCAGAACCACGACCGCGCCAACGGACATCACAGCCTTGATCGTCTTCATCGTCGTCTCCTCAGCGCTTGATCGCAGGTGAATCCATCTTCGCTCCGTTGGCATTGACGCCGAGGAACGTGATCAGGTCGATCGTGCCTTGCGAGATGAAGATCGGCTCGGGAAACCGCTGCTGCCGGAAGCAGTCGTTCAGGCGCCACTGCATCGTGCGCAGCGCGCCCTGCGACACGCGGTACGCCGGCCACGTTGTGAAGGCGCGCGCGGCATCCTGCTTGTTGTGCGAGATGTTGGGGAGATCCTGCAGCCGGATCCGCTGGCTGTCGACGCCGTGGCACGTGGCGCACGAGAAATCGTACGGTCCGCCGCGCAAGTAGAAGAGTTGCCGGCCGCGCTCGAACGACGCGCGCTCCATCGGGTGGCTCTGGGAGATCTTCACCGGCACGCCGCGCGACTGCTCGACCACGAACGTGGTGATCGCCTCGATGTCGGTCGGGCGCTGCCCGGCGCCCGAGAACGGGCTCTTGGTCACCGCGGCGCGGTCGAATCCCTGCAGCGTCACCATGCAATGGACGAGGCGGGCCTCGAAATCCATCACCTGGTTCGTGTCGGCGAAGAAGCGCGGCAGTTGCGCATACGCCCCCTTCACGACACCGGCGCCGAGGCCGATGTCGCACTGCTCGAGCGAGGCACTCTTCGGCCCGCGCTTCTGCTTCCACAGTTCCTCGCCGCGCACGACCAGCAGTTCGGCGGGGTTGCCGTCCTGCAGCATCTGGCGGTACTTGGCGATCTCGTCGGCGGCACTGCCCTGGGCCTGTGCGCCGGTGGCGAACATGGCCACGGCGCAACCGGCCAGGGAGGCGGCCAGTCTGGGTCGTTTCATTGTTACTGTCTCCTGGCTGAAAGGGTCGTCACATCCCCGGCCTCTCTCTGGAGGCTCGGGAAGCATTCACTGGTTGGAACTACGGCCGCAGGTAAACGTAGCCCTCGCGCGCCTGCAGCTTCGCCGCTTCCGCCACGCCGGACGGGACGATCGACGCTTCCTGGATCACCTTCGACACGTCGAGCTTGCGGGTGACCAGCGTGTTGTTGCACACGCGGAAATCGACGCCCTTGGACTTGAGGTCCTGCACGATGACCTCGTACGGGTTGCCGTTCTTGTCCTTGGCGTCCACGAGCAGGAACTCGATGCCGTTGCCGTTCGTCACCACCGTGATCTTGGCCTTCGGGTCCGCCGCCAGGTGGTTGCGGATGTTGCCAAGGCCACGCGATGCCTCGTCGAGGCCGTTCGTGAAGTGATACACGGCCTTGATCTGGTCTTCCTTGCCCTGGGCCAGCACCGCCGCGGGTTGCGCGGCAGCCAGCAGGCCGAAGGTCACGGATGTCGCGGTGAGGAGCGAACGAGCAATCTTCAATGGAGTCTCCTTGGTTTGCTTGTTGTCGGTAAAGCTCCGGCCCGCTGGCGCACAGGCCGGACACCTGCATCAGCCAATGGTGGCTTCGTCGGTGCGCGTTTCACCCTTGTTGTCGACCCAGGTGACGCTGAGCTTGTCGCCCTTCTTGCCGCCCTTGAACTTGAACTGCAGGTAGGGGTTCTTCGACACGGCGGGACCCCACTCGGCGGTCAGGACGGGCTTGCCGTTGTGGTTCACGGTGACGTTGGAAATGAAATGGGCCGGGACCAGATTGCCGGCGGAGTCGCGGCGCTGGCCGCCTTCCATTTCGTGGCTCATCAGTACGCGGACGTCGACGCCATCAGGCTGTTCGGTCGCGCGAATGCGCATCGGATCGGGCATGTTCGCTCCTGGGATTCAGTGTGGGTTTCGTTGTCGATCAGCCGCCGCAGCCGCCGAGCGTGACCTTGATTTCCTTGGTGGCGACGTAGAACTTGTTGTCCGCCTTGACCACCGCGTGCACGTTCGAGGTCTGGCCCATCTTGATGCGGGTCGACACCGAAGGCTCCGTGCCTGCCGGGATCGTGAAGCCCGCCGCCAGCGTGTTCGGATTCTTTTCGACCAGGACGTAGATGCCCTGGGTGTTCGGGATCTTGCTGCTCACGGCCACCGGCACGACGGCGCCGTTCTCGGCGATGTCGGGCGCGGTGATCGAGATGTCACCGCTCGGCGCGGTGGCGCTGCCGCCGAGGGCCTTGATGGTGTCTTCCAGCGACTTCGTGTCGAAGGCGGCCTTGTTCCAGGCCTGCTGCTGCGCCTGGGCTTCCTTCATCGTGATCAAGCCCGCGGCGGCCATCAGGCCCAGCACGCCGCTGACTTTCACGAATTCCCTGCGGTTCCGGATCATCGTTGTCTCCTGCATCTCAAAAGTAAGAATGAAAAGGTGATCGCAACACTCTAACAGTTGCTTCCAATGCCCTCGATGCGGCTCGGGTTAACCCCGACCCATCGCGAGCGGTTCCACTACTTGGCGCCCCCGACGATCCACTTCGCGATCGCCTGCGCCTCGCTGTCCTTCAGGGCTGGCTGGGGCGGCATCGGCACCGGTCCCCACACGCCCTCTCCGCCGGCCTTGATCTTCTTCGCGAGGTACGCCTCGCTGTCCGGCTTGCCCTGGTACTTGGCGGCAATCTCGGTAAAGCCCGGGCCGACCACCTTGTTCGTCATGCCGTGACATGCGGTGCAGGCGCTTTTCGTCAGCAGCGCCTTCGGATCCGCCGCCGCAGGTGCCGCCGCGACCGCGACCGGCGCTGCCTTCGCCGCCGACGCGCTGGGGTCATAGAAGGTCGTGTCGATGCCGCGCGCGGGCCCGAGCGGCCGCTTCTGCTCGGCCAGGTTGCCGTGCTGGTTGCGCGCGAAGTCGGGCAGCTCGGACGTGACCTTCACAGCCTGCACGCAGTCCTTCATGCACGGCGAGCCCGTCACATCGGGCTTGCCCTTGGGCGAAGCCAAACCGTGGCTGGTGGACATGCCATTGCGATTGGGCATCGCAACCTTGGTGAGGTTCCCGTCGTTCAGCTCGAAGTCCGCCGGGACGATCTCGTTCAGGTGCAGCACGTAGGCCGTGACCGCGTAGACCTGGTCGACCGTCAGCGACTGCGGGTTGGTCCAGGGCATCGCGCGGTTGATGTAGTCCCACAGCGTCGTCGCGTAGTTCAGCTTGGTGCCGAGCGTGCGCATCCCGTCCCGCGCCTTCAGGGCGGACGCGCGGCCCGTCTTCAGGTCCTCCGCTTTCACGCCGCCGGCGATCGCCATGTAGCTATTGCTCTCGCCGAACGTGCCGTGGCAGCTCGCGCACTGCGCGTCGTACAGGTCCTGGCCCTGGGCGACCGTGCCCTTGCCCTTGCGCACGCCGTGGCCGTCCGGACGCACGTCGATGTCCCAGCCGGCGATCTCCTGCGGCGTGGCGGCGCGACCGAATCCGAACCGCGGCCCTTCGGCGGCGGGTTTGCCCTGAGCGAAGGTCGTTCCGGCCAGCGCGGCGAGCACCGTCGCCGCGACGAGAGGCCGCAATGCCTTAAGCGATCTGGACATTCCACACCTCCCCGTTGGGTTGCACGCGCCAGGTCTGGACTGCGTTGTTGTGATAGATAGATCGCGTGCCGCGCACCGCGCGCAGCTGAACGATCGTCGGCTGGACGTGGCCGGTCTCGTCCACCGCCCGGCTCTGCAGCAGCGCGGGGCCGCCATCCCAGTTCCAGTCCGCCCGGAAGCGCGTCAGGGCCTTCGTCAGCACTGGATCCTGCAGGCGTGCCTGCTGCCAGTTGCGGCCGCCGTCGGTGGAGACGTCCACCCGCCGGATCTTGCCGCGGCCGGACCAGGCCAGGCCGGTGATCTCGTAGTAGCCCTTGC
Source organism: uncultured Burkholderiaceae bacterium (assembly GCA_964353935.1). Lineage (GTDB taxonomy): Bacteria > Pseudomonadota > Gammaproteobacteria > Burkholderiales > Burkholderiaceae_F > JAOUJD01. The sequence continues at coordinate 2,279 of CAYGXL010000081.1, read as the reverse complement.
CCTGCAGCATCTGGCCACCGGACGGCGTCGTGATGACCGACTTGACCTCCTGCACGCCGCTGTACTGGCGGTGCGTGCCATCGGGCATCAGGTCGACGTAGTGCAACGACTCCTCGCGCGCGTTCCACGGCTTGTCGCCCACTTCGAGGCGGCGCAGCCACTTCACGCTGGAAACACCCTGCACGCCGGGAACCAGCAGGCGCAGCGGATAGCCGTTCTCCGGGCGCAGCATCTCGCCGTTCTGCCCGTACACGACCATCACGTCGTTCAGCGCGAACTCCATCGGGATCGTTCGCGTCAGCGCCGAGCCATCCGCGCCTTCGGCGAGGACGAACCGCGCGCTCTTCTTGTCATAGCCGACTTCGTCGAGCAGCGTCGACAGCAGAACGCCGGTGAATTCGCTGCACGCGAGCATGCCGTGCGAGTACTGCACCGTCGGGACGGCCACGTTGCCCCACTCCATGCCGGTGTTGGCGCCGCACTCGATGAAGTGGATGCGCGACACCGACGGGAACCGCATGATGTCGTCCATCGTCAGCAGCAGCGGCCGCTTCACCAGGCCGTGGACCATCAGCCGGTGCAGCACGGGGTCGACCTCCGGCATGCCGGAGTGATGGCGCTCGAAGTGCACGCCGCTCGGCGTGATGATGCCGAACAGGTTCTGCAGCGGCGTGAAGCTCACCGACGACTGCGGCTGCGGCGTCAGGCCGGGGCTCTGGCGACGCTGCACGGCGGCCTCGAACTTCGACGGTGCACCGTAGCCCGTCGCGCCGACGGGCGCACCCAGCGACCGGGTCCAAGGGTTGATCGCAGGCGGCGCGTCCTTCGCCTGCGCGACCGCCTTGCCGGCAGCGGCGACGGCGATGCCTCCCGCCGCGGCGCTGGCCAGGAAACCCCGGCGCCCCTTCGCGGCCTTCATGGTCTCGGCGCTCAGGTGATTCTCCGGCGCCGGCACGACCCGACCGATCGGTCGTGCGTTCTTCTCCCTGACACTCCTCATCGAATCTCCTCTGGCCTTTCATCTTGCGCAGTCGTGCTTGTGATCCTGTTCAGCTGTTCGTCGTTCCCGGCATGAACCGCTTCAGCGTGCGGTTCGACACCGACTGTTCGTCGAGCTGGCTCGCCATGTGGACGCACGCGGTGCGGCAGAGCGTCACCACGTTGGCGTCGGCGATCGAGTAGAAGCTCATCTGTCCGTCGCGGCGCCGCTTGAGGACACCCTTGCCGTACATCAGGTTCAGGTGGCGCGACACGTTGGTCTGGGAGGCCCCCACGCGCTCGACGATGTCCGACACGCTGCGCTCGCCGTCGCAGATCGCGCCGAGGATCTTCAGGCGCGTCGGCTCGGCCAGCAGGCCGAAGTATTCCGACACCACTTCGTACAGGCGCTCGAGCTCGGGCTCCATGGATTTTTCGGAAGATGCGCATATGCGCAAGGGCGCACATGTTCCGATCGCCGGGCGCCGCGGGTCAAGCGGATTCGGCCCGGCGCCATGGCTGTGTGACCGCGGTCACGGCCGCGGTCGAGTGAGTTCCTGTGATTGGCTGCGGTCTAGGGCTGCAGGCCCTTCACCGCTTCGATCGTTTCCGACGTGCGCGCCCGGATCACGCCCACGCGGCCTTCGTGCGCAACGGGCTGGTCAGGAAGGATCAGCCAATGCATCAGGTCGCGGATCGAGACCAGCCCAAAGGCGGCGCCGTCCTTGATCAGGATGTGCCGATGGCCGTGCACCACCATCAGTCGCAGGACCTCGTCGACCGTCGCGTCGGCGTTCACCTGGCGCACGTTCGGGCTCATCACCTCGGAGACTTTCGTGCCCGCCGGATCGCGGCGCTCGGCCACGACACGGCACATCACGTCGCGCTCGGTGAAGATCCCGCCGATCTCGCTGCCCGCGCCCCGAATGATCACGGCCCCCACGCCCTTCTGCGCCATCAGCGCCGCAACAGCGGCCACGGTGGCGTCCGGCGCGGCAGTAATCAGGCTCTGGATGTCCTTCGCCTGCAGGACGGCGCGGATCGGCTGGTTGGTCATCGGAAAGTCTCCTGTGAGCGCTGCGGCTGTAGTTGCCGCCGTCAACGGACAATCCTACGCCGACGAACGCGAGGTCGCACCCCGCGGAATCAACCCATCGGGCAATCCGCCTATTGCTTCGGCTTCAGGGCGGCGCAGGGATCGGGACGGTCCTGAGCCGGGCTCACGAAGGCGAAGTCAAAAAGCGTAGACCGCTCCTCCGTGCCCTCCTCCAGCAGCCCGATCGACCACGCGCGCGGCTGGT
>CAYGXL010000080.1:0-11020 GCA_964353935.1 uncultured Burkholderiaceae bacterium | reverse complement strand
CCGAGCACGAACAGCGCGAGCTTCACGATCACGCCACCGCGCTGCCGCTCGCGCGGATAGTCAATACACCGAAGGGAACGAAGGCAATCCACGCGGTTCCTAGTTTAATCTTGACTCTTCGATTCTCACGATCCAGATGCCGAACGATACCGATCCTCACGTGCGTGCCGCCGCGACGGAACACCCCGCCGCGCAGCCGGCGTGCGCGGTCGTGCCGCTGCCCGAGCTCGGCGTCATCGCCGTCAGCGGCACGGACGCGGTTGCCTTCCTGCAGTCGCAGCTGACCAACGACGTCGCGCGCCTCGGTGCCGCGGAGATGCAGCTCAACGGATACTGCACGGCCAAGGGCCGCCTGCTCGCGACCTTCCAGCAGTGGCGCGACGGCGACGACGTGATGCTCCGCCTGCCGCGCGAGATCCTGCCGGCCGTGCTGAAGCGCCTGTCGATGTTCGTCTTGCGCGCGAAAGTCCGGCTCGCGGATGTAAGCGACGCATGGCGCACGACCGGGCTTCTCGGCGCGGCCGACCTCGCGCGACGCGAGGGCGTCGAACTTCCTGCCGCGCCATGGACCGGCATCGTCTTCGGCGACGCACGCATCGACCGCGTGCCGGATGCCGATGGCACGGACCGGTTCCTGCTGACCGCGCCGGCGCAGTCGCCGCTGCCGGCCTGGTGCGCCGATCTGCCGCGCCTGCCGTCGAGCGCGTGGTGGCGCAGCGAGGTTGAAGCGGCGGTTCCGACCGTGTTCGCCGCCACGCAGGAGAAGTTCGTTCCGCAGATGATCAATCTCGAAGTCCTGGGCGGCGTCAGCTTCAAGAAGGGCTGCTACCCGGGCCAGGAAGTCGTCGCGCGCAGCCAGTACCTCGGCAAGCTGAAGCGGCGGATGCAGCGCGCCCACGTCGACCACGCCGAGGTTGCGATTGCCGGCGACGTGTATCACTCCGGCGAGCAGCAGCCGGTCGGCACGATCGTGCTGGCGGCCGCGTCGCCGCATGGGGGAACCGACCTGCTGTTCGAGGCTCCAATCGACAGGTTGCAATCGGGCTCGCTGCACCTCGTCTCGCCGACAGGTCCCGCGCTCGGCTTGCGCGGCCTGCCGTACGAGTTGTTCGATCCCACGGCCTGAACGCGCGCAGGAGCCGCGGCAAGTGGAGCACTGGTACGTGTACTACAAGCTGACGCCGGCCGAGCGCGACGCGTTGCGCGAACGTGTGCGGCGCATGCAGGAGCAGGTCGCGCGCACGAGCGGCGCGCGCACCCGGCTGCTGGAACGAACGGAACAGGGTGAAGCAGGGATGGCGACGGTGATGGAAGTGTACGAAGACATCGAGGACGCAGGCCGCTTCGCGCGCCAGCTCGATGCTGCCGTGCGCGAGCACCTGCCGGACGAACACGTCGCCGCGCGCCGGATCGAGCGCTTCCAGGACGCCTGAGATGTGCCTGCTCGTCTTCGCCTGGCGCTCGCATCCCGACTATCCACTGATCCTGGTCGGGAACCGCGACGAGTTCTACACGCGCCGCACGCGGCCCGCGGCCTGGTGGGGCCAGGCGGTGTCGCTGCTCGCCGGCCACGACGAGGAAGCCGGCGGCACCTGGCTCGGCATCACGCGCCGCGGTCGCTTCGCGGCGCTGACGAACGTGCGGGCGCCGACGGAGCGCAATCCGCACGCGCCGTCGCGCGGGGCGCTGGTGCTGTCGGCGCTGCAGGCGCCGCAGCGCGGCGGCGACTGGCTCGAGGCGCACGCACCGAAGACGTCGACCTACAACGGCTTCAACCTGCTGGTCGGCGACGTGCTGCCCAACGACGGCGACGCGGAAGCGTCCGCCCTGCACTACTACAGCAACCGGCTGGAGCAGCCGGCGCAGTCGCTCGCACCGGGCATCTACGGCCTTTCGAACGGCTTCCTCGACACGCCCTGGCCCAAGGTCACGCGGGCCGTCGGCGCTTTCGCCTGCGAGGTCGCTGCCGGTGTCGCGCTCGAACGGCTGATCCGGCTGATGGAGCCGCGCGACGAGGCGCGCGATTCCGAACTCCCCGCGACCGGCGTGCCGCTCGACTGGGAACGCGCGCTGTCGGCGATCCAGATCCGCGCCAACGGCTATGGCACGCGCACGACGAGCGTGCTCACGGTCCGCAACGACGCGCTGGTGACCTTCTTCGAGCGCACCTTCGACCCCGGCGACCCCGAGCGCTGGACCGACCGGCACTTCGAGTTCATGGTCGACACCGAGGCGCGGCCGTCGCTGCGCGCCCGGACGTCCGACTCGGACTGATCAGCGCGGCCGCTGGGGAGTGCCCAGGTCGCACGCCATGTCGACGTGCGGGATCCCGCAGTCCATGTACTCGCCGCCGACGACGGCGTAGCCGTGGCGCCGGTAGAACGGAATCGCATGGGTCTGCGCGCTCAGCACGGCCTGCGCGTGCCCTCGGCGGCGGGCTTCGTCCATCAGCGCGGCCAGCAGCGCGCTGCCGACGCCGAGCTTGCGCGCCTCGGGCAGCACCGCCATGCGGCCGATGTGTCCGTCTGGCAGCAGGCGACCGGTCCCGAGCGCCCTGCCGTCGTCGCCCCGGGCCAGCGCGTGCACGCAGTGCGGATCCCGCTCGTCGATCTCGGACTCCTCGGGCACCTTCTGCTCCTCGACGAACACCGTGAAGCGGATCGGCGCGGCGAGCGGGCGCGCCGACTCCCAGTCGAGCAGTTCAACGCGCACCGGCGCTCGATTCATCGGGTGCAACGACTTCGAAGGCGCGGATCTTGGCGCGCAGCACGTCGTCGACGCGCCGCGGCGTCTTCGTGGCCGCGTCCACGTACACGTACACGAGGTCGACCGCAACCAGTGGCTCCTCCGCCTGGCCGCGGCGGAACATCCCGACGCTGAACTGCAGGCTGCTCCCGCCGATGCGGGCGATGCGCCCGCAGATGTCGAGTTCGTCGTCGTATAGCGCGGCCGCGCGGTAGTCGACGGTCGCCTTGCGCGCGTAGAGGTCCGAGCCGAACGGCTCGAAGTCCGCCGGATAGCGCAGGCCGACGGCGCGCCAGTACTCGGTGACGCAGACGTCCGCGTACAGCAGGTAGTGCGCGTTGAACACGACGCCCTGCCGGTCTACTTCGGCCCAGCGGACACGCAGCGGCATCCGGTGGCGGAAGTCCTCGTGCCTCATCACTTGACGCCCTTCTTCGCGTCGCCGGCGATGACGATGGTCATGCGGTCAGGGTCGATGTATTTGCGGAACGCGGCATTGACCTGCTCGGGCGTCGTCTCCTTCAGGCGATCCTCGAACTGCCTCGAGAACTCGAAGGTGCGGCCGAGGTCGAGATTGTTGACCCACGCGCCCGCCACGATGCCGTCCTGCGAGCGGTTGACGAGGCGCTCCTGCAGGATGCCTTTCTTCGCGTCCTCGACTTCCGTCGCCGTGAAGCCGTCGCGCCGCGCGCGCTCGAGTTCCTCGCGTATCGCCTGCTCGGCCCGCGCCGCATTCTGCGGGGCGACGATCGCGCCCAGGCCCCAGGTGGCGACGCGGTTGCGCGAGCCGACGCTGAGGCCGGTGCCCGCGCCGTAGCTCAGGCCGTCTTTCTGGCGCAGCCGCTCGATCAGCCGGTTCGACAGACCCGCTCCGCCACCGAAGATGTCGTTGGCCAGGGTCAGCGCAGGCGCGTCGGGGTCGTCGTCGCGCAGCGGGAAATCGAGCCGCGCGCGGATGGTCGCGTTCTCCTTGTCCGGGGTGTCGATCACGATCCGGGCGGGCTTGACTTCGCGGTACTCGCGCTCGACGCGTGCGAACGGCGCCCTCGACGCGAAGCCGGTGAAGAGTTCCTTCGCCAGGGCCGCGACCTGGCCGGCGTCGAAGTCGCCGACCACGGCGAGCTCGCCGCGGGCCGTGCCGTAGAAGTCCGCGTGGTAGGCGCGCACCGCGTCGAGCGGCAGCCTGGGCACCGCCTCGATCCGTTCCTTCAGCGGCATGTGGTGCCGCGGATCGCCGGGCGGGTACGTGTTGAAGTGCTTCGACATCGCATCGCGCGACAGCGCTTCCGGGTTGTCGAGCTGCGACGACAGCCCGGTCACGATCTGGCTCTGAAGTTGCGCGTACTCGTCCGTAGGAAAGGACGCGTCCTTCATCACGTGCGCGAGCAGCCGCAGCGCGCCGGGCAGGTGCTCGCGGGTCGTCTGGAACCCGAGCAGGCCGCCGGTCATCTGCAGTCGCGTCATTTCGTCGGCGATCTGCTGGCGCGTCATCTTCGACGTGCCGCGGCTGAGCATGCTTCCCGCCATCTCGCCCGCCAGCACACGGCCGTTGAGGCTCTTCTCGTCGCCCCAGCGGAAGTTGGTCCGAACGTGCACGGTGTTGCCGCGGTTCTGCTTCGGCAGCAGCGCAATCCTGAGGTCTCCGAATTCCATCCGCTGCGTGCGCTTGTCGATGTTCACCTGCGAGGGGTCGAACGCCTCCGCCACGGCCGCGGTGGTCACCGGCTTGTAGTCGGCGAGCCGTTGCTCGGCCGTCGGCGCGGCGGGCATCTCCGCGCGCTTCGGCGCGTCGTCGGGAAGGTAGTAACCGACAGTCCGGTTGTCGCGGACGAAGTAGCGCTGTGCCGCCTGGTCGATCCGCGCCGTCGTCATCTGCGCGAGCTGGTCGCGCGACAGGAAGAACAGCCGCCAGTCACCGAGCGCGATGTACTCGGACAGGCCGACGCCGAAGGCCTGCGGATCGGCCAGCGCGCGATCGAACGCGGTGCGCTGCTGCTGCACCTGTCGGTTCAGTTCCTCGTCGGTGGCTGGGGTCTTCGCGAAGCTGCCCTCGATGGTCTCGATCAGCGTCTGCGTCACCGGCTCGATCGGCTCCCCCTTCTTCACGACCGCGCCGAACAGCACGAAGCCCGGGTCGCGCGCGTCGATCGTGAACGCGAACACCTGCGCCGCCTTGCCCGGTGCCACGAGCGCCTTGTGCAGCCGTCCCGCCGGCGTGTCGCCGAGGATGTCCGCAGCGAGGGCGGCCGCCATGTAGTCGGGATGCAGCGCCGACGGCAGGCGGTAGCCGACCAGGACGATCTGCACTTCGCCCTTGCGCCGCACCGCGACCGTGCGCTCACCGTCGTGCGTCGGCTCTGCGGTCCACTGCGCCGGCAGCGCGCGGGCGGGCCGGGGAATCTTGCCGAAAGCCTGCGCGACCCATTCCAGCACCTTCGTCTCGTCGAACTTGCCCGCGATCGTCAGCACGGCGTTGTCCGGCTGGTAGTACGCGCGATAGAACGCCTGCAGGTTCTCGATGCGCACGTTCTCGATGTCAGAGCGCGCGCCGATCGTCGAGTTGCCGTAGTTGTGCCAGTCGTACATGACCGACTGCATCCGCTTGAGCATCACGCGCGTCGGGTCGTTCTCGCCCATCTCGTACTCGTTGCGGACGACCGTCATCTCGCTGTCGAGGTCCTTCTTCGCGATGAAGGAATTCACCATCGCGTCGGCCGACCAGTCGATCGCCCACTTGAGGTTGTCGTCGCTGGCCTGGAAGGTCGAGTAGTAGTTGGTGCGGTCGAGCCAGGTCGTGCCATTGTTCTGGAAGCCTCGGCGGCTGAACTCCACGTCGGGCTTCGGAAAGTTCTTCGAGCCCTTGAACAGCAGGTGCTCGAGCAGGTGGGCCATGCCGGTCTCGCCGTAGTTCTCGTGGCGCGAGCCGACCAGGTACGTGATGTTGACGGTCGCCGTCGGCTTCGAGGCATCCGGGTACAGGATGACGCGCAGCCCGTTGGGCAGGCGGTACTCGGTGATGCCTTCGATCGAGGGTCCGCGCGTCATGCCGCCCGGAAGGGCGGCGTTCTGTGCGGAGGCGAACCCGGCCGTCAGCAGCAGCGTGACGGACAGGGCCCAGCGGAGGAAGCGAAGCGGCATGGAGGCTCTTGGTTGGTTTCGGTGAAGTTCGTCGAAAATTCTGCCACGCGGCACGGGCCGCCCACGGCAGCAGGCGATGGGCCGCGTCAGCGGCCGATGAAGTCGATGATGTGGCGCGCGACCTCGTCCGGCTCTTCGTGCGCGAGCCAGTGCGTGGCGCGCGGCAACCGATGGACCGTCAGGTCGTCGACCAGTTCCGTCAGGCCGTCGAGCAGTGTGACGGGCAACGCCGTGTCCGCCTCGCCCCAGATCACGAGCGTCGGCACCCTGACGCGGAAGTCCGCGGGCTCCAGCCGCAGCGACTTCGGGCCCGGGTCGCCGTCCGTCGGCGGATAGAGCGGCGACGCGCGGTAGTAGTTCAGGCCGCCCGCGAGCCCGCGCGCCCACACCGCGTGGTACCGCGCCCGGCGTTCCGCCGTGTACCAGGGCGCGTCGGCCCGCTGCATGCCGAGGAAGAACTCGTCGAGCCGGATGAAGTCGTCCTTCGCCAGTGCTCCCTCGGCGCCCGGCGCGCGCAGCCAGTTCATGTAGGCGCTCGCGCGCTGCTGCTCGGGATTGAAGGCGAGCTCGCGCGCGAACGGGATCGGGTGCGGCGAGTTGAGGATGACCAGCTTCGACACGCGCGCGGGTCGCGCGATCGCCCACTGCCACGCGACCGCCCCGCCCCAGTCGTGCGCGACGACGATCGCGTGGTCGAATCCAAGGTGCGCGACGAAGCGCTCGAGGTCGCCGACGATCTCGCGCGCCCGATAGGCCGCGACCTCCGCCGGCTGGCTCGACAGGTTGAAGCCGCGCAGGTCGGGCGCCACCGCGAAGTGCGTCTCGGAGAACGACGGCAGCAGTTCTTCCCATGCGCCCCAGTACTCGGGAAAGCCGTGCAGGAACAGCGCGAGCGGCCGGCTCGGTTCGCCGCAGCTCGCGTAGTGCAGCCGGATCCCGTTGCCGAGATCCGCGTACTGCCCGGTCGTGATCACCCGTCGATCATCCGGCCGGCGACGTCGGTTTGGCCGACGGCTTGCCGGCGAACGGATCGGCGGGTGCGTCGCCGCGCAGAGCGGCCTCGAAGCGCGCCTGAACGGTCGGAAGGATCTGCGGATGCGTGAACACGTAGTAGCGGTTCTCGCGCACCGCGTCGAACGTCATCCGCGCCACGTGCTCGGCGGTCATGCGGCCGCTCGACACGGCCTTCTCGGAAGCGGCTTGCGCCATCCGCTGCGACGTCGTGGGCGGCGCGGGGTTCGCGAGCGTCTTCGGACGGTTCCGGTGCGAGTCGGCGATGCCGGTCGGGACGAAGGCCGGACACAAGGCGGTCACGCCGATCGTCGACTGCGCGAGCCTGAGGTCGTGGTACAGGGTCTCCGTGAGCGCGACGACCGCGTGCTTGGAGACGTTGTAGACGCCCATCAGCGGCGCGGCGAGCCACCCGGCCATCGACGCCGTGTTGACGATGTGGCCCGGCGTGCCGTGGCGGTTGGCCTCGAGCATCCGCGGCACGAAGTGCTGGATGCCGTGCACCACTCCCATCAGGTTGACCCCGAGCACCCAGTTCCAGTCCTTGTCGGTGTTCTCCCACAGGTAACCGCCACCGCCGACGCCGGCGTTGTTCATCAGCAGGTGCACCGGGCCGAACGTCTGGAACGCGCGGTCGGCGAGCTGCGCGACCTGGCCGCTGTCGGCGACATCGACGATCTCGCCGATCACTTCGGCGCCCGCGCCCTTCAATTCGGCGACGACGGCGTCGAGCGCCTCGCGCTGCACGTCGGCCAGCACGAGCTTCATGCCCTCGTGCGCGCCGAGCCGTGCGAACTCGCGGCCGAAACCGCTTCCGGCGCCGGTGATGACCGCCACCTTTCCGTTCAGGTTCTTCATCGGATGAGCTTCACCAGTTGCTTGCCGAAATTGGCGCCCTTGAGCATGCCGAGGAAGGCCTGCGGCGCGTTCTCCAGGCCGCTTGCGACCGATTCCCTGTACTTGAGGCGGCCGGTGGCGACGTGGCCGCCGAGTTCCTTCAGCGCCGCCGGCCAGACCTCCATGTGCTCGCTGACGATGAAGCCCTTCAGCAGCAGGCGGCTGACCAGGAACCAGGCCGGGTTCCTGATCGGGATCGGCGTGCCGTCGTAGCCGGCGATGAGCCCGCACAGCGCGATGCGGCCGAACGCGTTCATCCGCGGCAGCACCGCGTCCATGATCTCGCCGCCGACGTTCTCGAAGTAGCCGTCGACGCCGTCGGGCGCGACTTCCTTCAGCCGCTTGCCGATGTCCTCGGACTTGTAGTCGATGCAGGCGTCGAACTGCAGCTCCTGCGTGACGTACGCGCACTTCTCGGCGCCGCCGGCGATGCCGATCGCGCGGCAGCCGCCCAGCCGCGCGAGCTGGCCGACGACGCTGCCGACCGCCCCGCTCGCCGCCGACACGACGACGGTCTGGCCCTGCATCGGCTCGATGATCCGGTTCAGCCCGTACCACGCGGTCACGCCGGGCATGCCGACCGGTCCCAGGTAGGCCGGCAGCGGCACGTGCCGCGTGTCGACCTTGTAGACGCCGGCGCCGTCCGACACGCCGTACTCCTGCCAGCCGAGGTACGCGACGACGAGGTCGCCCGTGGCGAAGGCGGGGTTGCGCGACTCGACGACTTCGCCGGCCGTGCCGCCCACCATCACGTCGTCGAGCGCCTGCGACGCGGCGTACGAGCGGCCTTCGTTCATGCGGCCGCGCATGTACGGGTCGAGCGACAGCCAGTGGTTGCGCACGAGGATCTGTCCCGGCGCGAGCGACGGCACGGGGACTTCCTCCAGACGGAAATTGGAGGCGGAGGCCGCGCCCTGGGGGCGCGACGCGAGCACGATGCGACGGTTGGTGGCCATGTAGTTTCCTGCCGGTGCTGGAGGGTCAATAGGCCGATGCCCCGCCGTCGACGGCGAGGATCTGCCCGGTGATGTGGCGGCCGGCGTCCGATGCGAACAGCAGCGCGGCGCCCTTCAGGTCTTCGTCGCCGCCGATGCGCTTCAGCGGCGCGTAGGCGGCCAGCGCGTCGGCGCCCACCGCGCTGATGAGTCCCTGCGTCATCTTCGACGGCGGCCGGTGAGATCGAGCAGGTGCTTCAGCGACATGCGCTTCCTTTCAGGCTTGCGTGCTTGGTCATTGGGCTCCCTAGAACCACTCGTTCTTCATGTCCATGGTCGTCGTGTCGAGCGCGGCGACGAGGTCGAGCCAGGCATCGACCTTCGGCAGTTCGTGCACGAAGAAGTAGCGGCAGGCCTGCCACTTGCCGTGGAAGAAGTCGCTGTCCTCGTCACGGAAATTCCTCGACGCGGCGAGCGACTGGTCGAGCCAGATCCACGCGAGCACGATGTGGCCGAACGCCTCCAGGTACGCCGTGGCGTTGGCGAGCGTGCGCGCCGGATCGCCCGCCGACCACGCCTTGCGCGTCACCTCGTTGACCCGCTGGACCCGCTCGGTCAGCATGCCGGCCCAGCGCCGCGTGTCCTCGTGCCCGGCCTGCCCCGCCTCGCGGATCGTCTGCTCCATCCACGAGCCGAGCAGCGCCAGCGCGGCGCCGTCCTGCATCACCACCTTGCGGCCCAGCAGGTCGAGCGCCTGGATGCCGTGCGTGCCCTCGTGGATCGCGTTCAGGCGATTGTCGCGATAGAACTGCTCGACCGCGTAGTCGCGCGTGTAGCCGTAGCCGCCGAGCACCTGGATCGCGAGCGAGTTGCCTTCGACGCACCACTGCGACGGCCAGCTCTTCGCGACCGGCGTCAGGATGTCCAGCAGCAGCAGCGCGTTGCGGCGCTCGTCGTCGGTCGGCGCGGTGTGCTCGTCGTCGACCAGCGAGGCGCACAGCAGGTTCAGCGCGAGCGCGCCTTCCGCGTACGCCTTCTGCGCGAGCAGCATGCGCCTGACGTCGGCGTGCTCGATGATCGGGATCTGCGGCTGCGCCGGATCCTTGCCGGCCGGGCCGATCGGGCGTCCCTGCGGCCGGCTGCGCGCGTAGTCGAGCGAATGCAGGTAGCCGCCGTAGCCGAGCATCGCCGCGCCGAGCCCGACGCCGATCCGCGCCTCGTTCATCATGTGGAACATCACCGCCAGCCCGCGGCCCGGTTCCCCGACCAGGTAGCCGATCGCGCCCTTCTTCCCTTGCGGCTGGAACTTGCCTTCGCCGAAGTTCAGCAGGCAGTTGCTCGTGCCGCGGAAACCCATCTTGTGGTTCAGGCCCGCGAGCACGACGTCGTTGCGCTCGCCGGCCGTCGCGGACGAAGCGGCGCCCGTCCCCTCGACCGCGACGAGGAACTTCGGCACGACGAACAGCGAGATGCCCCGGACGCCCGGGACCGCCTTGCCGTCGGGCCCGGGAATCTTCGCCAGAACGAGGTGGACGATGTTCTCCGCGAGGTCGTGCTCGCCGGCGGAGATCCACATCTTGTTGCCGGTGAGCCGGTACTGCGGCCCCAGCGGCGACTCGCCTTCGTACTCGGCGCGCGTGCTGATGTCGGACAGCGATGAGCCCGCCTGCGGCTCGGACAGGCACATCGTGCCGAAGAAGCGCCCGGCGAGTTCCGGGCGCACGAACGCGTCGATCTGCGCCGGCGTGCCGTGCGCCAGCAGCAGGTTCGCATTGGCGACCGTCAGCAGCGCGTAGCTCGACGTGGCGACGTTGGCGCTCTTGAAGCAGGCGAACAGCGCCTTCGTGACGACCACCGGCAGCTGCATGCCCCCGAGCGCCTCGTCGTGCTCGGCCGACATCAGGCCCGCCGCGCTGAACGCGTCGAGCGCCTGCTTGATCTCCGGGATCAGCCGGACCCGCTCGCCGTCGAAGGTCGGCTCGTTGAGGTCGCTCTTGCGGTTGTGGGTCGCAAAGAGGTCCGTGGCGATCTGCTCGGCCGTGTCGAGCGCGGCGTCGAAGGTCTCGCGCGAGTGCTCGGCGTAGCGCGGACGCTGCGTCAGGCGCTCGACGCCGAGCCACTCGTACAGCAGGAACGCGAGGTCGCGGCGGGAGCAGATGAGTTCGGGCATGGCTGCGCTACTTCGGCCAGCGGCCGTTCTTCGCCGCCTCGACCAGCAGTTTCGCCGGCTCCCAGAACACCGGGTCGGCGTTTCGATTGCCGGCGAAGCGCTTCATCGTCGTGACCACGCTGTC
>CAYGXL010000079.1:7147-11215 GCA_964353935.1 uncultured Burkholderiaceae bacterium | reverse complement strand
GCCCGGTGAGCTGGCTGCTCGATCCGCGGCTGGCGGACTGCCGCCGCATCTTCCTGCGCAACTACGTCGTCGACGCCAACATCGGCATCCACGAGCACGAGAAGCGCGGCGCTCAGCGCCTTGCCCTGAACGTCGACCTCTTCGTCGCCCTGTCGATGTCGACGCCGCGCCACGACAAGCTGCTCGAGGTCGTCGACTACGACTTCGTTCGCCTGACGATCAAGCACCGAATCGAGCAGGGCCACGTCAACCTGCAGGAGACGCTGGTCGACGACCTGGCGCGCTCGATGCTCGCCCACCCGGCCGTGCGCGCCGTGCGCGTGGCGAGCGAGAAGCCGGACGTCTACGAGGACGTCGATGCGGTCGGCGTCGAGGTGTTCCGTTTCAAGACGCCATGACACCGGCTCCCGGAGGCGTGCGTCGCGCCGAGAAGCGGGCGTACGAAGACAACAAGCTCGAGAAGCGCCTGCTGCGCCTCGCGGGCCAGGCGATCGGCGACTACGGGATGATCGGGCCCGGCGACCGCGTGATGGTCTGCCTGTCCGGCGGCAAGGACAGCTACGGCCTGCTCGAACTGCTGCTCCTGCTGCGCGAGCGCGCGCCGATCGACTTCGACATCGTCGCGGTCAACCTCGACCAGAAGCAGCCGGGATTCCCCGGGCACGTGCTGCCGGATTACCTGCGCGCGAAGCGCGTGCCCTTCCACATCGAGGCGCAGGACACCTACTCGATCGTCACGCGCGTGATCCCCGAAGGCCGGACGATGTGCTCGCTCTGCTCGCGGCTGCGACGCGGCATCCTCTACCGCGTGGCCTCCGAACTCGGCGCGACGCGCATCGCGCTCGGCCATCACCGTGAAGACATCCTCGGCACCTTCTTCCTGAACCTGTTCTACGGCGGAAGGCTCAAGGGCATGCCGCCGAAGCTCGTGTCCGACGACGGCCGGCACGTGGTGATCCGGCCGCTCGCCTACGTGAAGGAGGCGGACCTCGCGCGCTACGCCGAGGTGAGGCGCTTCCCGATCATTCCGTGCAACCTCTGCGGGTCACAGGAGAACCTGAAGCGCCAGGAAGTGAAACGCATGCTGGCCGAGTGGGACAAGCGCTTCCCGGGCCGCGTCGAGAACACCTTCAACGCACTGGCGCGCATCGTGCCATCGCACCTGATGGACGGCGCGCTGTTCGACTTCGCCGGGCTGCACGCCGGCGGCGAGCCACGACCCGACGGTGACATCGCGTTCGACGATGAACCGTGCGAGTCCCCTGACGCCGATGCGACGGTCGGGGTCATCCGCTTCGCGGAGGCCGGCTGAGCATGTCGTTGCGAGACTGGTTCGGCTGGAGGCGGCGCCGTCCCGTCGAGGAAGAAGCGCCGGTGCTCGACGCGCTGCTCGCGCAGGCCGCGCGCGCGGGCAGCTACGCCGATCGGGTGGACTGGGTGCGCGATGCGCTGCGGTGGATCGGCCAGGACATCGCCAACGCGCGCGATGAAGCCGGCATCGCACGCGCCCATGCGCGCGTGCGCTTCCTCCTCCAGCTCGCCGCGCGCGGCACGCCGGCGGGGCAGGCAGTGCGGCAGCTGCTCGCGCAACTGCTGGTGGAAGTCGACGTCGAGCAGATCGCGACCAGCGGCGGCGTGCCTCGCCGGACGGGCTTCGTGAAGGAGCTGTACGAGCGGGTTCTTGCGGTCTTCCTGCCGCAGCCCGACTACCGCCATGACGCCACGGCGCTGACGGTCACCCTGCTCAGCCATCCACGCACCATCGTCTGGATCGACCTGCTGCCGGGTGAGCAGGCGGGCCAGCTCGCGCAGTTGTTCGTCGACGAGGGGACGCAGGATTGGCTGCGCCCGCAGATCGCGTCCGCGATGCTCACGGTCGCGTCCGAGGCGCAGGCCGTCGGCCTCGCGCACGAGGTGCGCCGGCGCCTGAGCGACCACAACGCGCTCACCAGCCCGTTCGGCCGGTTGGTGGGCGCGGTCGAGGCGTTCATCGCGTCGGCCGATACACGCCGGCAGGCGGAGCTGAACGCCACGATCGAGCAGTGCGAGAGGCTGCTCGGCACGCTCGAGTCGCACTTCGACGAGGCCGGCGTGTCGGTCGACCTCGTCTATCGCGGGGAACGCACCCGGGCGCAGTTGAACAAGCTGCGGGGCCTGGCCCAGTGGCTGGTCGGCGAGGAACCGCTGCACATCCTGCGGCAGGTGATGAACGGCGTGCGCCGCGAGGTCGCGCTGCGCGGCACGGCCGCGCTCGTGTCCGAGAACATGCGGCTGCTGTCGCGCCGGATCGCCGAGCGGACCGCGGAGACCGGCGAGCACTACATCGCCACCACCCGCGCGCAGTACCGCACGATGCTCGGCATCAGCGTCGGCGGCGGCGCGCTGATGACGCTGGCCGTCTACATCAAGTTCGGCATCACCGCCGCGCACCTGCCGCTGCTTTGGGAAGGCGTGCTGGCCTCGCTCAACTACGCGGGCGTCTTCGTGCTGGTCGCGCTGGCGCACTTCACGGTCGCCACCAAGCAACCGGCCGTGACGGCGCCGGCGCTGGCCGCGAAGATGCGCGACCTCGAGCGGCCCGGGCGGGTCGACGCACTGGTCGGCGAGGCGGCCGCGCTGGTGCGTTCGCAGGTCGCCTCGGTCTTCGGCAACCTCGTCGCCGTCGCGCCCTGCGCGCTCGGCGTGGCGGCGCTGTGGTGGCTGGCCGCAGGGCAAGCGCCGCTGTCCGAGGAGAAGGCGCGCTCGGTGCTCGAGTCGCAGTCGTTCCTCGGACCGTCGTTCCTCTTCGCGGCCTACACCGGCGTGCTGCTCTGGCTGTCGGGCCTGTTCGCGGGCTGGGTGGACAACGCCTTCACGCTGCGCCGCCTCGACGAAGCGATCGCCACCAACCGGCGGCTGGTGCGCCGCATCGGCGCGGAGCGCGCGCGGGCGCGCGCCGACTGGTGGAAGGCCAACATTGCCGGGCTCGCGGGCAACGTCGGCCTCGGCGTGCTGCTCGGGCTGACGCCGGACCTCTTCCTGTTCGCCGGCGTGCCGATGGAAGTGCGGCACGTGACACTCTCCACCGGACAGGTTGCGGTTGCCTCCTTCACGCTGGGCGCCGGCATCCTGACCTCCACGCCGTTCTGGCTCGCAGTCGCGGGGCTCGTGCTGATCGGCGTCCTCAACGTCGGCGTCAGCTTCGGTCTCGCGCTGCGCCTGGCCATGCGAGCGGTCGACATTTCGCCGTCCGACCGCGCAGACGTGTACCAGGCGATCCGCCAGCGCCTGTTCAGCCGGCCGCTCGAGTTCATCTGGCCACCGCGCGACGAGCCGCGGTCGGCGCTTCCCCGCGAAGCGCACTGAGCGCGCCGTCGACGAGGCGCACCCGGGCGTGATGGAAAGCCGCGCACGCAGCCACGGGCTCCGCAGCCGGTCGCGCCTGGTGCGTGTCCTGTTCAACGTCGCGGGTGCCATGGCCCTCGGCCTGGGACTCATCGGCATCTTCCTGCCGCTGCTGCCGACGACGCCGTTCGTGCTGCTGGCCGCCGCCTGCTTCGCGCGGGGCTCCGAACCCTTCCATCAGTGGTTGCTGGCCAACCGCACCTTCGGCCCGATGGTGTTCGAGTGGGAGCGCCACCGCAGCCTGCCGTACCGGACCAAGGTGACCGCGATCGTGCTGATGAGCCTGACGATGGCCATCTCGATCGTCTTCTTCGTGCAGCCGTTGTGGCTGAAGATCGCGCTGGCGCTGTTCGGCGTCGCGCTCGCGCTGTGGATGTACCGGATTCCATCGCGCGACCGCCCAACGCGCCCGTCGTCGTGATCCGCCCGGTCGCGTCTCCTGCACCTGAGCGGTTGCCGCTGCACCTCGACTCCACGACCTTCGCGGCGGGCGCATTTCTTCGATCGAACTTCGGGCGGTTTCCTTCCCTGCGCCTGATCGGCCGCCGGGGTGCCTCGACTCCGCGACCGTCGCGGCGGGCGTCATTCGGCGAAGCGTGTTCCCTGCGGGCCGGCAGACATCTGAATGAGGTCGTGACGAATCTGGCTCGGGTGCCTTGCGGCGGCGCCCGTCCCGCCCGCCGC
>CAYGXL010000079.1:0-7047 GCA_964353935.1 uncultured Burkholderiaceae bacterium | reverse complement strand
CGTCTCCTTGCTCTGGCGTCGCATTGCTCTGGCATCGCGAGGTGCGGGCATGTGAGTGCCGCGGCGCTGTTGGCATCAATGTCCCCGAATCTCCGTCGCTGCTGCGGACTGCTAACGCGCTGTGCGCGAACTCGCGACCACGCCACGCGGCGCGCCGGCCGTGGTGTGGGGTACCGCCCGGAGTCGCGGTGCCCCGCAGCGCGGCCGGCGCGCACGTGAGTACGTTCCGGGCGACGACCTTTCAGACCTTCACTGCGAGCGACGCCTGGCCGGCAGCGGCTCGGCGGCGTCGATGTACGGCTCGCCGATCGCCTTCTGCAGCAGCTTCATGTTGCGCCGGTGCGCCTTGAAGTAGACGTCGGCCAGGTCGCCGGCGAGAGGAACGGCGCCCAGCGCCGCGTCGGCGAGCAGGTTGCCGATCATCCGCGCCTGCAACCAGCGCGAGGCGCCCAGCTCGCGCGCCTGCGCCACGGCATAGAGGCCGACGCCCATCGAGACGAGGTCTCCGACCACGGGCACGATGCCGAGCAGCGCGTCGAGGCCCACGCGCGTGCCGAGCACCGGCACGTGCACCGCCTCGTCCATCAGGCGGGTCAGCGCGACGAGGCGCCGGCGCGCGAGTTCCTTCCGCTCGGATGGGGTCGAGATGGTCCGGCGGGCGCGAACGACGTGCTCCATTGCCATCGGAGTTGGGGACGGAACAACGCGGCTCAAGCGCCGTCACGGTCCCCGGCTCTCGGGTCTTTCCCGGACGGGTCGACCTTGCCGGCCCTGTCGACCTTCTCGGACTTGCCGCCCTTCACCATCGACAGGAAGTACGTGAGCGCGGCGATCACGAGGGCAATCGCCACGCCGATGCCGAGCAGGTCGCGGGTGCCGTCCCACGCCACGACGAACCCCAGGAACATCACGCCGAGCACCACGATCACGACGCCGACGAGCTTGTTCTTCAGGTCGTCGAAGGTGCGGATCTGCAGCCACTCGGGCAGCTTGAGGTCGGAGTCGATGAAGAGCTCGTAGAAACCGAGGGCGATCATCAGCAGCACGGTGCCGAGCAGGAAGAGGTCGACGATCTCGATGAAGGCCAGCGCGAGCGCCTTGCCGCCCTTGCTGCTCACTTCCGCCTTGGCGATCGTCTCGACGATCACGACGACGGTCTCCGCCACGCCGTAGGCGAACAGCGCCAGCGACGCCGCGAGGCTGCCGAACACGGCGGCCAGCACGAGGTACCGGCTGGCGGCGAGTATCGAACGGATCATGGCGCCCTCATCCGAGGAAGAGCTTGTACGCGGGGTTCTCCGTCTCGTCCCAGTGCCGGTACCCCAGTTCCGACAGGAAGCCGCCGAAGGCCTTGCGCTCGCCGCGCGGGACCTGCAGCCCGACCAGCACGCGCGAATAGTCCGCGCCCTGGTTGCGGTAGTGGAACATCGAGATGTTCCAGCCCGGCGCCATGCTCGTGAGGAACTTCATCAGCGCCCCCGGCCGCTCCGGGAACTCGAACCGGTAGATGACCTCGCCCTCGGCGAGCGCGCTCTTGCCGCCGACCATGTAGCGCACGTGCTCGGTCGCGAGGTCGTCGTGCGTGAGGTCCACGGTGTCGTAGCCGTGCTGGCGGAACGCGCGCGCGATCTTCTCGTTGTCGCCCGCGCTCGCCGTGCTGATGCCGACGAACACCTGGGCGAGCGCCGCGTCGCTGATGCGGTAGTTGAACTCGGTGACGTTGCGGCTGCCGACGAGCTCGCAGAAGCGCTTGAAGCTGCCGCGCTCCTCCGGGATCGTCACGGCGAACAGCGCCTCGCGCGCCTCGCCGACCTCGGTGCGCTCTGCCACGAAGCGCAGGCGATCGAAGTTCATGTTCGCGCCGCAGGCGATCGCGACCAGGGTCTTGCCCTTCAGCTTCTCGCGATGCGCGTAGGCCTTCATGCCGGCAATCGCGAGCGCGCCCGCCGGTTCGAGGATGGACCGCGTGTCCTGGAACACGTCCTTGATCGCGGCGCAGATCGCGTCCGTGTCGACCAGCACGATCTCGTCGACGTACTGCCTGCACAGCCGCAGCGTTTCCTCGCCGACCATCTTCACCGCGGTGCCGTCCGAGAACAGGCCCACCTCGTGCAGCTGCACGCGCCGTCCCGCGGCGATCGAGCGCGCCATCGCGTCCGAGTCGGTCGTCTGCACGCCGATCACCTTGATCTCCGGCGCCAGCGCCTTGATGTACGCCGCCACGCCGGAAATCAACCCGCCGCCCCCGATGGCGACGAAGACCGAATGGATCGGCCCGTCGTCGACCGGATGATGCTGGCGCAGGATCTCCATCGCGACGGTGCCCTGGCCGGCGATGACATCCGGGTCGTCGAACGGGTGGACGAAGGTCAGCTTGTGCTTCTTCTGGAGATCGAGCGCGTGGGCATACGCGTCCGAGTACGAATCGCCGAACAGCACGACCTCGGCGCCGCGCGCGCGCACGGCTTCGACCTTCACCTGCGGAGTGGTCACCGGCATCACGATCACCGCCCGGCACCCCAGCTTCTGCGCAGCGAGCGCCACGCCCTGCGCGTGGTTGCCGGCCGACGCGGCGATCACGCCGCGCTTCAGCTGCTCGCGCGGCAGCCGCGCCATCTTGTTGTAGGCGCCGCGCAGCTTGAAGCTCTTGACGGGCTGCAGGTCCTCGCGCTTCAGCAGGACGCGATTGCCGAGGCGCTCGGACAGGCGCGGCGCCTGCTCGAGCGGTGACTCGATCGCAACGTCGTACACCCGCGCCGTCAGGATGCGACGCAGATACTCCTGGGCCGGCATCGCCACCCCTCTCCTTGTTTTCATCGAAGGTATCACGCCGGACCGCCGGCGCTGGCGACGTACCATCCGGGGATGGAGAAGGATCAAGGCGCGCCGTACGCCGGCCTGACGCCTGACACGGTGCTGAACGCGGTCGACAGCGCGGGCCTCATCACCGACGGCCGGCAGCTGGCGCTCAACAGCTACGAGAACCGCGTGTTCCAGGTGGGACTGGACGACGGCCGCTTCGTCGTCGTCAAGTTCTATCGCCCCGGCCGCTGGACCGACGACCAGATCCTCGAAGAGCACGCGTTCACCGCCGAACTCGCCGAGCTCGAAGTGCCGGCCGTGCCTGCGCTCGAGCTCGACGGGCGCACGCTGCACGCGTACGAAGGCTTCCGCTTCACGGTGTTTCCGAGGAGCGGCGGGCGCGCGCCGAACCTGGACGATCCCGGCGTGCGCGAGTGGCTGGGGCGATTCCTCGGCCGCATCCACGCCGTCGGAGCGGTCCGGCCGTTCGCGCACCGGCCGGCGCTCGACGCCGAGACGTTCGGAGTCGAGCCGCGCAGGTTCCTGATCGACCACGCCTGGTTGCCGCGCGAACTCGCGGGCGTTTACGACGGTGTGTCACAGCAGGCGCTGGACGGCGTCGCCCGCTGCTACGAGCGCGCGGGCGACGTCGGGGTCCTGCGCCTGCACGGCGACTGCCACGAGGGCAACGTGCTCTGGACCGACTCGCCGGGCAACACGGGCCCGCACTTCGTCGACTTCGACGACAGCCGCACCGGCCCGGCGGTGCAGGACCTGTGGATGCTGCTCGGCGCGGACCGCGACGAGCAGACCGAGCGCCTGTCCGACATGCTGCTGGGCTACGAGGACTTCGCCGGATTCGACCGGCGCGAACTCCACCTGGTCGAGGCGCTGCGCACGCTGCGCCTGCTGCACTACTCCGCCTGGATCGCGCGGCGCTGGGACGATCCGGCGTTCCCTTCGGCGTTCCCCTGGTTCAACACGCAGCGCTACTGGGAGGACCGGATCCTCGAACTGCGCGAGCAGGTCGCCGCCATGCAGGAGCCGCCGCTCGTCGCGTAACGGCCGTCAGCGCGTCAGCGCCGTCCGCATCGCGTAGCCGGTCCGGCGCCACAGGACCGCAATCATCCCGAAGAACAGCGTGAATACCAGTCCGCCCCACCATTCGGTCGCATTCTCGAAACCGTCCACGGCAACCGGATCCGCGATCAGAAGCGGGGCGATGCTGTTGGCGACGCCGAGGAACGGAAGGGCGAGGCACAGCACAAGCAGCACGCGCGCCGCAGCCCGCGAGCGCCCGTGGCCCGCGGCAGCGCGATGGACCGCGCCGCTGACGACGAGCATCAGGATGCAGGTGAAACCGAAGTAGAAGATCACCCCGTAGCGGCGCATCCAGCGGTACCAGGTTCCTTCGGTTCCGAGGAACGTTCCGTACAGGATCAGGAACACCGCGGCGGCCAGTCCGAGCCATGGCACCCACCGGAGCAGGCGCGTCGGCGGCGATCCGATCGCGCGCAGCCACGGCACCGAGAGCCACCACACGAGCCCCTGCAGCACCGCGGCCGGCAGCAGCAGCGCCCGGAACAGATGATTCGGAAGGCCGTGCCGCGCCGCGCGACTGATCGATACGCAGCCCTCGATCAGCGGATTGCAGGCCGGAAACTGGCCTTCGCCGACGGCGAGGGAAAACGCCAGCGCGATCCCCGCGAGCGGAAGCGCCCCGGCCAGCAGCGGCAGCCACCATAGCCGGGTCGCCGAGTGTCCAGCCACCAGTTCGTGTTGCGCCGATCCGGTCATCGCATTCCGGTTGCAACCAGGTGCGTTCAGCTTATTCGCCGCATTCCGGGAGCCGCGCCGGGTCTGCTGGGTCCCGTTGACTTCCCGCAAGCCGCCTAGGGGCATCGCGGCTTCGCTGCACTGCAAAAGATACAATTCGGCCTCAAGCGTTGCCGAGGGCCGCACGCGCGGTCCTGTCCCTCATGAACGCTCCCACGTCGCCACAGGCGCTCCGGGCCGAATCGCCCGTCCTCGAACCGCCCGCTCGCCTGCGGGAGATTCCGTACAACTACACGTCGTTCTCCGATCGCGAGATCGTGATCCGGCTGCTGGGCGCGGACGCCTGGCGCGTTCTCGACGAACTGCGCGGCGAGCGCCGCACCGGCCGCAGCGCGCGGATGCTGTACGAGGTGCTCGGCGACATCTGGGTCGTCCGGCGCAATCCGTACCTGCAGGACGACCTGCTCGACAACCCGAAACGCCGCGCCGCGCTGATCGAGGCGCTGCATCACCGCCTGGGCGAGATCCAGAAGCGGCGCCAGCCAGACGATGCCGAGCGCGACGCCAAGGTCGGCCAGCTGCTCGCCGCGGCGAGCAAGGCGGTGCAGGAATTCGAGGACGAGTTCCGCGCCACCTGGGACCTGCGCAAGAAGGCCCGCCGCGTACTCGCCCGCCACACACGGGACGACAACATCCGTTTCGACGGCTTCGCGCGCGTATCGCACGTGACCGACGCGACCGACTGGCGCGTCGAGTATCCGTTCGTCGTTCTGCAGCCCGATGGCGAAGATGAAATCCCGGGACTGGTGCGCGCCTGCATCGAACTCGGCCTGACCATCATCCCGCGGGGCGGCGGCACCGGCTACACCGGCGGCGCGATCCCGCTGACGCCGCTCGCGGCGGTGATCAACACCGAGAAGCTCGAGGCGCTGTCGGAAGTCGAGAAGTTGAAGCTGCCGGGCGTCGAAGGCCTGGTGGCGACGGTCTTCTCCGAGGCAGGCGTCGTCACGAAGCGCGTGTCCGAAGCGGCCGAGCGCGGCGGCTTCGTGTTCGCGGTCGATCCGACGTCGGCCGACTCCTCCTGCGTCGGCGGCAACGTCGCGATGAACGCCGGCGGCAAGAAGGCCGTGCTGTGGGGCACGGCGGTCGACAACCTGGCGTGGTGGCGCATGGTCGATCCCGAGGGCAACTGGCTCGAGGTCGCGCGCGTCGGCCACAACCTCGGCAAGATCCACGACGTCGAGGAAGCGTTCTTCGAACTGACGTGGAAGGACGGGCGCCAGCCCGCCGAGAAGGCCAGGACGCTGAAGACCGGGCACCTGGTCCTGAAGGGCGCGTCGTTCCGCAAGGCGGGCCTCGGCAAGGACGTCACCGACAAGTTCCTCGGCGGCCTGCCTGGCGTGCAGAAGGAAGGTTGCGACGGGCTGATCACCTCGGCCCGCTGGGTCGTGCACCGGATGCCGGACTGCATCCGCACGGTCTGTCTCGAGTTCTTCGGCCAGGCGCGCGAGGCGGTGCCGTCGATGGTCGAGATCACCGACTACTTCGCGACGCGGCCGGGCGGCGAGGCAGCGAAGGCCGGGGCCCCGTCCCCCGTCCTGCTCGCCGGCCTGGAGCACCTGGACGACCGCTACCTGCGCGCCGTCGGCTACGCGACGAAGTCGCGGCGCGGCACGCTGCCGAAGATGGTGCTGATCGGCGACATCGTCGGCGACGACGATGCGGCGGTCGCGCGCGCCGCCTCCGAGGTCGTCCGCATGGCCAACGCGCGCAGCGGCGAGGGCTTCATCGCCGTCAGCGCGGAGGCGCGCAAGAAGTTCTGGCACGACCGCGGCAAGACCGCGGCGATCTCGAAGCACACGAACGCGTTCAAGCTGAACGAGGACGTCGTCATCCCGCTGCCGCGGATGGGCGAGTACACCGACGCGATCGAGCGGATCAACATCGAGCTGTCGATCGAGAACAAGCTCGAGCTGCTGGCGGAACTCGACGCCCACCTGGCCACGCCGTTCCCGCTCGGCAAGTCCGACGACGCGGAGCTCGACCGGATGCCGCGCGACGAGGCCGTCGGCGACCGCGTCGAGCAGGCGACGGAGCTGCTGGCCTACACGCGGGCGCGCTGGACGTACCTGCTGACGCACTTCGACACACCGCTTGCGGAGGCGCTGCCCGAACTGTCGCGGCTCGGCCTGACGCACCTGACGAGCGCTCATTTGCCGAACGACAGCGATCGCCGCCCCCGCCAAGCGCTGCTGCGCGTGTTCGACCTGCTGCAGGACCACACGATCCGCGTGTCCTGGAAGACCGAGGTGCGGGCGCCGCTGGAGCGGATCTTCTCCGGCGCCGCGTTCGCGCCCGTGCTCGCGGAGTGCGAGGCGATCCACCAGCGCGTGCTGCGCGGGCGGGTGTTCGTGGCGCTGCACATGCACGCCGGCGACGGCAACGTGCACACCAACATTCCGGTCAACT
>CAYGXL010000078.1:0-11481 GCA_964353935.1 uncultured Burkholderiaceae bacterium | reverse complement strand
TCATAGATTTTCCGATCCGAGCAGCATTTCGGTGAGACCCTTTCCTGCCTTCACCATCGGCCAGACGTTTTCCTTCTGGTCCGTGATGAAATCGAGGAACACCAGCCGGTCCTTGTACTTGCCGAACGCCTCCTTCAGCGCGGGCTCGACGTCGCCGGGACTCTCGATCCGCATGCCGACGTGCCCGTAGCTCTCCGCGAGGCGCACGAAGTCGGGCAGCGCGTCCATGTACGACTCCGAATACCGGCTGCCGTACTCGATCTGCTGCCACTGCCGCACCATGCCGAGGTAGCGGTTGTTGAGGTTGCAGATCTTCGGCGTCAGGCGGTACTGCTTGCAGGTCGACAGTTCCTGGATGCACATCTGGATCGACGCCTCGCCGGTGATCACCGCGACGTTCGCGTCCGGGTTCGCCATCTGCACGCCCATCGCGTACGGAAGTCCCACGCCCATCGTCCCGAGGCCGCCCGAGTTGATCCAGCGGCGCGGCTTGTCGAAGCGGTAGTACTGCGCGGCCCACATCTGGTGCTGGCCGACGTCGGACGTGACGAACGCGTCGCCGCCGGTGACCTCCCACAGCTTCTCGACCACGTACTGCGGCTTGATGGGGCCGCCGTTCTGCTCGTAGCGCAGGCACTCGCGCTTGCGCCACTCGTTGATCTGGTCCCACCAGGCGGTGAGATGCGAAACGTCCGGACGCGCGCTCGTCGCCTCGAGCTGCGACAGCAGCTCGGCGAGCACCTCGCGCACGTCACCGACGATCGGCACGTCGACCTTGACCCGCTTGCTGATCGACGACGGGTCGACGTCGATGTGGACGATCTTGCGCGGACTGGAAGCGAAGTGCTTGGGGTTGCCGATCACCCGATCGTCGAAGCGCGCGCCAACGGCGAGCAGCACGTCGCAGTTCTGCATGGCCATGTTGGCTTCGTACGTGCCGTGCATGCCGAGCATGCCGACGAACTTCGGATCGCTCGCCTTGAACCCGCCGAGCCCCATCAACGTGTTGGTGCACGGGAAGCCGAGCAGGTTGACTAGCCGGTTCAGCAGGTCGGACGAATCGGACAGGATGACGCCGCCGCCGGCGTAGATCATCGGGCGCTCCGCCGACAGCAGCAGCTGGACCGCCTTCTTGATCTGCCCCTGGTGGCCCTTGACCACCGGCTTGTAGGAGCGCATCTCCATCTCGCGCGGATAGTGATACTCGGTCCTGTCGACGGTCACATCCTTGGGAATGTCGACGAGGACCGGGCCGGGCCGGCCGGTCTGCGCGATGTAGAACGCCTTCTTCATCGTGCTCGCCAGGTCGCGCACGTCCTTCACGAGGAAGTTGTGCTTCACGCACGGGCGCGTGATGCCGACCGTGTCGCACTCCTGGAATGCGTCCTGGCCGATCGCGTGGGTCGGCACCTGGCCGGTCACGATGACCATCGGTATCGAATCCATGTACGCGGTGGCGATCCCGGTCACGGCATTGGTGACGCCGGGTCCGCTCGTGACGAGCGCCACGCCGATGCGCTGGCTGGAGCGCGAATAGGCGTCGGCCGCGTGCACCGCGGCCTGCTCGTGTCGAACGAGGATGTGCTGAAACTTGTCCTGCTTGAAGATCTCGTCGTAGATGTACAGGACGGCGCCTCCGGGATATCCGAAGACGTGGGTCACTCCCTCATCCTGCAAACAACGTACAACGATCTCGGCGCCGGTGAGTTGCATTTCGCGAACCCTCTCAAAGTCCACTGGAAATTGATCGGATGCCGTTCCTTACCCGCTTGTGGCAGGCGGTGCGGCGGGCGCTTCTGGCGGTTACAACGGGATAGGCTGCAGTCGCTGAGCTTTGTTCTTGTGTTACAAGAGGGCGGGACGATACTGCACCGCACAACATTGTGCAAACCTGCGTCGATGGCATGCGACACAGGTCTGCACGACCCTTCCTGCTAGGATTCGAAGCCCTTTCCACCTTCGATCGGGTCCCTCACGGAACATCGCAACATCGTTCCCGGGCCCGGATGAATGGCTTCTGCCGAAGAACTCTCCGCCTTCCTGGCCAGTGTCGAGCGCCGTGCCTTCAAGCAGGCGCAGTTCGCCGTGCGCGATGCCGACGGGGCGCTGGACATCGTGCAGGACGCGATGCTGAAGCTTGCCGAGAACTACGGCGGCCGACCGGCCGCCGAACTCCCGCTGCTGTTCACGCGGATCCTGCAGAACACGATCCACGACTACTTTCGGCGCCAGAAGGTTCGGTCCACCTGGATCACGCTGTTCTCGGCACTGGGCGGCCGGGACGACGAGGAGGATAGTGATCCGCTCGAGACCCTGGAGGCGCTCGCCGGGTCCGACGGTGCCGAGAGCGCCGCCGACAAGGTCGAGCGGTCGCAGGTGATCGCGATCATCGAAGAGGAGATTTCCCGCCTTCCGGCCCGTCAACGGGAGGCGTTCGTGATGCGTTACTGGGAAGAGATGGACGTGGCTGAAACCGCCGCGGCGATGGGATGCTCCGAGGGGAGCGTCAAGACGCACTGTTCGCGGGCCACCCACGCCCTGGCCAAGGCCTTGAGCGCTCGAGGCATAAGACTATGAACGAGAACGAATTCGGCTACCGCGTCCGGCAAGCGCTCAACGAAGGCGCCGAGCGTCTCGACTACAAGACCGCCTATCGCCTTGAACAGGGCCGCCGCAAGGCCCTGGCAGCCCACCGCGCCGCAACCGCGCCCGCCTATAGCCCCGTTTTGGTGCCCGCCGGCGGCCCGTTGCTGGAAGAGGACGGCCAGGTGGGCTGGGGCCAGCGGCTCGGCCTGATTGCCCCGCTGCTCGCGCTAGTGATCGGGTTCGTGGGCATCTACCAGTGGCAGCACGAGCGGCGCATCAACGAGCTGGCGGACATCGACTTCGCGGTCCTTCTCGACGAAGCCCCGATCGACGCGTACGCGGACAAGGGCTTCGGCACCCTGCTCCAGACGAACTCCGACGAGATCTGACCCCGGAGGCCGCGTGCCCGCACACGTCGTTGCCTGGGTCGTCCTGCTCGCCGGGACCTTGCTTGTCCCCTCCCAGGCCCTTGCGCAGACCGCGCCACCGCCCTCGAGATCGGCTGCACCGGCGAAGTCAGCTCCGCCCGTCGTCCGGGCGACGCGTCCTGCCTGGAACGAACTGACTCCGGCGCAGCGCGAAGCGCTCGCTCCGCTCGCGGGCATGTGGCCCACGCTCGAGTCGGACCACAAGGAGAAGTGGCTGGAGGTTGCACGCCGCTATCCGAATCTTTCCCCGGACGGAAAGAAGCGCGTCCAGGAGCGGATGGTCGAGTACGCCAGGCTGACACCCGAGCAGCGCCGCACCGCGCGCGAGAACTTCCGCCGCGCGTACGAGTTGTCGGCGGAGGAGCGCCAGGAGAAGCTGCAGAAGTACCAGGAACTGCCGGAAGACAAGAAGCGCGAACTGGCCACGCGCGCGGCGCAGAAGCCCGAGACGCCGCGTCGCCCGCCGCCGTCCGCGACGACCAAGCCGCCAGCCAAGGTCGAACCCAAGGCTCCGCCAGCACCGGTCGAACCGAGCACCGAAGCCGCCCCACCGGCCCCCGCCATCCCGGCCGACCCGCCGAGCGATCCCGGCAAGGCGCCGGTCGAGCCGATCAAGCCGTAACGGGCTCACCGGAGCGCGCCGCTAGACTCGGCGCGTGAACGCCCCACCCTCGTCAGCTTTCCAGCCCGCAAGCCTCACGCTGCGCCTGGCCGCCATGATCTACGAAGCCGTGCTGCTCTTCGGCGTCGTCTTCATCGTGTCGTACGCGCTGCTCGCACTGTTCCAGTGGAGATACCCATTGCCGCCGGGTCCGCGTGCCGCGCTGCAGGCCGTCCTCTTCCTCGCGATCGGCGGCTACTTCGTGTGGTGCTGGTCGCGCACCGGGCAGACGCTGGCGCTGAAGACATGGAACCTCAAGGTGCTGGGCGACGGCAGTGCCCCGCCGTCCGTGGGACGCGCCATCGCGCGGTACGTGCTTGCGTGGCACCTCTGGTTGCCCGGGCTGGTCTGGGTGTCGCTCTTCCACTCGCATGCGCTGGCCGACCTCGGCGCACTGGCTGCGGGGTTCACCGCGTTGCTGCTGCCCGCACTGGCCGATCCGCAGCGGCGGCTGCTGCACGACCGCTGGACGAGGACCCGCGTCGTTCGGCTCGGCGCGTAGGGCCTGGTAACGCGCGGTTCGCGCGTGAGCGATCCAGGCGTTGACAGGCCCCGGCCTCGAGCGGCTTCAGTCGGACGGCCGGAACGGATCGGGATCGTGCGCGAAGAGGCGGTGGTTCACGGTCGACTCGCGTCGCCTGATCGTTGCGAGAAAGTCGCGCGCGCCGCCCATCCCGGCGAACGCGTCGAACCCGCGCTGCAGGAAGTGATGCAGGTGCGACAGCCCCCACATCTCGGCGGGACCCTTCATCATGTGCAGCATCGTGGACAGCATCGGGAAGCGCGCGAGCTTGTCGAGCGCCCTGCCGATCTCGTCGACCACTTCGATCTGCCGTTCGCGCTCGGCTTCGCTGGCGACCGTGGGGTAGGCATCGGCGTAGTTCGAGGCCGTGACAGGCAAGGCGATCTTCCGCGCCATGTCCGAGTCGAAGCGCTCGGACATCTCGTCGAGCTGCACCGCGAGCAGCAGCGTCTCGAGCGCGCGGGTCGGCAGCATCTTCGCCAGCTTCGGCACTACGCGCTGCGCCTCGGCGTCGCGTTGATCGAAGTCGTGCGCGCCGTATAGCTCGTCGAGGAAGAACTCGCACGGTTCGCGGTAACGGTCCGAAGCGAGCAGGTCCTGGTACGTGGCGCGGAGGCGGTCGGCCTGGAACTGCTTCACCGCGCTCCAGCGCTTCGACAGCTGGGAATCGGCCGCCAGCTGGCCGCGCAGCGTCTTCACCGCGTCCAGCGCCTGGGCGAGTCGGTTTTGCAGGTCGGTGTCGGCGGCGCCGAACATCGCTATCGAGCCGGCCGGAGGCCGGGGGCAGTGATCAGGAGCGAAGCTGGCGGCCGGCAAAGCCGCGCGGGATCGCAGTCATGAGCTTACGCGTGTATTCGTTCTGGGGATCGGCGTAGATCGCCTCGGCCGATCCCCGCTCGACGATGGCGCCCTGGTTCATCACCAGCATGTCGTCCGCCATGTACTTCACCACGGCAAGGTCGTGACTGATGAACAAGTAGGTCATGCCGAACTCGTCCTGCAGGTCGAGCAGCAGGTTCAGCACCGTCGCCTGCACCGAGACGTCGAGCGCCGAAACAGACTCGTCGCAGATGAGCACATCGGGCTTCATCGACAGGCAGCGCGCGATCGCGATGCGCTGCCGTTGCCCGCCCGAGAACTCGTGGGGATACTTGTGAACGCTGTCTTCCGCGAGCCCGACACGCTTCGACAGCGCGACGGCCAGCTCGAACCGGTCGTTGTCGCCCGCGCCGATGCCGTGGATCTTCATCGGCTCCGTCAGGATCTGTCCGACCGTGAAGCGCGGGTTCAGGCTCGCGTACGGGTTCTGGAAGATGATCTGGATCCTGCGCCGGTACGCCATCATCTCCCGGTCGCTCAGCGCCAGCAGGTCGGTGCCGTCGTACAGGACCTGCCCGGCCGTGGCCTGCGTCAGCCGCATCAGCATCATGCCGACTGTGGTCTTGCCGGAACCCGACTCGCCCACCACGCCGAGCGTCCGGCCGCGGTAGAGCGCGAAGCTCGCGTCCTTGACCGCCTCGATCGTCTTGCGCTTCAGCAGTCCGGTCTTCAGGCGGTACTCCTTGCGCAGCCCTTTCGCCTCGACCAGCGGCTTCGGCTCCTGCGCGCGCGCATGCCGCGTCTCCAGCGAGATCTGCGGCGCGTCGCCGCCGTTGCGCATGAAGTCGTCGATCACCGGCAGCCGCCTCGGCTTCACGTCGAGCCGCGGACGGCAGGCGAGCAGCGCCTTGGTGTAGGCATCGCGCGGGTTCGCGAAGATCTGGTCGACCGGTCCTGATTCGCGCACCGTGCCGTCGCGCATCACGACGACGCTGTCGGCGATCTCGCCGACCAGCCCGAGGTCGTGGCTGATGAACAGCATGCTCATGCGGTGCTTCGCCCGCAGGCGCGCCATCAGTTCGAGGATCTGGCGCTGGACGGTGACGTCGAGCGCGGTGGTCGGCTCGTCGGCGATCAGCAGCTTCGGTTCGCACGCGATCGCCATCGCGATCATCACGCGCTGCTGCTGCCCGCCCGACAGTTCGTGCGGGTAGGCGTCGATCCGCGCCTTCGGCTCCGGGATGCCGACCTCGTTCATCAGCTCGAGCACGCGGTCGCCGAGCGCGCGGCCCGCGAGATCCGTGTGCAGCTTCAGCACCTCGGCGATCTGCCAGCCCACCGTGAAGACCGGGTTCAACGACGTCATCGGCTCCTGGAAGATGACCGAGATGTCCTTGCCGCGGATCTTGCGCAGTTCGTCTTCCGCGGCCGTGCGCAGGTTGCGGCCCGCGAAGGAGATCCGGCTCGCGTCGCCGACGATCGCATTCTCCGGCAACAGCCGGACGACCGACATCGCCGAGACGCTCTTGCCAGAGCCCGACTCGCCGACCAGCGCAAGCGTGCCGTTCTCCGGAACGTCGAAGCTGATGTCGCGCACCGCCTCGACGACGCGATGCTTGCCGAGCCTGAACGAGACCTCGAGGTTCTGGACGGAAAGGAGTGTGCTCATCGCAATTTCGGATCAAGCGCATCACGCAGAGCATCGGTGAAGAGCGAGAACGCCGTGACGAAGGTCGCCATGAAGATCGTGGCCGCGGCAAGCTGCCACCAGTGGCCGAGCACGAGTTCGGCCTGCGCCTCGGACAGCATCGTGCCCCACGACACCTGGTCGACCGGGACGCCGAGGCCGAGGAACGACAGGATGACCTCGGCCTTGATGAAGCCGACGACGTACAGCGACATCCGCACGAGGACCACGTGGCTGACGTTCGGGAGGATGTGCACGAACATCCGGGCCAGGTGGCTGGTGCCGATCGCCTCGGCAGCCTTCACGTACTCGCGGCTGCTGTGCTTGATGTACTCGGCGCGCACCAGCCGGTACATGCCGGTCCAGCCGACCAGGCCGAGGATCAGGATGACGGTGCCGATGCCGCGCCCGAGCACCGCGGCAAACGCGAAGATCAGCAGGATGTCCGGGATCGACGTGAATACGTTGTAGACCCACTCCAGGAAGTCGCCCACCTTGCCGCCGACGTAACCCGACAGTGCGCCGAGGATCGTGCCGATGATGGTGGCGAGCACGGCGGCGAACAGGCCGACGAAGATCGAGATCTCCGCGCCCTTGATCGCCTTGTCGAGCACGTTGCGTCCAAGGCGGTCGGCGCCGAATGGGAGCGTCTCGGCGCGCGGCGGCTCGCTGACCTGGATCTTTGCCGCCCGCTCCTTCCACTCGTCGTACTTCGGCGCGAGCGGGTCGATGTCGGACAGGTCGACCGGTTTCGCGTCGCTGGACACCGCGTTGGCGAGCGGGTCGGTGCCGGTCAGCTTCGCCTTCGGCCCCATGAAGGTCGGCGGCGCGTCGGGCACCGCGACTTCCTTCTGCCAGTCGCGCGCGACCAGGCCGACCGACGAAAGAAGGATCATCAGCACGAACACCGCGACGACGGCGAGCGACACCATGCCGACGCGGTCGTTCTTCAGGCGCCGCCACGCCGTGGCCCACACGCCGCGCGAGCGGGCGGGTTCGGGAGGCAGCTTGTAGGCTTCGACGGCGGCGTTCACGGCAGCCTCACTTCAGGACCACGCGTGGATCGACGGCGCGGTAAAGGATGTCGGCCGTGAGGTTGATGATCATCGTCAGCACCGCGAGGTACACCGTCATCGCCTGGATCACCGGGTAGTCGCTGCGGTTGACGGCCAGCAGCACTTCGCGGCCGAGGCCGGGAATCGAGAAGAACGTCTCGATCAGGAACGAACCGACGAACACGCCCGGCAGTTGCAGTGCGAGGTTCGTCAGCACCGGAATCATCGCGTTGCGCAGCACGTGGACGAACAGCACGCGGTTCTCGCCGACGCCCTTGGCGCGCGCGGTGCGCACGTAGTCCTGGTTGATCTCGTCCAGGAAGAAGCTGCGGTACAGGCGAGTGTACGGCGCGAGCGACACGAACACCGCGAGGATGATCGGCAGCACCGCGTAGTGCGTCAGGTTGGTCCAGAAGCTGTCGCTCCAGCCCTGCACCGGGAACCAGCCGAGGTAGAAGCCGAACAGCCACTGGCCGACGATGATGTACACAAGGAACGAGATCGACAGCGCAACCGTGGTGATGACCATGATGGCCCGGTCGGTCAGCGACCCGCGCACGTAGGCGACGGCCATGGCTGCGACGATGGCCAGCACGGTCTCGAGGATCAGGATCGGCAGCATCACCGTCAGCGTCGCCGGCAGGCGCGTGCGGAAGATGTTGCTGATCGGCTCGCCGGTCGCCCAGCTGTTGCCCCAGTTGAACGTGAAGATCGACTTCACGAAGATCCACAGTTGCACGTACCAGGGATCGTTCAGGCCGAGCTGCTGTCGAATGGCCTCGATCTGCTCCGGCGTGGCGAGCAGGCCGCCCAGGATCTCCGCCGGATCGCCACCGAAGAACTTGAACAGGAAGAAGACGAACAGGATGACTCCCGCCAGCGTCGGGATCATCTGCCACAGTCTGCGTAAGATGTATGCGGCCACGCGGGCTGCCGTCCTCTCGAGTCCGCGTCCAGACACCCGCCCGAAGCGCGAAAGCGCGGATTATGCCGTCCGGGGCCGTGGATCCAAAACAACCTGCAGCCGACATACTCGTGACGATCGAACGCGTTTCGAAAAGCCGACGCGCACTGTCGAATGCCCTCGTGGCGCTGCCTGCGCTCGCGGGCGCCACAGTCCGCGCCCAGAACACAGCGGCAAC
This sequence comes from uncultured Burkholderiaceae bacterium, assembly GCA_964353935.1. Lineage (GTDB taxonomy): Bacteria > Pseudomonadota > Gammaproteobacteria > Burkholderiales > Burkholderiaceae_F > JAOUJD01. The sequence goes on along the minus strand of CAYGXL010000078.1, from coordinate 2,580 downwards.
ATCGGACAGGCCGGCCGCCGGCCAGAAGGTGCTCCGTTATGCGTTCCGCGTGGCCGAGACCGGCTTCGATCCCGCGCAGGTCAACGACCTCTACTCGAGCACGGTGATCGCGAACATCTTCGATGCGCCGATGTCGTACGACTTCCTCGCGCGGCCGGCGAGGATCGTCCCCAACACCGCGGTAGCGCTGCCCGAGGTGTCGGACGACTTCCGCACGCTGACGATCCGGCTGCGCCCCGGGATCTTCTTCCAGGACCACCCCGCCTTCCAGGGCGGGAAGCGCGAACTCGTCGCGCAGGATTACGTCTATTCGATCAAGCGCATCTACGACCCGAAGCTGAAGAGCCCGCGCTTGTACCTGCTCGAGAACGCGAAACTGCTCGGCATGAACGAGATCCGCGCCGCGGCCCTGAAAGGCGCGAAGTTCGACATCGACCGCGAGGTCGAGGGCGTGCGCGCGCTCGACCGCTACACGTTCCAGCTCCGGCTCGGCGAACCGAGCCCGCGCTTCCACCTCTACCTCGCGGACAACTCGTTCCTCGGCGCGGTCGCGCGCGAGGTCGCCGAGATGTACGACGACAAGCAGCTCCTCGGACATCCGGTCGGCACCGGGCCGTTCCGGCTGGTCGACTGGCGCCGCTCGTCGCGCATGGTGCTCGAACGCAATCCCGGCTACCGCGACGACGTGTACGACCCGCAACCAACGGCCGGCGACGCCGTCGGCGAGGCGGTGGCGGCGCAACTGCGCGGCCGCAAGCTGCCGCTGGTGGATCGTGTCGAGGTCTACATCGTCGAGGAGAACCAGCCGCGCTGGCTCGCTTTCCTCAACTCCGAGCACGACCTCGTCGACGAACTCCCTTACGACCTGGCGAACCTGGTGATCCCGAACGGACAGCTCGCTCCCAACCTTCAACGGCGCTCGATCCAGATGGACCGCGCACCGCGCGCCAACGTCGACATGGCGCTCTTCAACATGGAGCACCCGGTGGTCGGCGGCTACACGCCCGAGAAGGTCGCGCTGCGCCGCGCGATCGGCCTGGCCTACGCGGCCGACGACGAGATCCGCCTGGTTCGCAAGGGGCAGTCGATTCCGTCGCAATCGCCCGTGGCGCCCCTCACGGCGGGCTACGACCCGGCGTTCAGGAGCGAAATGAGCGAGTTCAGCCCGCCGCGCGCGAAGGCGCTGCTCGACGCGTTCGGCTACATCGATCGCAACGGCGACGGCTGGCGCGAATTGCCCGACGGCTCGCCGCTGAAACTGGAAATGGCGACCCAGCCGGACCAGCTGTCGCGCCAGCTCGACGAAATCTGGAAGCGGAGCATGACGGCGGTTGGCGTGCAGATCGACTTCAAGCCGGCCAAGTGGCCCGAGAACCTGAAGAACTCCCGTGCCGGCAAGCTGATGATGTGGCGCGTCGGCTGGGTGGCCGCGCAGCCCGACGGCGACACCTTCCTCGCGCTCGGCTACGGGCCGAACAAGGGCCAGGCCAACCACGCCCGCTTCGACCTGCCTGCGTTCAACCGGCTCTACGCGCAGCAGCGCACGATTCCGGACGGCGCGGAGCGCGACGCGCTGTTCCACGAAGCCAAGCGGCTGTTCGCCGCCTACGCGCCGTACAAGTTCCTCGGTCACCGCATCGAGACCGCCGTCTATCACCCGTGGGTGATCGGCTTCCGGCGGCATCCCTTCATGCGCGACTTCTGGAAGTACGTCGACATCGACCCCGAACTGCGGGCCCGGACCCTCACATGACCAAGTCTTCCTTCCTGCGCCGCGTCGCCCTCCTCTGCGCGACGCTCCTGATCGCCTCCGCGGCCGCCGCCCAGGGAGAAGCGAAGAGGGTGCTGCGGTACGCATTCCCGATCGCCGAGACCGGGTTCGACACCGTGCAGCTGTCGGACCTGTACTCGCGCACGGTGACCGCCAACATCTTCGACGGCCTGTACACCTACGACCACCTGGCACGTCCGTTCAAGATCAAGCCGAACACGGCGGTCGGCATGCCGGAGGTGTCGCCGGACTTCCGCGTCTGGACCGTGAAGATCCAGCCGGGCATCTACTTCGCCGACGATCCTGCGTTCAACGGCAAGAAGCGCGAACTGGTCGCGCAGGACTACGTCTACGCGATGAAGCGCTTCTTCGACCCGCGCTGGAAGGCCCCCAACTTTGCGGGCCTCAACGAGCTGAAGATCGTCGGCATGGCCGCGTTGCGCGACGCCGCGCTGAAGGAAAAGAAGCCCTTCGACTATGACAGCGATGTCGAGGGCCTGCGCGCGCTCGACCGCCACACGATCCAGTTCAAGCTCGGGCAACCGGAGCCGCGCTTCCTCCACACGCTCACCAGCGGCGACCTCTTCGGCGCCGTCGCGCGCGAAGTGGTCGAGAAGTACGGCGACGACATGATGGCCCATCCCGTCGGCACCGGCCCCTTCCGCCTCGTCGAGTGGCGTCGCAACTCGAAGATCGTGCTCGAGCGAAATCCGAACTACCGCGAGCTCACGTACGACGCCGAGCCGAACGCGGATGACGCCGAGGGGCAGGCGCTGGCCGCGCGCTTCAAGGGCCGCAGGCTGCCGATG
>CAYGXL010000077.1:0-11896 GCA_964353935.1 uncultured Burkholderiaceae bacterium | reverse complement strand
TGTCCCACTCGCTGATCGCCTTCGGCCGCGGCGAGTGGTTCGGCGTCGGCCTGGGCGGCAGCGTCGAAAAGCTGCACTACCTGCCCGAAGCGCACACCGACTTCATCCTCGCCGTGCTCGGCGAGGAACTCGGCCTCGTCGGCGTGCTGGCCGTCGTCGTGCTCTTCTACTGGATGGTGAAGCGGGCGTTCGAGATCGGGCGGCAGGCGATCGCGCTGGAGCGCACGTTCGCCGGCCTCGTGGCCCAGGGCGTCGGCCTGTGGATCGGCGTGCAGGCGTTCATCAACATCGGCGTGGCCACCGGATTGCTGCCCACGAAAGGCCTGACGCTGCCCTTGATGAGCTACGGCGGCTCGGCGCTGCTGTCGACGCTGACGGCGCTGGCGATCCTGCTGCGAGTCGACAAGGAAAACAGGATTCTCATGCGCGGAGGCCGCGCATGAAGCACCTGATGGTCGTTGCGGCCGGCACCGGAGGGCACGTGATGCCGGGCCTCGCGGTCGCGGGCGAACTGCAGCGCCGCGGCTGGTCGGTGAGCTGGCTCGGCACCAGGACCGGCATGGAGCGCGCGCTGGTCGAGCCGCACGGCATCGCGTTCCGTGCAATCGACTTCTCCGGCCTGCGCGGCAAGGGGCTCAAGACACTGGTCCTCGGCGGTTTCCTGCTGCTGCGCGCCATGTGGCAGAGCCGGAAGATCATCCGGTCCGACAAGCCCGACGCGGTGTTCTCGACCGGGGGCTATGTCGCCGTGCCGGCCGGCATGGCGGCGAGTTCGCTCGGCGTCCCGGTGATTCTGCTGAACCCGGACGCGGCCCCGCTGATGTCGACGACGTTGCTGAAGCCGATCGCGTCCGGCGTCTTGTGCGGATTCGACGGCGAGGCCGCGCAGAAGGCCGGCGCGAAGGGCCTCGTCACCGGCAATCCGGTGCGCCCCGAGATCGCCGCCGTGCCCGTGCCTGCCGACCGCTATCCCGGCCGGACGGGCGCGCTGCGCCTGCTCGTGATCGGCGGCAGCCTCGGCGCACAGGTGCTGAACGAAACGGTGCCGCAGGCGCTCGCCCGCATCCCGGTGGAACGGCGGCCGCAGGTGGTCCATCAGTGCGGCGCGAAGCATCTCGACTCCGTGCGCGACGCCTATGCGACGGCGGGCGTGCAGGCGGAGATCGTCACCTTCATCGACGACATGGCGGCACGCTACGCCGAGGCCGATCTCGTGCTCGCACGCGCGGGCGCGATCACCGTGACGGAACTCGCGGCGGCCGGCGTGCCGAGCATCCTCGTGCCGCTCGTCGTGTCCACCACGCACCACCAGCGCACCAACGCCGAGTTCATGGCGACGAAGAACGCCGCGATCCACCTGCCGCAGGGCGAGGCCACCGCGGAGCGACTGGCCGGGCTGCTCGCCAGCCTCGATCGCACGCGCCTGCAATCGATGGCCGAGTCGGCGCGCGCCGTGGGCAAGCCGAAGGCGACCGAGATGGTCGCGGCCGTGATCGAGAAGGTAGCCGCATGAGGCACGCGGTCAAGCACATCCACTTCGTCGGCATCGGTGGGTCCGGGATGAGCGGGATTGCAGAGGTCTTGCTCACGCTCGGGTACAAGGTCAGCGGATCCGATGTCGCGAGCAACGCCGCCACCCGGCGACTGACGCAGCTCGGCGCGAGCATTGCGCTCGGCCACGGCGCGGAACACATCGCGGGAGCGGATGCCGTCGTCGTGTCGACCGCGGTGTCGCCCAGCAATCCGGAAGTCCTTGCCGCGCGAGCCCGTCGCGTTCCGGTCGTGCCGCGCGCCGTGATGCTGGCCGAACTGATGCGGCTGAAGCAGGGCATCGCCATCGCCGGCACGCACGGCAAGACAACGACCACGAGCCTGGTCGCCAGCGTGCTGGCCGCCGGCGGCCTCGACCCGACCTTCGTGATCGGCGGCCGGTTGAACTCGGCCGGCGCCAACGCGCGGCTCGGGACCGGCGAATACATCGTCGTCGAAGCCGACGAATCGGACGCGTCCTTCCTGAACCTGATGCCGGTCGTCGCGGTCGTGACGAACATCGACAACGACCACATGGAGACCTACGGGCACGATTTCGCGCGGCTGAAGCAGGCCTTCGTCGACTTCCTGGGGCGCCTTCCGTTCTATGGCAGCGCCGTGCTGTGCATCGACGATCGCAGCGTGCGCGAGATCCTGCCCTTCGTGTCGAAGCCCGTGATCACCTACGGATTCGCGCCTCAGGCGCAAATTCGTGCGGTCGACGCACGCGCCGATGGCCCGCTGATGCGCTTCACCGCGCAGCGCGACGGCGCGCGGCCGCTCGACGTGACGCTGAATCTTCCGGGCATGCACAACGTCGCCAACGCGCTCGCGGCCATTGCGGTCGGCACCGAACTCGGCGTGCCGGACGACGGGATCGTGCAGGCGCTGGCCGAGTTCACGGGCGTGGGCCGGCGCTTCTCGCGCCATGGCGACCTGCCGATTCCGTCGGGCGGCTCGTTCACGCTGATCGACGACTACGGCCACCACCCGGTCGAGATGGCGGCGACGCTGGAAGCGGCGCGCGGCGCCTTCCCCGGCCGCCGCATCGTGCTGGCGTTCCAGCCGCACCGCTTCACGCGCACGCGTGACTGCTTCGAAGACTTCGTGAAGGTGCTGTCGACCTGCGACGCGCTGCTGCTCGCCGAGGTGTATCCGGCGGGCGAAGCGCCGATCGTCGCAGCCGACGGGCGCTCGCTCGCGCGCGCGATCCGCGTGGCGGGAAAGATCGAACCGGTGTTCGTCGAATCGATCGACGAGATGCCGGGCGCCCTGATGGACATCGTCCGCGACGGCGATGTCGTCATCGGAATGGGCGCGGGTTCGATCGGCCAGCTGCCGGCCAGGCTCACGGGCGGAGGGGCGGAATGAGCGCCGACGTGAAAGCGCTCGGCAAGGTCGGGGTGCTCTTCGGGGGGCGCTCGTCCGAGCGTGAGGTCTCGATCATGTCGGGCACCGGCGTGCTCAAGGCGCTGCAATCCCGGGGCGTCGATGCGCACGCGTTCGACCCGGGCGCGCAGACGCTCGCGGAACTCGAGGCGGCCCGGTTCGATCGGGCATTCATCGCACTGCACGGGCGGGGTGGCGAGGACGGGACGATCCAGGGCGTGCTGGAAACGCTGGGAGTTCCGTACACCGGCAGCGGCGTCCAGGCGTCGGCGATCGCGATCGACAAGCTCGCGACCAAGCGAGTGTGGCTGCAGGAAGGCATTCCAACGCCGCGCTACCGGGTGCTCGCGAGCGGCGATCGGGCGGAGCTGAACGCGGCAGTCGACGACCTTGGCCTGCCCCTGATCACCAAGCCGCCGCACGAGGGCTCGACGATCGGCATCGCGAAGGTCGCCGGCTACTCGGAGATGGCCGACGCGTATGCGCTGGCCGCGAAGTACGACAGCGCCGTGCTGGCCGAGCAGTTCATCGCGGGCCGCGAGCTGACGTGCGCGGTGCTCGGCCAGGGGAGCGGAGCGACGGCGCTGCCGCTGATCGAGATCCGCGCGCCGGGCGCGAACTACGACTATCACAACAAGTACTTCAGCGACGACACCAAGTACCTCTGTCCCGCGCCGGTGGATGACGCGCTGGCCAGCGAGATCCAGCGGCTGTGCTTGCGCGCCTACGCCGTGCTCGGGGCGCGCGGCTGGGGACGGATCGACGTGATGCTGTCGGAGCGCAACGAGCCCTTCCTGCTCGAACTCAACACGTCCCCCGGCATGACGAGCCACTCGCTGGTGCCCATCGCCGCGCGCGCGGTCGGCATGAGCTACGAGGACCTCGTGCTGCGGATCCTGCAGGACGCGTCGCTCGACGACGGAGGCCGGTCGCGATGAGTGCGCGCGTGATGAACGGGTTTGCGGCGCTCTTTGCGACGTTAGCGGGCCTGATCGCCGTCGGCGGCGTGCTGTACTGGGTCGCCCAGCGGCCGTACTTTTCGCTGCGTGCGATCGAGGTGCACGGCGAACTCCAGCACGTGACATCGGCGTCGGTGCGCGCTGCCATCGCCGGCCGGCTCAAGGGCAATTACTTCACCATGCGCCTCGACGAGACGCGGCGCGTGCTGGAAGCCGTGCCGTGGGTCGCGCAGGCCTCGGTGCGGAGGATCTGGCCGGATCGCCTGCACGTCACGCTGGTCGAGCATCGCGCCCTCGGCGTCTGGAGCGACGGGCGCCTGCTTGCGGACTCCGGAGAACTGTTCGTCGCCAATCCTGCGGAGGCCGAGATCCACGGACCGCTGCCCGCATTCGAGGGGCCTGCAGCGGTCGCGCACGATGCGGCGCGGCGCTACTACGAGTTCACGGCGATGCTCGCTCCGCTCGGCATGAGGATCGCGGCAATCGACGTGTCCGAGCGCCGTTCGTGGGCCGTCGACGTGGCCGGCGTCGACGGCGCGGCGACGCGCCTCGAACTCGGGCGCGACACCGACGGCATCGCCCTGAACGACCGCCTGGCCCAGGTCGTCGCCGCCTACCCGATGGTCGCGGCCCGCGTCGGCGGGGCGCCACAGAGCATCGACGCGCGTTACCCCAACGGGCTGGCCGCCTTGCCTCCTGCGAAAAACCGATGACGAGAACATGAGAAACGAAACCAAAGACCTGATCGTCGGGCTCGACATCGGCACTTCAAAGGTGGTGGTGGCCGTGGCCGAGGTGCTCCCGGAGGGGCGGTTCCAGGTCATCGGACTGGGGCAGGCGGAGTCGCAGGGCCTGCGCAAGGGCGTGGTGGTCAACATCGAGTCGACGGTGCAGTCGATCCGTCGCGCGCTGGAGGAGGCGGAGCTGATGGCCGCCTGCCAGATCAAGGACGTCTTCACCGGCATCGCGGGCAGCCACATCAAGAGCTTCAACTCGAGCGGCATGGTGGCCATCAAGGACCGCGAAGTCTCGGGCGCCGATGTCGCGCGCGTGATCGAGACCGCCAAGGCGGTGAACATCCCGACCGACCAGCAGGTGCTGCACGTGCTGACGCAGGAGTTCATCGTCGACGGGCAGGAGGACATCCGCGAGCCGATCGGCATGAGCGGCGTGCGGCTCGAGGTGCGGGTGCACATCGTCACCGGCGCGGTCAGCGCCGCGCAGAACATCATCAAGTGCGTGCGCCGTTGCGGACTCGAGGTTCAGGACCTGATCCTGCAGCCGCTCGCGTCGTCGCTGTCCGTGCTGTCGGCGGACGAGAAGGAACTGGGCGTGGCGCTCGTGGACGTCGGCGGCGGCACCACGGACATCGCCATTTTCACCGGCGGCGCCATTCGCCACACCGCCATCCTCCCCATCGCCGGCGACCAGATCACGAACGACATCGCGATGGCGCTGCGCACGCCGATCCCCGATGCCGAGGAGATCAAGCTGCGCTGGGGCGTCGCCAAGGAAGTGCTGGCGGACCCGAACGAGAAGATCGAGATCCCGGGCCTCGGCGACCGCGGCCCGCGCCTGCTGTCGCGCCAGTCGCTCGCGGCCGTGATCGAGCCGCGCGTGGAGGAGCTCTTCACGCTGACGCAGCAGGTGATCCGCGAGTCCGGCTACGAGGAACTGCTTTCGTCGGGAATCGTGCTGACCGGCGGAACGAGCCTGCTGCCCGGCATGACCGAACTCGCGGAAGACGTGTTCCTGAAACCGGCCCGCATCGGCTGGCCGAGCTACGACGGCTCGCTGGCCGACGTCGTGCGCAACCCGCGTTTTGCGACGGCGATCGGCCTGCTGGTGGAAGCGCACTCGCAGCGCCTGCGGGGCCGGAAGATCGCGCAACAGACGGGATCGTTCAAGCAGACCATGAAGCGGATGAAGGAATGGGTCGTGGGCAATTTCTAGTGGTGAGGGCGGAGTACTCAGTGGCAAGCGCGTAAGGCTGCGCTTTTGTCAGTGAGCGTTCCGAATCGTGCAGTAACGCAATTCGCAAATCAGGAGAAAAGAACATGAGCTTCGAGATTCTGGAAACGGAAACCAACGGGACCATCATCAAGGTCGTGGGTGTGGGCGGGGCCGGCGGTAACGCGGTCGAGCACATGATCCGGCGCGGCGTGCAGGGCGTGGAGTTCGTCTGCGCGAACACCGACCACCAGGCGCTGGCGCGGTCGTCGTCGCAGAACATCCTGCAACTCGGCAAGTCGGGCCTGGGCGCGGGCAGCCGGCCGGACGCCGGGCGGGCCGCGGCCGAGGAGGCGCGCGACCGCATCGCCGATGCGCTGCGCGGCGCGCACATGGTCTTCATCACCGCCGGCATGGGTGGCGGCACGGGCACCGGCGCCGCGCCGGTGTTCGCGGAAGTGGCGAAGGAGCTCGGCGTCCTGACCGTGGCCGTGGTGTCGAAGCCGTTCGAGTTCGAGGGGCCGAAGCGGATGAAGCTGGCCGAAGAGGGCCTCTCGGAGCTCGAGGACAACGTCCACTCGCTGATCGTCATCCTCAACAACAAGCTCGAGGAGGTGATGGGCGAGGACGCCGAGATGGCCGAGTGCTTCCGCGCCGCCGACGATGTCCTGCACAACGCCTGCGCGGGCATTGCCGAGATCATCAACGTGCCGGGCCTCGTCAACGTCGACTTCGAGGACGTGAAGACGGTGATGAGCGAACGAGGCAAGGCGATGATGGGCACCGCGACCTCCGCCGGCCTGGACCGCGCGCGCATCGCGGCCGAGCAGGCCGTCGCCAGCCCGCTGCTCGAAGGGGTCGACCTGTCGGGCGCGCGTGGAGTGCTGGTGAACATCACCGCGTCGACGTCGCTGAAGATGAAGGAGACGCGCGAGGTCATGAACACCATCCGCGCTTTCTCCGCGGAAGACTCGACTGTGATCTTCGGCACGGTGTGCGACGAGTCGATGGGCGATTCCCTGCGCGTCACGGTGGTTGCCACCGGCCTTGGCCGAGCATCGGCGAAGAAAGTGTCGACGCCGTTCACGGTGATCCGCACGGGGACCGACAACGGTCCGGTCGGCGTCGTGCCTGCAACTGCCGCCCCGTCGCCAGTGACCGATTACGCCGACCTCGACAAGCCGGCGATCTGGCGCACCCGGGACACCCGCGAATCGGTGCAGGCGCGCGTCAGCGCGATGGAGGATTCCGGCACCGAGCGCTACGACATTCCGGCTTTCCTGCGGAAGCAGGCGGATTGAGGCGCCGCTCGTGTACGCGAACCCCGGCTGCGCCGTGATTCGCACGTGCACTCGCGGCGGCATGCGCGCTTCGCGCGCACCGTTTGTGCCGGTCGGGCTTCGGGCGGCCGGGCGCCCGACCGGTTCACAACGGCAACTGCACCCACCCGGCCTCCCGCCTGGCGGGAGGAGAACAGCACCCCTCCCTATGCCCTCCCCGCCTGGCGGGGAGGGAAACCGCGAGTCGAGCGCGGATTCACTGCTCCCCGACCAGTGCCTGGTACGCGTGCCACGTCGCGTGGCCGATCAGGGGGACGGCGATCACGAGGCCGATGAACAGCGTGGCGAAGCCGAGGCCGACGATGAGGACGATCAGGGTGGCCCACAGCAGGAGCGGTCCCGGGTTGCCGAACAGCGCGCGAACGCTGGTCAGCGCCGCGACGATCGTGTCGGTTCCGCGGTCGAGCATCATCGGAACCGACACGACGCTGATGGCGAACGCGATCGATGCGAACACGCTTCCCACCGCGAAGTAGGTGATGAGGAAATCGACGTGATCGGCGCTGACCACCTGGCCGAAGAAGTCCTTCAGCGTGGGCATGCCGCTCGAGAAGAACAACGCGAACGTCACCAGCGAGGCGCGCGCCCAGATGAGCATGATCACCGAGAGGCACAGCGTGAACAGGGTGAAAGCGCCGAGGTTCGCCTTCCAGGCCGTCAGCGTGTCGCGCAGCGCGACCGACTCGCCGCGCTGCAGGCGCCGGCTGATGTCGTACAGCCCGGTGGCGAGGAAGGGGCCGAGCAGCAGGAACCCGGCGGTCAGGGCGGAGATCAGTTCCACCATGTGCCTGAGCACGAGGTGGACCAGCAGGCCCATCAGCGCGAACGCGGCGCCGTAGAACAGGCTGGCGGCCGGCGCGCGGCGCAGGTCTCGCCAGCCGAGGGCAAGCCATTCGAACGGCGCGCCGAGCGCGACGGTGCGGATCGGCGGAAACGGCGAACGGGCGGGCGGGCCGCCCTGTGTGGTGCTCTCAATGGCGGGGGGATTCGTCAAGTTCGCTCCTCGAAGTCCAGCCGATTCTCGCCGAGGGTTCCCTCTTCCGCTCGCTGCGACGCACAACCGACAGGTAAAATCGCGCCATGCTGAAACAGCGCACGCTCAAGCAACTGGTCCGCACCGTCGGGATCGGGCTGCACAGCGGCACGAAGGTGGAACTGGTGCTGCGTCCGGCCGCCGCCGACACCGGCGTGGTGTTCCGGCGCGTGGACGTTGACCCGCCGGTCGACATTCCGCTGTCGCCCGAGCAGGTGGTCGACACGCGGATGGCGACGACAATCGGCCGCGACGGACAGATCGTCGCGACCATCGAACACCTGATGAGCGCGATCTCCGGGCTCGGCATCGACAACTGCTACGTCGACGTCGACGCGCCCGAGATCCCGATCATGGACGGCAGCGCCGCGAGCTTCGTCTTCCTGATCCAGTCCGCGGGCATCGTCGAACTGAACGCCCCGAAGAAGTTCGTGCGCGTGCTGAAGCCGGTCGAGATCGTCGACGGCGACAAGTGGGCTCGCCTGTCCCCATACGCCGGCTTCAGGCTGAAGTTCTCCATCGAGTTCAAGCACCCGGCGATCGATGCGACCGAGCAGGTGGTCGAGGTCGACTTCGCGCGCGAGTCGTTCGTGAAGGACGTCGCGCGCGCCCGCACGTTCGGCTTCGTGAACGAGGTAGAGGCGCTGCGTGCGGCCGGCCTGGCGATGGGAGGCAACTTCGAGAACGCCATCGTCATGGACGAGTACCGCGTTCTGAACACCGACGGGCTGCGTGCCGGCGACGAATTCGCGAAGCACAAGATCCTGGACGCCATCGGCGACCTGTCGGTGCTGGGGCGCCCCCTGATTGCCTCATACGAGGCACACAAGTCGGGTCACGCGCTCAACAACAAGCTGCTCCGGGCCTTGACCGCGGACGCCACCGCGTATGAGGTCGTGACGTTCGAGGACGAAGACCTCGCGCCTTCGGGCGTTCGCGTGCAGCTGGTCGCTGCCTAGCCTTTCGCGCGCTTCCTGAGCGTCGCTGCCAGCCGTTCGACGGCGTGCTTCAGCGGCGATTCGCGCACAGTAAGCGCGAACTTTCCCACGGTTTCGCCAGCGCTCGGCGCAGGATGCAGCCAGGCGGCGTCTTCGCTCGAAGGCTTGGCGCTCCCCTGTTCCGGGTAGGCCATGAAACCGGGTTGGACATGCACCCGGACTTCGTACACTTGAATCCCTTCGCCGCCCAGCGTTGACAGCAGTCGCGGGGTCACCTGGCGCAGCTTGGCGGACTGGGCGGTCGAAGACGCAGTGAGCAGGAGCACGTTATCGCGCACTTCGCATCGACCGGGCAAGAGGGGATCGAACCCCGAGGCCAGCGAACGGCAGACCGGGGCGATGCTGCGGGCAACGCGCTGGGAGGTCTCCCAGCGAGCAAGCAGGCGGGCAGCCTCCGGCGCATCGCGCAGCGCTTCGGACAGGGGCCTGGACGGACTAGACACACGGAACCGCGACGCACTGTCGCGGCGGCGGGCAAGGATTGGGGGGGCTGGTGCAGATCATCGTCGTCGACAAACGGCTGGCGCGCGCGCGGACCATCACGCTCACACGTCGTCATGCCGCCATGGCTCTCTCCGCAGTCGTCCTCGTGGTTCTTGTCATATCGGGAATGTTTTCGTTCCTGACCGTTCGCGCGGCCGGCCTGTTCCCCATTCCATTCGTTTCCGATGTTATCTCCTTCGTCACGCGCGACGAGATGGAGCGCCAGGACCAGCGGGTGCGGGACAACGTCGACGCGCTGGCGCGCAGGCTCGGAGAAGTGCAGGCCCAGCTGCTGCGCCTGGATGCGCTGGGTGAGCGCGTGTCGAAGGTGATCGGGATACGCCCGGAGGAGTTCCGCTTCCTGGAGCTGCCCGGCCGCGGCGGCGCACTGCCGGGATCCGATTCGATGACCTTGCAGGACCTCGACGTCGAGCTTCAGCGATTCAGCAGGAGCGTCGATCAGCGAGCCGACTACCTTGCGATCATCGAGGTGGAACTGCAGTCGCACCAGGTGCGCGAGGCGCTGCTGCCGAACAGCAAGCCGCTGGCCGACGGATTCGTCGGATCGGGCTTCGGCTGGCGGACCGATCCGTTCACGGGAAAGATGGCGCGCCACGAAGGAATGGATTTCGCCGCCCCACCGGGAACGCCGATCCACGCGGCGGCCGGGGGCGTCGTGCTGCTTGCCGAGTTCCATCCCGAGTACGGCAACGTGGTCGAGATCGACCACGGCAACCAGCTGATGACGCGTTACGCGCACGCGCTGCGCCTCGGTGTGCGTCCGGGCGATCTCGTCAAGCGCGGCCAGAAGATCGCCGAGGTGGGCAGCACGGGACGTTCAACCGGCCCGCACCTGCACTTCGAGGTGCACTCGAAGGGGATCGCGCAGAACCCGTCCCGGTTCCTGTCCAGGCCGGACAGCCTGCTCCAGCAGCGTGCGGCCAGCGCCGCCAAGGTCGACCTCAAGGGGCTTGCGGCGGCGGCAATTGCCCGCAACTAGGGGTTGCTTGCCCCTGAAGGCGCCCGGTCAGGGCGACCCCCTGTGACATAATTTTCGTTTTGCGACGCGCGCCGGAGCCCCGGCACCGTCCCGTCGCACCCACTTCTGCCGGCTCCACGCGGAGTCCGGCCAATTCCCGATGATTTCCGGCCTTCTTACCAAGATCTTCGGCAGTCGCAACGACCGCCTGCTCAAGCAGTACCAGCGCAATGTCGAGCGCATCAATGCGCTCGAGCCGCAGGTCGCACCGCTGTCGGACGATGCGCTGCGCGCGAAGACGACCGAGTTCCGCGAGCGCATCGCGAAGGGCGAGGCGGTCGACCAGCTGCTGCCTGAGGCGTTCGCCGTCGTGCGCGAGGCATCCAAACGCACGCTCGGGCAGCGGCATTTCGATATGCAGTTGATCGGCGGCATGGTGCTTCACGACGGCAAGATCGCCGAGATGCGCACCGGCGAGGGCAAGACGCTGACCGCCACGCTCGCGGTGTACCTGAACGCACTGGCCGGAAAGGGCGTGCACGTGGTCACCGTCAATGACTACCTGGTGACGCGCGACGCCGACTGGATGGGACGCATCTACCGTTTCCTCGGAATGACCGTTGGCACGGTCGTCAGCCAGCAGTCGACCGAGGACAAGCGCGCCGCCTACGCCGCCGACATCACCTACGGAACGAACAACGAGTTCGGGTTCGATTACCTGCGCGACAACATGGAGTACGCGGTGCCTGACCGCCGGCAGCGCGGGCTCGCCTACGCGATCGTCGACGAGGTCGACTCCATCCTGATCGACGAAGCGCGCACGCCGCTGATCATCTCGGGGCCGGCCGAGGACCACACCGACACCTACATGCGTATGAACGAGGTGCCGAAGCTCCTGGCGCGGCAGAAGGACGAGAAGGGCGACGGCGACTTCTGGGTCGACGAGAAGGCGCACCAGGTTCACATCTCCGAGTCCGGCCACGAGAAGCTCGAAGGCATCCTGACGCGGATGGGACTGCTGGCGGAAGGCGAGAGCCTGTACTCGCCCGGCAACATCATCCTGATGCATCACCTCAACGCGGCGCTGCGTGCGCACACCCTGTTCCTCCGCGACCAGCAGTACGTCGTGCAGAACGGCGAGGTGGTGATCGTCGACGAATTCACCGGGCGCCTGATGGCAGGTCGCCGCTGGTCCGAGGGCCTGCACCAGGCCGTCGAGGCGAAGGAAGGCGTCA
>CAYGXL010000076.1:0-11918 GCA_964353935.1 uncultured Burkholderiaceae bacterium | reverse complement strand
CCGGGTCGGCGTTTCGATTGCCGGCGAAGCGCTTCATCGTCGTGACCACGCTGTCGAGGCCCAGCTGCTGCGCGTGGAACATCGGGCCGCCCTTCGCCACCGGGAATCCGTAGCCGGAGAGGTAGACGACGTCGATGTCGCTCGCGCGCAGCGCGATGCCCTCCTCCAGGATCTTCGCGCCTTCGTTGACGAGCGCGTACACGCAGCGCTGCACGATCTCCTCGTCGGAGATCGCGCGGGGCGCGAGGTCGATCTCGGCGCGGTACGACGCGATCAGGAGGTCGATCTCGGGATCGGGCAGCGGCGTGCGGTTGCCGGGCTCGTACCGGTACCAGCCCTTGCCGGTCTTCTGGCCGAGTCGCCCCATCTCGACGACGCGGTCGGCGAGGCGCGAGTACGTGATGTGCGGCTTCTCCACGTAGCGCCGCTGCCGGATCGCGTAGCCGATGTCCATGCCCGCCATGTCGAACATCGTGAACGGTCCCATCGCCATGCCGAACGCATGCATCGCCTTGTCGACCTGCTGCGGCGACGCGCCTTCGTCGACGAGGAACAGCGACTGCCGGATGTACTGCTCGAGCATCCGGTTGCCGATGAAGCCGTCGCACACGCCGGAGACGACCGCGACCTTCTTCAGGCGCTTGCCGAGCTGCATCACGGTGGCGAGCACCTCCTTCGACGTCTTCGTGCCGCGCACGACCTCGAGCAGCCGCATCACGTTGGCCGGACTGAAGAAGTGGGTGCCGATGACGTCCTGCGGGCGCGAGGTCGCCGCGGCGATCTGGTCGACGTCGAGGGTCGAGGTGTTGGTGGCGAGGATCGCGCCGCGCTTCATCGTCGAGTCGAGGCGCGAGAACAGGTCCTGCTTGACGATCATGTCCTCGTAGGCGGCCTCGATGACGATGTCCGCGCCGCCCAGCGCCGAGAAGTCGAGGGTCGGCTTCAGCAGCGCCACACGCTGGTCGACGTCCTCCATCGACATGCGGCCCTTCTTCGCGGTCGCCTCCCAGTTCCGGCGGCAGGTCGCCAGCCCGCGGTCGAGCGCGGCCTGTTCCTTCTCGTACACCGTCACCGGGATGCCGGCGTTGGCGAAGCTCATCGCGATGCCGCCGCCCATCGTTCCGAAGCCGATGATGGCCGCCGTGCGGATCGGCCGCGTCGGCGTGTCTTCCGGGACGTCCGGAATCTTCGCCGCCGCCCGCTCCGCGAAGAACGCGTGGCGCAGCGCCTTCGATTCGGGTGAATGCACGAGCTCGATGAAGAGCCCCCGCTCGAAGCCCAGGCCCTCGTCGAACGGCTTCGTGACGGCGGCCTCGACCGCGTCGACGCACTTCAGCGGCGCCGGCAGGCCGCGCGCCTGCTGCGCGACCTCCGCGCGCGCGGCGGCGAACATCACCGCGGCATCCGCGCCCGCCGGCAACGCCACGTTGCGATCGCGCAGCTTCGGATGCGACGGACGCGCCACCACTTCCTTCGCGAAGGCCAGCACGCCGTCGAACGAACCGCGGTCGACGATCCTCTCCACCAGCCCGCTCTTCAGAGCATCGTCGGCCTTGATCGGGTCGCCGCTCGTGATCATGCGCAGTCCCGTTTCCGCGCCCACCGCGCGCGGCAGGCGTTGCGTGCCGCCGGCGCCCGGAAGCAGGCCGATCTTCACCTCCGGCAGGCCCATCGACGCGTCCGGCGTGGCGATCCGGTAATTGCAGCCGAGCGCGAGCTCGAGGCCGCCGCCCATGCAGACACCGTTGATCGCGGCGATCACGGGCTTGGGCGACCGCTCCAGCTGGTCGATCAGCTGCAGCAGGTTCGGCTCGGCCAGCGCGGCCGGCGTGTTGAACTCGCGGATGTCGGCGCCACCCGAAAAGACCTTGTTCGTGCCGGTGATGACGACGACTTTCACGGCGCCGTCGTCGAGCGCGCGCTCGAGCCCCTCGGCGAGGGTCCGGCGCGTGACGTGGCCAAGTCCGTTGACGGGCGGGTTGTCGATCTGCAGCACCGCCACGTTCCCGCGGCGTTCATAACGAGTCGTCATTGCACTTCTCCGGGGAAGGATCCGGCGGACTCAGACTTCGAGCCACTCCTGCCGGATCAGTCGGTTTGCCTTCAGTTCGTCCGGGGTCCCGTGAAAGACCATGTGCCCATGACCCATCACGTAGACGCGCTGCGAGATCTGCAGCGCGATGGTGAGCTTCTGCTCGATGAGCAGGATCGACAGGCCGCGCTCCTTCAGTTCGCGCAGGAAGGTGCCGACCAGTTCGACGATCATCGGAGCGAGTCCCTCGGTGGGCTCGTCGATGATGACGAGCTCCGGGTCACCCATCATCGTACGCGCGAGGGTCAGCATCTGCTGTTCGCCTCCGGACAGCACGCCGGCCTCCGTGCGGGCACGCTCCTTCAGCCGCGGGAACAGGCGGTACACGTCTTCATGGCTCCAGCGGCCGGGCTTGCGGCCCTTGATGCCGAGCCGCAGGTTTTCCTCGACGGTCAGCGTCGGGAAGATGTCGCGGTTCTCGGGCACGTAGCCAATCCCGAGGTGCGCGATCTCGTACGTCTTCAGCCGCGTCAGGTCGCGTCCCTTGAAGTCGACCGTGCCGGTGCAATCGACCAGGCCCATGATCGCCTTCGCCGTGGTCGAGCGGCCCACGCCGTTGCGCCCGAGCAGGCTGACGATTTCGCCACGGCCGACGGTCAGGTCCACGCCGTGCAGCACGTGGCTCTTGCCGTAGTAGGCCTGCAGGTGTTCGACACGGAGCAAGGTCTCGACGCTCATTTCATGCGTGCTCCGCCTGCGTCCCCAGGTAGGCTTCCCTGACCGCCGCGTTGCCGCGGATTTCCGCCGGGGTGCCGCTGGCGATCACCTGGCCGTAGACGACCACCGTGATCCGGTCGGCCAGCCCGAACACGACGCCCATGTCGTGCTCGACCATCAGCAGGGTCTTGCCGACCGTCACATCGCGGATCATGTCGACCGCGCGCCTGCTCTCGGCCCGGCTCATGCCGGCCGTGGGCTCGTCGAGCAGGATGACGTTCGCGCCGCCCGCGATCGTGATGCCGATCTCGAGCGCGCGCTGCTCTGCGTACGTGAGCAGGCCCGCCTGGATGTCGCGCCGGCGCTTCAGGCCGACGCGCGCGAGGACCTGCTCGGCGCGCTCTTCCGCATCCGCGAGCTTGTTCAGGTTCTTCCAGAAGGCGTACCGGTGCCCGAGCGACCACAGCACCGAGCAGCGCAGGTTCTCGAAGACGCTCAGGCGATGGAACAGGTTCGTGATCTGGAAGCTGCGCGACAGTCCGAGGCGGTTGATCTCGAACGGCTTGCGCTGCGTGATGTCCGCCCCGTTCAGCCGGATGCGCCCCGAGGTGGCATGGAAGCGGCCGCTGATCAGGTTGAAGAGCGTCGACTTGCCGGCGCCGTTCGGGCCGATGATCGCGTGGCGCTCGCCCGACGGCACCGCGAGCGAGATGCCGCGGATGATCTCGGTCTTGTCGAACCGCTTGGTGACGCCGTCGAGCTCGAGAACGGGAGGGCTCATGGATTCTCCCGGATCCAGTCCTCGATCTCGATCTGCACCGCGTCCCAATGCTCCTTGAAGCCGCGGCGGTAGTACTCGAAGGCCGCGCCCGCGGCCAGGAACACCGAGGTTGCGAATACCCAGGTGCTGGCGCGCGTGGTGTCGAACAGGAAGCCGAACAGCCGGACACTGTGGCCCTGCCCGACGTTCAGCGTCACGTGGTACGTGAGTTCGATCAGCATCACGGCGCCGAACGCGAGCGCCAGCGCGGCCGCCAGCACGCCGAAGTACGGGTCGCGCAGGCGGCCGAACTTCCCGAACTTCATCACGCGCAGGTTCATCAGGATCAGGCTCGACAGGCCGCCGGGCGCGAACATCACCAGCAGGACGAAGAACACGCCCAGGTACAGCTGCCAGGCCTTCGTGAATTCCGACAGCGCCACCGAGAAGATCACGAACACGATCGCGCCAAGGATCGGGCCGAAGAAGAACGTCACTCCGCCGATGAAGGCCGCGAGCAGCACGCCGCCGGAGCGGATCGCGTGGACGTTCTCCGCGCTGACGATCTCGAAGTTGATGGCCGTGAGGCCGCCCGCGATGCCGGCGAAGAAGCTGGAGAGGATCAGCATCAGCCAGCGCACTCGCTGCGTGTTGTAGCCGATGAACTCGGAGCGCTCGGGGTTGTCGCGCACCGCGTTGGCGATGCGGCCGAGCGGCGTGTGCGTCAGCGCGAACATCGCGATCATGCAGGCGAAGGACCACGCCGCGATCAGGTAGTAGACCTGGATCGCGGGGCCGAAGCTGAGCCCCGGGATGCCGAGGAACGGCGCGCCCGCGGCGCGGTCGCTGGTGATGCCGCCCTCGCCGCCGAAGAAGCCGGGGAACATCAGGGACGCGGCGAACACCATCTCGCCGATGCCCAGCGTGATCATCGCGAACGGCGTGCCGGCCTTCCTGGTCGTCAGGTAGCCGAACACGATGCCGAAGAAGGCGCCCGCCAGTCCGCCGATCAGCGGCAGCAGCGAGATCGGCCACGCCAGCGTCCCGGCACCGATCGCCTTCATCGCGTGCATCGCGAAGAAGGCGCCGAGGCCCGAGTAGACCGCATGCCCGAACGACAGCATGCCGCTCTGGCCCAGCAGCATGTTGTACGACAGCGCGAAGATGATCATGATGCCCATCTGCGACATCAGCGTCAGGGCGAAGCCCTTGCTGAAGAATGCAGGCATCACGATGAACAGGCACGCGGTGAATCCCCAGACGACCCAGCGACCGAAGTTCAGCGGCTTGTAGGCGATCTGCCCGACATTCGGCGGAAAGGCGGAGTCGGGCGCCACGTCAGTCCTCGCGGGTTCCGAGCAGGCCCTTGGGCCGGACGATCAGGATCAGCACCAGCAGCAGGTAAGGCAGCACGGGCGCGACCTGCGAGAGGGTCAGCTTCAGCACCTCGTAGCCGGGCGTGCCGGGCCCCACGCTCGCGCCGAGCGCGTTGAGGCCGGACGCGACCGACCAGTCGGACACCTTGCCGAAGCTTTCGAGCAGGCCGATCAGCAGCGCCGCGACGAACGCGCCAGCGAGCGAGCCCATGCCGCCGACGACGATGACCACGAACACGATCGCGCCGACGGTGCCCGCCATCGCGGGCTCGGTCACGAACGCGTTGCCGCCCACCACGCCGGCGAGACCGGCCAGCGCGGAGCCGCCGCCGAACACCAGCGTGAAGACGCGCGGCACGTTGTGCCCGAGCGCCTCGACCTGCTGCGGATGCGCCAGCGCCGCCTGGATCACGAGGCCGATGCGCGTGCGGGTCAGCACCAGCCAGATGGCGACGAGCATGGCGATCGCCACCGCCATCATGAACATGCGGTACTGCGGGAAGATCACGTTGAACGACTGCAGCCATCCCACGGGCCCGTCGAGCTCGGCGGGCACGCGGTACGGCACTGCCGCGCGGCCCCAGATCACCTGCACGAGTTCGACGACGATGTAGGACAGGCCGAACGTGAACAGCAGCTCCGGCACGTGCCCCCACTTGTGCACGCGCCGCAGTCCCCAGCGCTCGACGGAGGCGCCGATCGCGAACAGCACGAGCGGCGCCAGCACCAGCGCCGCCCAGAAGCCGATCCAGGTGCTGATCTGGTAGGCGACATACGCGCCGAGCATGTAGAAGCTGGCGTGCGCGAAGTTCAGCACGCCCATCATCGAGAAAATCAGGGTGAGGCCGGCCGCGAGCATGAACAGCAGCAGCCCGTAGCTGACGCCGATCAGTGCCTGGCTGATGATCGATTCCATCGAGGCCGTGGACGTGAATGCAAAACCGGCCCGGGGGTGCCGGGCCGGAGGAGCTCAATAAATGGACAGGGGCTTACTGGGGACGTGCCGGGCGCTTCATGATGCAGCTCGTGGGCTGCGACGCGACGTAGGTCGGGAACGCCACCTCGGTCTTCCACGTGTAGCCGGTCTTTTCGATGTCGTGCCGGTTCGGCCCGCCGACCTTCGTCCACGACGAGACCCACAGCGGCTGCAGCAGCTGGTGGTCGACCGCGCGCATCTCGATGTCGCCGTGCAGGCTGGCCATCTTCGCGCCTTCCATCGCGTACGCGACCTTCAGCGGGTCGGTCGACCCGGTGCGCCTCATCGCGTCGGCCAGCATGGTCAGCGACGTGTAGGTCGCGAGCGCGTACCACTCCTCGTTGAACCGCTTCTTGAACTCGAGGTACTGCTTCTCGCCCGGATAGTCCGGGGCGATGTTGGGATGCCAGTAGGCGACCTGCCGCATGCGGCTCTCGCCCGCCGGGCCGACCGCGGTCGGCGTGCCGATGACGCCGGCGTAGTACGTGTAGAAGTTGGCGTTCAGGCCGGCGTCGCGCGCGGCGCGCACCAGCAGCGCGAGGTCCGGGCCCCAGTTGCCGGTGATCACGGTGTCCGCGTTCGCCGCGCGCATCTTGGCGATGTACGGCGCGAAGTCGCGCACCTGGCCGAGCGGGTGCAGGTCCTCGCCGACGATCTTGACGTCGGGCCGCTTCTTCGCCAGGAGCTCCTTGGCGACCCGCGCGACCTGTTGGCCGTGGGAGTAGTTCTGGTTGATCAGGAAGACGTTCTTCACCTCCGGACGATCCTTGATATAGGCCGTCAGGGCTTCCATCTTCATGTCGGTATTGGCGTCGAAGCGGAAGTGCCAGAAGCTGCACTTGCTGTTGGTGAGGTCGGGGTCGACTGCCGCGTAGTTCAGGAAGAGGATCGACTGCGCCGGATTGCGCTCGTTGTGCTTCTCGATCGCGTCGATCAGCGCGGCAGCGGCGCCCGAACCCTGTCCCTGCACCACGTAGCGGATGCCCTGGTCGATCACCTGCTTCAGGACCGTCAGCGTCTCCTGTGGCGACGCCTTGTTGTCGAACGAGACCATCTCGAACTTCACGCCCGGCCCGGCCAGCTGCTGGGCGTTGATGGCGTCGACCGTGAACTGGAAGTGCTTCAGCAGGTTCGAGCCCACGCCGGCGAACGGGCCGGACAGCGGATCGATGTAGGCGATCTTGATGGTCTGCACGGTCGCGGCCGGGGCGGATGCCGCCTTCGCCGTCCCGCCCTTGGCCTGCGCCAGGGCACCGGTGGCGAACAGGCAGCCGGCTGCGCCGATGATCAATGCGTTGACCCAGCGAAGGGCAAAGCGGCGGTTCATTCAGTGGTCTCCTTGTGGCTCGTGCTCGGTGTCGAGTCTTGTTCGACCGCTTCGAATGGCGGTCGAGCGGGGCAGGATACTTCAGCCGTCCGGTCCGGACCAAGCGCCGCGGGCGGGTAAAACCCTAGCAGTCGTACCGCCGCCATTCGCCGGCCTCCGGTCCACGCGTTCAGGCCGTGGGCAGCCGGTAGTCCTTGAACTGCTCGCGCAACTTGGCCTTCAGCATCTTGCCGGTGGCGCCGAGCGGGATGGCGTCGACGAACACGATGTCGTCCGGAACCTGCCACTTGGCGACCTTGCCTTCGTAGTGCGCCAGCAGCTCCTCGCGGGTGACGTCGGCGTTGGGCTTCTTCATCACGACCAGCAGCGGGCGCTCGTCCCACTTCGGATGGCGGGCCGCGATGCAGGCCGCCATCGCGACCGACGGATGAGCCACCGCGATGTTCTCGATCTCGATCGAGCTGATCCACTCGCCGCCCGACTTGATCACGTCCTTGCTGCGATCCGTGATCTGCATGTAGCCGTCGGCGTCGATGGTCGCGACGTCGCCGGTCGGGAACCAGGCGTGTCCCTCCGCGCCGGTCTTCAGCGGGTTGCCGCCCTCGCCCTTGAAGTACTCGCGCAGGACCCACGGCCCGCGGACCAGCAGGTCGCCGAACGAGGTGCCGTCCCACGGCAGGTCGCCGCCGTCGTCGCCGACGATCTTCATGTCGACGCCGTACAGCACGCGGCCCTGCTTCGTCTGGACCTTGAACTGCGCTTCGGGCGACATGCCGGCGTGCTTGGCCTTGAACGTGCACGCGGTCCCCAGCGGACTCATCTCGGTCATGCCCCAGGCGTGGAGCACGTGGACGCCGTACTTCTGCTCGAAGAGCCTGATCATCGCCGGGGGGCAGGCCGAACCGCCGATCACGGTGCGGTTCATCGTCGAGAACTTCAGGCCCTGGGCCTCGGTGTGGGCAAGCAGGCCTTGCCACACCGTCGGCACCCCGGCCGAGCAGGTCACCTTCTCGGCCTCGAACAGCTCGTACAACGACTTGCCGTCCAGGTGCGGGCCCGGTAACACCATCTTGCAGCCCACCATGGCGCCGACGTACGGCAGGCCCCACGCGTTGACGTGGAACATCGGCACCACGGGCAGGATGACGTCGCGCGCCGAGACGTTCAGCGCGTCCGGCAGGGCCGCCGCCAGCGTGTGCAGAACCGTCGAGCGATGGCTGAACAGCACGCCCTTGGGATTGCCGGTGGTGCCCGACGTGTAGCACATCGACGACGCGGTGTTCTCGTCGAAGTCCGGCCAGGTGAACCTGTCCGAGTGGCTGCCGAGCAGTTCCTCGTAGCACAGCAGGTTCGGAACCTTGGTCGACGCCGGCATGTGCGCGCGGTCGGTCATCAGCACCCAGTGCCGCACTGTCTTGCAGTGCGCTGCGATGGCTTCGACGATCGGCAGGAAGGTCAGGTCGAAGAAGAGCGCGCTGTCCTCGGCGTGATTGACGATCCACGCGATCTGCTCGGGGTGCAGGCGCGGGTTGATCGTGTGCAGCACGCTGCCGGCGCCGGAAACCGCGAAGTACAGCTCCATGTGGCGGTAGCCGTTCCACGCGATGGTGGCCACCCGGTCGCCCATGCGGATGCCGCTTCCGCCCAACGCGTTGGCCAGCTGTCGCGAGCGCCGATGGATTTCCCTGTACGTGGTGCGGTGAATATCGCCCTCGACGCGACGCGAGACGACCTCGGCGTCGCCGTGATGCCTGTCCGCGTGCACGATCAACGACGAGATCGTCAGCGGCGTCTGCATCATCAGCCCTTGCAACATGATTCTTGTCTCCCCGTGTTTGTGCCGCCGGCGCTTCTGATGGTTGCTTTCGCCCGGCCTGGACCCAACATGCTGCGGAGTCGTCCACGCCGCGTCAAGTCGACCGTTGCGGGCGATTCCTATCGGCGCGAGCACCCGCCCGCCCCGTAGAATGCCGCTCCTCCCGGAGACCCCGTTGGACGCCCCAGTCGCCCTCCCGCTGACCTCGCCCGAGACGGCCGCCGTGCCGGCGGCGGATCTCGGCCTGCGATTCGACAACTCGTTCGCGCGCTTGCCCGGGACGTTCTACACGCGGCTGCAGCCCACTCCACTGCCGGAGCCGTACCTGGTCGCGGTTTCCGAGTCCGCGGCGCAGCTGATCGGCTTCGACACCGCCCGCCTGCGATCCGGCGCCGCAGTTGAAGCGCTGACCGGCAACCGCCCGGTCGCCGGCGCGGAGCCGCTCGCCGCCGTCTATTCCGGGCACCAGTTCGGTGTCTACGTCCCCCGGCTGGGGGACGGCCGGGCGATCCTGCTCGGCGAGGCGGTCGGTCCCGAAGGCCGGCACTGGGAACTGCAGCTGAAGGGCGCCGGAAAGACGCCGTACTCGCGGATGGGTGACGGCCGCGCGGTGCTGCGCTCGTCGATCCGCGAGTTCCTGTGCTCCGAGGCGCTGCATCACCTCGGCATTCCATCCACCCGCGCGCTGGCGGTGATCGGCTCCGATACCCCGGTCATCCGCGAGACCGTCGAGACCGCGGCCGTCGCCACCCGCATGGCGCCAAGCTTCGTGCGCTTCGGGTCCTTCGAGTACTTCTATTGGACCGAGCAGCACGGCGCGCTGAAGCAACTGGCCGATTACGTGATCGACCGCTTCTACCCGGAGAGCCGGGACGCGCCCCAGCCCTACCTGCACTTCCTCGAACAGGTCGCGCGGAAGACGGCGCGCCTGTTCGCGCAATGGCAGGGCGTCGGCTTCTGCCACGGCGTGCTGAACACGGACAACATGTCGATCCTCGGGCTGACGATCGACTACGGACCGTTCGGGTTCATGGACGCGTTCGACGCGGGCTACGTCTGCAATCACAGCGATTCGCACGGCCGCTACGCCTACAACATGCAGCCCCAGGTCGCGCACTGGAACCTGTACGCGCTGGGCCAGGCGCTGGTGCCGCTGACCGAGGACCTCGACGCGACCAAGGCCGCGATCGATGCCTTCGTCGACGAGTACTCGCGCGCGATCGACGACGTCTACCGCGCCAAGCTCGGGCTGTCGACGCGGCAGGCGGACGACGTTGCGCTCGTCAATGATCTGATCGACCTGCTGAACGCCAACCACACCGACTGGCCGCGCTTCTGGCGCTGCCTGTCGCGCCTGCGCGTCGATGCCACGGAACCTGCGCAGGACGCGCCGGTGCGCGACCTGGTGATCGACCGGCCCGCTTTCGATGCCTGGGCTGCGAAGTACCGGGCCCGGCTGCGCGCCGAGGGCAGCGACGACGTCGCGCGGCGCGCGCGCATGGATCGCGTGAACCCCAAGTACGTGCTGCGCAATCACCTTGCGGAGATCGCGATCCGCAACGCGCGCGGCGACGATGGCGAGCGCGACTTCGGCGAAGTGGCGCGGCTGCTGAAGGTGCTCGAGCGTCCGTTCGACGAACAGCCCGGGTTCGAGGCGTACGCCGCGGAGCCGCCCGACTGGGCGCGCACGCTCGAACTCTCGTGTTCTTCCTGAGGAGACCCGCATGGACAAGGTGAAGAAGCCCGAGGCCGAGTGGCGCCGGCAGTTGTCACCGATGGAGTACTCGGTGACGCGCGAGAAGGCGACCGAGCGCGCCTTCACGGGCCGCTATTGTGACCACCACGAGGAAGGCATCTACCGCTGCGTATGCTGCGGCACGGCGCTTTTCGCTTCCGACACCAAGTTCGACTCGGGCTGCGGATGGCCCAGCTACTTCAAGGCGCTCGACCCGGCGAACGTGCGGGAGGAGCGCGACTCGAGCCACGGGATGATCCGCACCGAGATCCTGTGCAACGTCTGCGACGCGCACCTCGGCCACGTGTTTCCGGACGGCCCGCCGCCCACCGGCCTGCGCTACTGCATCAACTCCGCGTCGCTGAAGTTCGAGCCGAATCCTTTCGAGCCGACGATCCCCACGCCCACCGGCAAAGGCGCCTGATGAAGCTGCTGTTCGACCTGTTCCCGGTCATCCTGTTCTTCGCGACGTTCAAGCTCGCGTCGTCGTTTCCGTCGCAGTCGCTTGCGCTCGCCACGAGCGTGCTGGGCGGGCTGGTGGGGGACGGACGGGTGCCGCCCGACCAGGCGCCCATCCTGCTGGCCACCGCCACCGCCATCGTCGCGACGATCGGCCAGGTTGGCTGGCTGCTCGGGCGCGGCCGCCGCGTCGAGCCGATGCTGTGGATCAGCCTCGCGGTGATCGTGATCTTCGGCGGCGCCACGATCTGGTTCCACGACGAGACCTTCATCAAGTGGAAGCCCACGATTCTCTACTGGCTGTTCGCCGGCGCGCTTGTCGCCGGCCGGGTCATCTGGAAGAAGAACCTCGTGAAGTCGCTGCTGTCGGAGCAGATCGCCGTGCCGGACCCGGTGTGGGACCGACTGTTGGTGGCGTGGGTCGGCTTCTTCGGCGCGATGGGCGTGGTCAACCTCGCCGTCGCCTTCTCCGTCTCGACCGAGGCCTGGGTGAACTTCAAGCTGTTCGGCTTGTTCGGGCTGACGCTGGCCTTCATGCTCGTCCTCGGCCTCTACTTGTCGCGCCACCTCAAGGAGGAGGCCACGGATGCCTGAGGGAACGGTCGACCGGATGCGCGACCGGCTCGCGGCGCTTGTGCCGGTCGAGCTTTCGATCGAGGACGACAGCGCCCGTCACGCGGGACACGCGGGCGCTGCGAGCGGCGGCGGGCATTACAACCT
>CAYGXL010000075.1:0-11967 GCA_964353935.1 uncultured Burkholderiaceae bacterium | reverse complement strand
GCTCGATGCCCAGGGCCTGCTGAAGAGCGCGTGGGTCGCGCGCTGGGCCAACGCCCCGGTCGCCGGGTTCTCGTCCGCTTCGGCCCGCGAGCGCCTGGCATCCCGGTTCTATCGAACGCGATTCGACATCCCGCGCACGTTGCACGCCGTCGATCGCTGCCGCGCGCTCGGAGCGCGGGCGCTGGGATATGAAGTCCAGGGGCCGGCCCGTTTCGACCTGCAGTGCGCAGCGCAACCGGCCGTCGTCGTCCACGCGCCGTACGCCGTGCTGCTGACCAACGCCAGCCGTGCGACCAAGCTCTGGCCGGTCGACCGATGGGTCGAGGTCGAGCAGGCCCTGGCGGCGCGCGGACTGCTGAGCGTGCTCTTCTGGGGCTCCGAGGAAGAGGGGGAGCGCACCCGCGCGCTGGCTGCGCGGATGCAGCACGCGCTCGTCGCGCCTCGTTCGGTGCTCGACTCGATTGCCGCGACGCTCGGCGGCGCGCGCGTGGTCGTTGGTGTCGACACCGGGCTGTCGCACCTCGCAGCCGCGCTCGGCCGCCCCACGGTGGCCATCTACTGCGACTACGACCCGGGCCTGGTCGGGCTCGTCGGTGACGCCCCGGTCGCCAGCCTCGGCGGCGCCGGAGTGTCGACGCCCGCGTCGCAGGTGATCGAAGCGATCGGGCGTGTGATGGCAGAGGCGACATGAGCGCGCACGGCCGCTCCGAAGCGCTCATCCCGGAGCGCGCAGCGCGGAGGGTCGTCCAGTGAGCGCCGCTCGCCTTGGATACACGGCGTTCGTCTGGTTCGCGGCGCCGTTCGCGGCGCTCTACCTGCTGTGGCGCTCGCGTAAGCAGCCCGAATACCGTGCGCACTGGGGCGAGCGTTTCGGCTGGGCCCGTTATCCGCAGGCGACCTCGAGACCTCTCATCTGGGTGCACGCGGTGTCGGTCGGCGAGACGCGCGCCGCCGAACCGCTGATTGCCGCGCTGCTCGACGCGTATCCGCAGCACGGATTGCTGCTGACTCACATGACCCCGACCGGCCGTGAGACCGGGCGCGCGATCGCGGACAAGTGGCCGGGCCGAGTGACGCAGGTCTACCTTCCGTACGACCTGCCGTTCGCCGTGCGGCGCTTCCTGCGCGCATTCAAGCCCGTCGCCGGAATCGGGATGGAAACCGAGACCTGGCCGAACCTGCTCGCCGTCGCGCGCGAGGAGGGCGTGCCGATGGTGCTCGTCAACGCGCGGCTGTCGGAGAAGTCGCTGGCACAGGCGAAGCGCACGCCGAACCTGGTGCGCGAAGCGGCCGGCAACTTCGCGCTCGTCCTGGCGCAGACGGCGGCGGACGCCGAGCGCATGCGGCAGGTCGGCGCCGAGCGGGTGGAGGTGGTCGGCAACCTGAAGTTCGACTTCACGCCGTCGCCGGAACTCGTCGCGGCGGGGCATCGCCTTCGCGCAGCACTCGGTCCGCGCCCGCTGCTGCTGTGTGCCAGCACACGCGAGGGTGAGGAGCCGCTGATCCTCGACGCGCTGCAGGCGCTCGACGCGCGCACCGCAGTGCTCATCGTTCCCAGGCATCCGCAGCGCTTCGACGACGTCGCGCGCCTGCTGGCCTCCCGCGGCCTGAACTTCGCCCGCCGCTCGGCGCTGAAATCGGGGTCAGACCCCGATTTTCGGGCACCCCCGTCACTCGTCGGGGAGAAATCGGGGTCTGACCCCGATTTTCTGCTGGGCGACTCGATGGGCGAGATGGCGATGTACTACGCGGCGGCCGACGTGGCGCTCATCGGCGGCAGCCTGCTGCCGCTCGGCGGGCAGAACCTGATCGAGGCCTGCGCGGTCGGGACGCCGGTCGTGGTCGGTCCCCACACGTTCAACTTCGAGCAGGCGACGCACGACGCGATCGAGGCCGGCGCTGCCGAGCGCGCGGCGTCGCCGGCGGAGGCGATCGCCCGGATGTGCGCGATCGCCGAGGACGGCGTGAAGCGTCAGGCGATGAGCGAGGCCGCGCAGCGCTTCGCCGCACAGCACCGCGGTGCCACGCAGCGCACGCTCGACCGGCTCAAGCCGTTCGTTTCGGCGCGCTAGCGGTCTTCCTGGTGGCCGGCTTCCTGGCCGCAGACTTCTTCGCTGCGGGTTTCTTCGTCGCTGCCGTGTTCTCTGCCTTCGCCGGCGGCGCTGCTGTCTTCACGGCAGCCGGCGTCGTCGCCGGTGCCGCCGTCGAAGCGATCACGGGCGCCAGGCGCGAACTGCGCGGCGCCGGCGGCGCGGTCAGCACGGTCGGGACCTCGATCGGCTGCTCCGGGTCGAGCAGTCCGTTGACCGCGGCGAGGTCCTCCTCGTTGAGCGCGCCGGAGGAGGCCTTCAGCTGCAGTGCCGACAGCAGGAAGTCGTAGCGCGCCCGCTTCAGGTCGCGCTGGGTCTGCACCAGCTGCGTCGTCGCGTTCAGCACGTCGAGCTGGATCCGCACGCCGACCTGGTAGCCGAGCTGGGTGGACTCCAGCTGGGTGCGCGCCGACACTTCAGCCGACTCCAGCGCCTGCACCTGCGACAGGCCGAAGTTGACGCCCGTGTAGGCCTGGCGCGCAGAGTTCGCGGCGTTCCGGCGCGCTCCTTCGAGATCCGACGAGAAGCGATCCTGCTGCGCGAGCGCTTCGCGAACCCGGCTCTGTGTCAGGCCGCCCTGGTAGATGGGCCAGTTCAGCTGCAGCCCGACGCTGCCGGCACCGATGCGCGGATTGAAGTCGCTCGACTGGGTGCCGTTGAACTTGTTCACGTTGTAGCCCGCGACGACGTCGACCGTCGGCTTGAATCCGTCCCTGGCGCGCTGGATCTCGCGCGAGGCGATCTCGAAGTTCGCGCGCGCCACCTGCACGCCGAAGCTGTTCTGCTCGGCGGCGCTGACCCAAGTGCTGATTTCGGCCGGGGTGGGCAACTGCAGGTTGGGGCGGTCGCGCAACGGCGACAGCGTGTCGACCTCGCGCCCGATGATCGTCTGCAATTCGCTGCGTCGGACGATCAGGGTGCCGATGGCCACCTGCTGCTGCGCCACGATCTGGTCGTAGCGCGCCTGCGCTTCGTTGGTGTCGATGATGGTCTTGGTGCCGACTTCGAACT
Organism: uncultured Burkholderiaceae bacterium; assembly: GCA_964353935.1. Lineage (GTDB taxonomy): Bacteria > Pseudomonadota > Gammaproteobacteria > Burkholderiales > Burkholderiaceae_F > JAOUJD01. Next base: position 8,866 of record CAYGXL010000075.1, on the reverse strand, counting down.
CGCGCTTGGCCTGCTGCAGCTGTTCCAGGGTCGCCAGCCTGGCGGCCTCGAGGGCGATCAGCTGGTCGCGCGCGCCGAGCGCGTTGAAGTACGCCGTGGCGACCCGCAGCACGAGGTCCTGCTGCGCCTGGGCCAGCTGCGCTTCGCTCTGGATCACGGCCAGCCTGGCTTGCTCGAGCGCTTCCCAGTTCTGCGGGCGATACACCGGGACGGCCAGGTTCACGCCGCCGCCATAGACCTGGAAGTTGCTGCTGACATCCGGGACCGTCGAGCTGTAGTAATTCTGGTCGACCCGGCCCGTGAGCCCGACATTCGGCAGCAGCGTCGAACGCGCCTGCGGCACGCGCTCCTGCGTGGCCAGCTGCTGCGAGCGCGCGGAGGCGTAGGCCGTGTCGTTCTTGAGCGCCTCGCGGTACAGCTGCAGCACGTCGTTGCGCGCGCCGGTGGCCGCGCGTTCCTTCAGGGACTGCACGGTCGCGTTGGTCGGCGTCTGCGCCGTCGCCGGCGGCAGCACGGCGACGTACGCCGCGCCGAGCAGGAGTGCGGCGATCGGCTTCAGTGAAAACCGGCCAGTTCGTGTCGTCATCCGAATCCCCACCCTCTTCAGTAAGTCGGCATTGCCGTGTCGACCTGGCGCGCCCACGCATCGACGCCGCCGGTCAGGTTGTAGACGCTCGCGAAGCCCTGTCGCTCGAGGAACATCGCCACGTGCATGCTGCGCCCGCCGTGATGGCACACGCAGACGATCTCGCGATCCGGGTCGAGCTCGTTGATCCTTGCCGGCACGGCGCGCATCGGCATCAGCTCGGAGCCCTCGATCCCGCAGATCTGCTGCTCCCACGGTTCCCGCACATCGAGCAGCAGCGGTTTCGCACGCTCATCATCGGCCAGCCAGCCGGCCAGCTCGCGGACAGACAACGTCTTCATCAGAAACGGAAGCTCGATGGGCGTTCAGCATTCTTCAGCGCCTTGACGCTCGTCTCGAACAGCTTGACCACGTCGAAGCTCGTCTCGGCGGCGCGGGTGTGGAGCTCGGCGGTCATCACGGGTTCCTCGCCCACGATCGCGGCCATGCGGCCGCCGATGCGCAGCTGGTTCCGCAGCGACTCCGGCATGACCGGCAGCGATCCGGTCACCACGATCACGTCGTAGGGAGCCTTGCCCGGCCAGCCGTGGCTGCCGTCGCCCGGCTCGACCTTGACGTTGTGCACGCCGGCGCGCGCGAGATTCGCTTCCGCAAAGGCCTTCAGCCTCGGATCGATCTCGATCGAGAGGACGTGCTGCGCCTTGTGCGCGAGCAGGGCCGAGAGGTAGCCCGAGCCGGTGCCGATCTCCAGCACCGTGTCGTGCGGCTTGATCGACAGCTCCTGCACGATCCGCGCCTCGAGCTTCGGCGACCACATGCATTCGCCGGTGTCCACGCCGTCGATCTTCAGCGGGATCTCCATGTCGGTGAAGGCCAGCGCGCGGTACGGCTCCGGCACGAAGGCCTCGCGCTTGACCACGAAGAGCAGGTCGAGCACGGACTGATCGAGCACGTCCCATGGCCGGACCTGCTGCTCGACCATGTTGAAGCGCGCCTTCTCGAAGTCCAGACCGGCTCCCATTCGTGTTCCCGTTCCCGTTGCGTCCCGCAACACAGCGCGAAAGTCTATCAGCGGGTCGTGCGTGTCCCGCTGCGCTTGGCGACGCGATTCGCGCGCTCCGTCGCATCGTTCCCGCCCTGCGACGCTCCGTGCTTCAGGGACGTGACGAACGTGTCGATCGTCGCGTCGATGTAGGCCGCCGCGTCGACGGGCTTCTGGCTGCACGGCCCGAACGAGCACTTCCACAGCGACAGCATCACCAGCGACGCCGCGAGCGCGTGGACGTTCATCTCGACGTCGACCTTCCTGAACTCGCCCCGCTCGATGCCCCGGCGGATCGCGGTGGCGAGCAGTTCATGCCAGGGCTCGATCACTTCCTCGAGGAAGAAGCGGGCGATCTCGGGAAAGTTGCTGCTCTCGGCCATCATCAGCTTGCTGATGCCGCCGGCCGTCTTGTCGCCGTACTCGCTCCACCAGCGGCGCACCACGTGCTCGAGCAGGGCATCGCTGGGCCCGTCGAAGTGTTCGATCTGGTCGGCGGTCTCGCTGATGCGCGCGACGACGCTTTCCCGCACGACCGCCTTGAAGAGGTCTTCCTTGTTCTCGAAGTACAGGTAGAGCGTGCCCTTCGAAACGCCGGCACGCTGCGCGACGTCGTCCAGGCGGGTGCCCGCGTAGCCCTTTTCGACGAAGAGTTCGAGCGCGGCGGCGAGGAGCTCGGCGGGCCGGGCTTCCTTGCGGCGCTCCCAGCGCGGACGCGCCGCGGGGTGGGTCGCTGGACTGCTCATGTGACCAGGCCGGAGGCGCGACGGCCTTCCGGAAACTAAGTAACTGACCGGTCAGTAATATAGGCGGGGGCTTCGCTGTGTCAAGCTAACCCCCTCATTTTGTGACAGAAAACACATCGTGAAGACGATTCCAACCGCGCTGACGATCGCCGGGGTCGACCCGTCCGGCGGGGCCGGCGTGCTCGCGGACGTCAAGGCCTTCAGCGCGCTCGGCGCCTATGCCTGTGCCGTGATCGCGGCGCTCACCGCCCAGAACACGCGCACGGTCGCGGGGGTGCTTCCGATCGCTCCCGACTTCATCGCCCGCCAGATCGACACCCTGTTCGCCGACGTTCGCGTCGACGCGATCAAGATCGGCATGGTCGGCGAAGCGCCCGCGATCTTCACCGTCGCCGACCGCCTGGCCGCCTGGAAAGCGGAGCGGGTCGTGCTCGACCCGGTGATGGTGGCCAAGAGCGGCGATGCATTGCTCGCCAGCGCCGCCGTCGGTGCGTTGCGTGAAGCGCTGGTTCCGCTGGCGCTCGTGATCACGCCCAACCTGCCGGAAGCCGGCGTGTTGCTGGAAAGCCGCGCGCCCGAGAGCGTGAAGGAGATGACGCGTGCCGCCGAGCGCCTGCACCGCCTGATGGGAAGCGGCGAGCGCTGGGTCTGGCTGAAGGGAGGCCACCTGCCGGGCGGCGACGCGACGGACCTGCTCTTCAACGGCGATCGCATGACCGAGATTTCGCGACCGCGGGTGGAGACGAAGAACACGCACGGAACCGGTTGCACGCTGTCGGCGGCGCTCGCGGCGCTGCTGCCGCAGCGGCCCGACGTGCCGACGGCCGCGCAGGACGCGAAGGACTACCTGACCGAGGCGTTGCGGCAGGCGGACGCGCTGCAGATCGGGCACGGGCACGGACCGGTGCATCACTTCCACGCACTCTGGCCCGCCGAGAAAGACCACCGGCGCTGAGACTCAATTTGACCGGGTGGGGCCTTAGCGAAGATAATTCGCGCCCGCGGCGGATTAGCTCAGCTGGTTAGAGCAGAGGAATCATAATCCTTGTGTCCGGGGTTCGAGTCCCTGATCCGCCACCAGACAACTCCTCATCGATGCGCAGGCTCCTCGCCCTCTTCTTCGTCGCTGTGCTCGCCGCCTGCGGTTCCTCGCCGCAGCGCTTTTCCGACGGCTCGGTGGCCGGCACGATGACCGCCGGCCAGATGTCGAACGTCACCATCGACGGCAAGCCCATGCGCCTCGCGCCCGGCGCGCGCATCCTGACCACGTCGAACACGTCGATCACACCCGACCACCTGCCACCGAACAGCCGCGTCCGCTACAAGCTGGACCAGAGCGGGCAGGTGAGCCAGGTCTGGCTGCTGCCGCCCGAGAAGTAGCCCTTCGTTTCGCGGCCTGCGCAGCCGTACAATCGCGCGCCTCGCCACCGGCTCTACACCGAGATCGCGACCCATGAGCGTCCGCAAGCTCTACATCCGCACGTTCGGATGCCAGATGAACGAGTACGACTCGGACAAGATGGCCGACGTGCTCAATGCCTCCGGCGGCGTCGTCACGACGGACCGCCCCGAGGACGCCGACGTGATCCTCTTCAACACCTGCTCCGTGCGCGAAAAGGCGCAGGACAAGGTGTTTTCCGACCTCGGCCGCGTCAAGCACCTGAAGCAACTGAACCCGAACCTCGTGATCGGGGTCGGTGGCTGCGTCGCGAGCCAGGAAGGCGCAGCGATCGTCGAGCGGGCGCCGTATGTCGACATCGTGTTCGGACCGCAGACGCTGCACCGGCTCCCCGACCTGATCCGCCGGCGGCAGAGCACCGGGCTGGCGCAGGTCGACATCTCGTTTCCCGAGATCGAGAAGTTCGACCACCTGCCGCCGCCGCGGGTCGAAGGCCCGAGCGCCTTCGTTTCGATCATGGAAGGGTGCAGCAAGTACTGCAGCTTCTGCGTCGTCCCGTACACGCGCGGCGAGGAGATCTCGCGCGGCTTCGACGACGTGCTGACCGAGATCGCCGACCTGGCCGACCACGGGGTCAGGGAGGTCACGCTGCTCGGCCAGAACGTGAACGCCTACCGCGGCCGACTGGCGGCGGGCGAGACCGCCGACTTCGCGCTGCTGCTCGAGTACGTCGCCGAGGTTCCCGGCATCGAGCGCATCCGCTACACGACGTCGCATCCCAAGGAGTTCACGCAGCGCCTGATCGACGTCTACGACCGCGTGCCCAAGCTCGTCGATCACCTGCACCTGCCGGTGCAGTCCGGCAGCGACCGGGTCCTGGCGGCCATGAAGCGCGGCTACACGGTGCTGGAGTTCAAGTCCATCGTTCGCCGGCTGCGGCAGGTCCGCCCCGGCATCTCGCTGTCCTCGGACTTCATCGTCGGCTTCCCCGGGGAAACCGCGGACGACTTCGAGCGGACGATGGCGCTCGTCGAGGACGTCGGTTTCGATGGCAGCTTCTCGTTCGTCTACAGCAAGCGGCCCGGGACCCCGGCCGCCGACCTGGCCGACGACACGCCGCAGGCGGTGAAGCTCGAGCGCCTCGCGCGGCTGCAGGCGGCCATCGACGCGAACGCCGCGCACATCAGCGAAGCGATGGTGGGATCGGTGCAGCGCATCCTCGTCGAGGGACCGTCGAAGAAGGACGCGTCCGAACTGATGGGCCGCACCGAGGACAACCGCGTCGTGAACTTCCCCGGCGGGCTCGACCCTGCGCGACTGGTCGGGCAACTGCTCGATGTGAAGATCACGCAGGCGCTGCCGCATTCGTTGCGGGGTTCCGCGGTCCTGCGCGACGAAACGGAGAAAGACCGGCGTGAGTAAAGGGATCGTGCGACGAACTTGAGTCCGAAGCCGGGGTCGAATCGCTACGATTCGCCCCTTTGAAATCGAGCGCGTCCCCGGGGCTGGATACAGCGGGGCGCCAGTACCACCAGGAGTGATTGATGAAGGTGTCTCTGCGTGTGGCTGCGACGGCGCTCGTCGCCGCGGCTCTGTGTGCCTGCGCGACGACCTCGGCGCCGGGCGCGGCCGGGAAGGCCGCCACTGCCGCGCCAGCGGGCGGTCCGAACGCCGGGACGTCGGCGCCTGTGGCTGCGTCGGGTAGTGCGACCGCCGGGAAGGCCGGCTCGCCAGCCAACGCGAGCGGTGCCGCTCCGGCGGGCGCGACTCCGGCGGCAGCGCCCTCCGGCGCACCCGCGACGGCGCCGGGCGCGCCGCGCCCGTTCGCGGACGTCATCAAGGATGCGAAGGAACTGAAAGGCTTCCTTACGCTCTGGCAGAAGGACGAGAAGACCTGGCTGGAGATCCGCAGCGACCAGCTGGACCGGCCGTTCTTCTTCGTGCCGTCGCTGGCACAGGGACTCGGCGAGACGTTCTTCTGGCCCGGCCTGATGGGCGGCGAGCAGGTGGTCGTGCTGAGGCGCGTGGGCAACTCCGTGCAACTGGTGGCGAAGAACCTCGAGGTGCGCGCGCCGGCCGGAACGCCACTGGAGGTTGCGGTGCGCGAGAGCTACTCGGACAGCCTGCTCGCGGCCACCGCGGTCGCGTCGGCGCCGCACCCGGAGCGCAAGTCCATCCTCGTCGACGCGACCGCGTTATTCGGCGGCGACCTCGCCGGCGCGACGACACGGCTCGATGCCGCCTACCGCATCGGGTACACGCTCGACCGAGCCAACACTTCCATCGAGCGCGTACGGGCGACGGAGCAGGGGACCTTCATCACCGTGCGCCAGCACTTTGCCGTACCCAAGCTGCCGGCGCCGCCGGTCACGCCGCTTCCGCCGGGAACGCCGACGCCGTCGACGCCGGTTGCGCTGCCGGACGGCCGCAGCCTGTTCCTCACGTACACGTACACGCTCGCGCCGCTTCCGGCCGAGCCGATGCGGCCGCGCGTGGCCGACCAGCGCGTCGGCCACTTCACGACCGCGTTCTGGGACTTCGCAACCAGCGACAAGGGCGACGCCCGCACGCACTTCATCGAACGCTGGCGGCTCGAGAAGAAGATTCCGGGCGCGGAGGCTTCCGAGCCGAAGGAACCGATCCTCGTGTGGATGGACAAGAACATCCCGGAGCAGTACCGCGAGGCGGTCAAGAGCGGGATCCTCGAGTGGAACAAGGGTTTCGAGCGCGCCGGATTTCGTAACGCGATCGAGGTGCGCCAGCAGCCGGCCGACGCCGAGTGGACCACGCTGGAAGGCACGCGCCACCTGGCCGTGCGCTGGTTCGCCCAGCAGGGGCCGGGCGCGACGGCCGTGGGTCCCAGGGTGTCGGACCCGCGCACTGGCGAAATCCTGCTCGGCGCGGCGATCATCCCCCAGAACTGGCTGCGCTTCTCGAACGGGTTCCTGCGCGACCAGCAGCCGCGTCTGAACAGCCTCCAGGAGACCGGGCTGGAGGGTTTCAACCCGCCGCCGCTGACCGCAGCCTCCCTTGCGCAACTCCTCGATGGGCAACAGTGCAGCTACGGGCTCGACGCCCTCGAGCAGTCGGCGTTCGCGTTCGAGCTGATGGCCGCGCGTGGCGACATCCGTCCGGGCAGCCCGGAGGCGAAGCAGTTCGTTTCGGACTCACTCAAGGACGTGGTGATGCACGAAGTCGGACATGCGCTCGGCCTGCGCCACAACTTCCGCGGGTCGACCGGCATCAAGTTCGAACAGCTGAGGGACGCGGCGTTCACCCGCCAGCGCGGCATCTCCAACTCGGTGATGGACTACAACGCCCGCAACATCCCGCTCGAGAACGAAGCGGTTGCCGACTACCACCAGACGACCCTCGGCAACTACGACCATTGGGCGATCGAGTACGCGTACCGCGAGATCGCGCCCGAGAACGAGGCCGCCGAGCTCGCACGGATCGCGGCGCGCTCCGCCACCGACTCGAGCCTGGCGTACGCGACCGACGAAGACGTGATCGCCGCACTGGGCGGCGCGATCGACCCGCTCGTCAACCAGTGGGACCTCGGCGAAGAGCCGCTGGCGTACTACAAGCGCAGCATGCTGCTGGCGCGCGAGCTCTGGACCCGCACCAAGCAGCGCGAGCTCGCGCCGGGCGACGACTTCACGGTCTTCCGCCGCAACCTCCAGCGCGGACTGGGCCAGTTCGCCGGGGTGGTGGCTCCGCTTTCGCGGTACGTGGGCGGCGTCCACACCTCGCGCCAGCTCGCGGGCTATTCCTCGGGCGGCCTGTTCACGCCGGTGTCCGTGGCGCAGCAGCGCGAGGCGCTGAACCTGCTGACGCGAGAAGTCTTCAGCTCCGACAGCTTTCGTTTCGACCCCGCCTTCATGAGCAAGCTCGGCGTCGATCACCTCGACCGCTTGATGAGCGGGAGAACCCCGATGCTGAACCCGGACTTCAGCCTGGCGAGCAGCGTGCTCGCGATCCAGCGCACCGCGCTCGACCAGCTGATGGGCGACGGCGTGGCGGTGCGGCTCGCCGACGCCGAGTCGAAGGTCACTGACAAGCGGCAGCTGCTGTCGCTCGCGGAAGTGCACGCGCGCATCGCCGACAGCGTCTGGAGCGAACTGAAGACGGGCGCCGAGATCGACAGCCTGCGCCGCAACCTGCAGCGCGAACACGCCCGCCGCGTGGCGACCGGGCTGGTGCGGCCGTCGTCGGCCATCGCGGCTGACATCCGCGCGGTGAACCGCCAAGTCGCGGTGAAGCTGCAGGCCGACCTGCAGCGCGTGCTGGGCAATTCGAATCTGTCTGCAACGACGCGCGCGCACCTCGCGGAGAGCGCGAGCCTGCTGTCGGACGCGCTGAAGGCGCCGATGGTTCGCTCCGGCGTCTGATCACTTCCCGGAGTCTCGCGCAACGTCGCGGGACTCCGGATGGCTACACTCCGGGCGTGCCCAGTCGCAAATCCCCTGCAAAGAAGGTCCTGAAGTTCGCCGCCGACGCGGACAACGCGGAACTGGCGAACCTGACCGGGGCGCTCGACGCGAACCTGCGCCAGATCGAGACCGAACTCGACGTCTCGATCGCGCGCCGCGGACACCAGTTCCGGATCGAGGGCGAGCAGTCCAACGCGCAGTCGGCGATCGACGTCCTCGAGCACTTCCTCGATCGCACCCGTCGCAGCAGGCGCGCTTTGTCGGTGGACGACATCCAGCTTTACTTCGTCGAGCTGCGCGGTCGCAAGGGCGCGCGCGCGAAGGTCGACGTCGACGACGGCGAGACGCTGCCGCAGCTGCACACGCGTCGTCCCGACCTGCACGGTCGCACGCCCCGGCAGCGCGACTACATCCAGGCGATCCTCGGCCACGACATCACGTTCGGCATCGGGCCGGCGGGCACGGGCAAGACCTACCTCGCGGTCGCGGCCGCGGTCGACGCGCTGGAACGCGACCTCGTCAAGCGCATCGTGCTCACGCGCCCGGCGGTCGAGGCCGGCGAGCGCCTCGGGTTCCTGCCGGGCGACCTCGCGCAGAAGGTCGATCCGTACCTGCGGCCGCTGTACGACGCGCTGTTCGACCTGCTCGGCTTCGACAAGA
>CAYGXL010000074.1:0-12019 GCA_964353935.1 uncultured Burkholderiaceae bacterium | reverse complement strand
CGACGTGATGCTGTCGTTCCCGGCGATCCTGGTCGCGTTGCTGATCGACGGCGTGGCGCGCGCCGCGCTCCCGCGCGAGTCGCACAGTGAAGTGGCGTACGCGGTGCTGGTGCTCGCCATCGCGCTGTCCGGATGGGTGCAGTACGCCCGCACGGTGCGCGGTTCGACGCTGGTCGAGAAGAACAAGGAGTACGTCCAGGCGGCGCGGGTCATCGGCGTTTCGCCGCTCGCGATAATGGGCAGGCACGTGCTGCCGAACGTGCTGGGTCCGGTGCTCGTGCTGGGCACGGTCCACGTCGCCACGGCGGTGCTGACCGAGGCCACGCTGTCCTTCCTCGGCGTGGGCGTTCCGCCGACCACGCCGTCGCTCGGCACCCTGATCCGGATCGGCCAGGAGTTCCTTTTCTCCGGCGAGTGGTGGATCACGATCTTCCCCGGCCTCGCCCTCGTCCTGTTCGTGCTGTCCGTCAACCTTCTCGGCGACTGGCTGCGTGACGCCTTGAACCCGAAGCTGCGGTGACCGGTCCAATGTGGTGCACTTGAACGGGAGGTCCCCATGAAACTTCGACTGACGGTGGCCGCGGTCGCCCTGGCGGCGGCGGGCTGTGCCACGAATTTCTCGTACATCGACGGCAATCGCTACTTCAGGACCCCGATCAACACCACCTCGGTCATCGTGCTCGACATCGACGGCAGGAGCGAGATCCGGAACCCGGTGATGGTCGATCCGGGCGTCCGGGTGATCCGCGTGCAAGGACCGGCGGCTCCCGGCTTCCGCTTCGGCCAGGACCGGACCTTGACGCTCGACGTGAAGCCGTGCACGCGGTACTACCTCGCGGCGGTGAGGCCCAACTCGATATCGTCGGAGTTCACGCCGATGGTGGACTTCGAGGAGCCGATCGGGGGATGCAAGGGGAAAGACAGCGCAATGGAAGTGTCCACCGGAGGTGCGAAGCCATGAAGACGACCGTGGCTGCATTCGCCGCACTGGCCGGGCTGCTGCCCGGCCTCGTCGCGGCGGGTTCTTACGACCAGCCCTATGGCGTTATCGAGTCGGGCGACCGCTCGCAGACGCGCAAGCATGAGACGGTCGCGATCAGCCGCATCGACGGAGCATCGACGAACAATCCGCGCCGTCCCGATCCCGTGGCGCCCGGCAAGCACTCCGTCGAGATCAGCTTCACGTCCGCGCGCGCCGTAGTCGGCGACGACCTTAAGACGATCGAGATCGACGTGCAGCCGTGCAAGCGGTACCGCGTGGTCGCTCAGTACCACACCAGTGCCAGCGGCAAGTGGGACCCGGTCGTCGCATCCGTCGAGGACATCGGCGAGTGCAGGAAGAAGTTCATGCAGGGCCAGCCGGCCAGGAAGTGAGTCCGTGAGCAAGGGACCCCTCCTCGAAGTCCGCAACCTGCGCGTCGAGTTCCCGACGCGGCGCGGCACGCTCGTCGCGGTCGACGGTATTTCGCTGTCGATCGAGCCTGGCGAAGTGCTCGGCGTCGTCGGCGAATCGGGCGCGGGAAAGTCGATGACTGGCGCCGCCGTCATCGGGCTGCTGGAACCGCCGGGGCGCATCGCCTCGGGCGAGGTCAAGCTCAACGGCCTGCGCATCGACAACCTGCCCTACGAAGAGATGCGCAAGATCCGCGGGCGCGAGATCGGCGCGATCTTCCAGGACCCGCTGACTTCGCTGAATCCGCTCTACACGGTCGGGCAGCAGCTGATCGAGACGATCACGACCCACCTGAACATGTCGACGTCGAAGGCGCGGACGCGGGCGATCGAACTGCTCGCGTCCACCGGCATTCCTGCGCCCGATCGCCGCATCGACCATTACCCGCACCAGTTTTCGGGCGGCATGCGCCAGCGCGTCGTGATCGCGCTCGCGCTGGCCGCGGAGCCCAAGCTCGTCATCGCCGACGAGCCGACGACGGCGCTCGACGTGTCGATCCAGGCGCAGATCATCGAGTTGCTGAAGAAGCTGTGCCGCGATCACGGCACGGCCGTCATGCTCGTGACCCACGACATGGGTGTGATCGCAGAGACCGCGGACCGGGTCGCGGTCATGTACGCGGGGCGGATCGCCGAGATCGGACCCGTCGCCGACGTGATCCATCGTCCGCAGCACCCGTACACCGTCGGCCTGATGGGCTCGATCCCGACGTTCACGGGCGAGCACGAACGGTTGGCCCAGATCGAAGGATCGATGCCGCGCCTGACCGAGATTCCGAACGGCTGCGCCTTCCACCCGCGCTGTGCGCACGCATTCGATCGCTGCCGGCGCGAACGTCCGGAACTGCTCCACGCGGGCACGTCGCAGGCGTCGTGCTGGCTGCACGACGCCGCGGGCGGAAAGGCTGCGGCATGAGCGCAGTCCTGAAGGAGCCGCCGTTCGCGGCAACTGCGCCCGAGGCCATCGTGCAGGCCGAGGGCCTGTCGAAGACCTTCGACGTGTCGCTGCCCTGGCTCAACCGCGTGCTCGAGCGCAAGGGCCGGTCGGTGCTGCACGCCGTCGACGGCGTGACGTTCGACATCCGGCGGGGCGAGACGCTGTCGCTGGTTGGCGAGTCGGGTTGCGGCAAGTCCACCGTCGCCCGGCTGCTGGTGGGTCTCTATGCGCCGTCGGCCGGCCGGGTGCGCTTCTTCGGTCACGACCTGTCGGAGCTGAACACCGAGGCCGGCCGCAGCCTGCGGCAGAAGCTGCAGATGATCTTCCAGGATCCGTTCGCGAGCCTGAACCCGCGCTGGCGGGTCGCGGACATCATCGCGGAGCCGCTGCGCACGCACGGATTGATGAAGGACCCGGCGCAGGTGATGGCGCGCGTCGACGAAGTGCTGCAGCAGGTGCGACTGTCTCCCGCCGACAAGGTGAAGTACCCGCACCAGTTCTCCGGCGGCCAGCGGCAGCGGCTGTCGATCGCGCGCGCGCTGGCCACCAAGCCGGAGTTCCTCGTGTGCGACGAGCCGACGTCGGCGCTCGACGTTTCCGTGCAGGCCCAGGTGCTGAACCTGATGAAGGACCTGCAGCGCGAGATGGGGCTCACGTACCTCTTCATTTCGCACAACCTCGCTGTCGTGCATCACATCTCGGACCGCGTCGGAGTCATGTACCTCGGCCGCATCGTCGAACTCGCGACGCGCCGGACGTTGTTCACCACCCCGCGGCATCCCTATACGCGGCTGCTGCTCGACGCGATCCCCGACCTCGAGATGTCGGGTCGCGCCCGCACGCCGGTCGGCGGCGAGGTGCCGAATCCCCTCAACCCGCCGAGCGGCTGCACGTTCCACCCGCGCTGTCCGAACGCCGACGAGCGCTGCCGGCGCGAGGCGCCGGTGCTGAAGGTCTACCGGCACGCGGGCGGCGAGAGCCAGGCCGCGTGCCACGCGGTGGAGGAAGGCCGCATCTAGTTCCCTGCCTTTGGTTCCTTGACCGTTGGGTCCGTGTCTTCGCCTGTTGGCGGGACCGGCGTTGCCGTGAATCCTCGATGAAATCCCCAGCCACAACCCTGCTCGCGTTTCTGATCGCTTGTGCGCCCTTCGCGGCGCAGCCCCAGATCGCCACCCAGGACCACCGGGTCCGGATCGTCACGGTGGTTTCTGGCCTGGCGCACCCATGGTCGCTGGCGTTCCTGCCCGACGGACGCATGCTGGTGACCGAACGTCCCGGCCGCCTGCGCGTGCTGGCGAAGGACGGCTCGCTCGATCCGAAGCCGGTCGAAGGCCTGCCTCGCATCGATGCGCAGGGGCAAGGCGGCCTGCTCGACGTTGCCGTGCATCCCGACTTCGGGCGGAACGGCTGGATCTACTGGGCCTACGCCCAGCGCGACGCCGACGGCATGAACGGAACCGAACTGGCGCGCGGGAAGCTCGCCGGCACACCGGGCAATTACCGCGTGGAGCAGGCCCAGGTCCTGTTCAGGATGCAGCCCAAGTCGTCGAGCGGCCTGCACTTCGGCGCGCGCCTCGTCTTCGACCGCAAGGGTGGGCTGTACATGACGCTCGGCGACCGCGGGGAGATGCAGCGTGCGCAGGACCTCGGCGATCACCGCGGCAAGATCCTGCGGCTGACGGACGAAGGCAAGCCGGCGCCCGGCAATCCCTTCCTCGATGATGGGAAGGCGCGGGCGGAAATCTTCAGCTACGGCCACCGCAACGTGCAGGGCGCCGCGCTGCATCCACGGACCGGCGAGTTGTGGGTGGCCGAGCACGGGCCGCAGGGCGGTGACGAACTGAACCTGGTGCGCGCCGGCGTCAACTACGGCTGGCCGGTGATCACGTACGGCGTGAACTACGGCACCGGCACGAAGATCGGCGAAGGAACGTCGAAGCCTGGCATGGCACAGCCACAGAAGTACTGGACGCCGTCGCCCGCGCTGTCCGGGATGGCCTTCTACGAAGGGGACCGCTTCCCGCGCTGGCGCGGCGACGTCCTGCTCGGGGCGCTGCGCGGCCAGGCGCTGATCCGCGTGCGCCTGGACGGCGAGCGCGTCGTCGGCGACGAGTTCATGCTCGTCGGAACGCTGCCCCGCGTGCGCGACGTCCGCGTGGGCCCGGACGGCTTCGTCTACCTGCTTGGCGACCAGCCGAGCGCTGCCCTGCTCCGTCTCGAACCGGCCGACTGAACCGGTTATTGGTTGGTCGCCGCAAACAGCCGCGGCAGTTCGCTCTCGATCTGCCGCTGCAGCAGCCGGTCGAGGGCCGCCACCTTGTCCTCGGGCGTCATCATGTCCCACGGCTGCAGGCCCGTACGCGAATCGGCCATGTGGAAGGACTCGGCCGCTTCGATGATGCGCTCGGCCAGCACGCGGCCGGAGGCGTCGGCGAGAACGAGCCGGACGTAGGCGAACGGCGCCAGGAAGCCGGTTCCGATGAAGCCGGTGTCGGGCGAACGCAGCAGCGTGACCCGATCCACGTAGAAGCCGGCGCCCTCCAGCGTGCCGAAGCCGATGCTCCCGCCCGAGACCGGGATGCTCGCCTCGGCGCGATGCTTGATGACGAGCAGCAGCCGATCGGCCCCGCCCGCCGGCAGGACGTCCGCGAAGGCGCGCGCCATCTCGTCGGACGGGCGGTTCCTGGACAAGGCCTGGCGCTGCACGTCGAGCAGGCGGCCACTCGCGATCGTCAGCGCGGCGACGTCGGCGGAGGGCACCGAACGCTTCAGGGCGCCGTCGACGTGCTTCAGCACGAGGCGGTCGAGCGCGCGGTCCGTCAGTACGGCGGCTTCTTGATCGTTGCGATCGAGCCGGCTGCCGGTCTGGGTGCGAGCGCGGACGACCGTCATCTGGTCACCGACCGCGGAGAGCACGGCGTAGCGCTGCGGCGCCGGCGACGGCTGGGCGGCGGCGCCGGAAGCCACCGCGGCGGTGAAGAGGGCAGCAAGGACTTGGCGTCGCTTCATCGAGGTCTCCTCTTGAACAAGGGATAGCCTAGCGAAAAGTCGCTCGCCCGTGCGCGGCGCTCGCTCCATCCATGACGGGGACCGTCCCCGCCGGACGCCGTTCCGTCGCCGCCGCGTCGCCTCGGTGCTCGCGCCCTCCCGCCGTGCCGGCGGCGAGTGCCAGGCGGCGCGCCACGCGGTGGAGGCCGGGCGGATCCGACACCGCCCCCCGGGCGCGCTACAGCAGCGGCGCCGTGGTCTTTTCCCCGCGCTCGTAGACCACGTGGGCGCGGCCGACCAGCAGCGGATCGAGCGCCCCCATGTGCGACGTGTCCTTGCTGGTGAAAGGCAGCTTGTAGAGCACGTAGCGCATCGCGTTGAGGCGTGCCCGCTTCTTGCAGTCGGACTTGATCACCGTCCACGGCGCCTCGGCCGTGTCGGTGTGGAAGAACATCGATTCCTTGGCCTTGGTGTACTCGTCCCACTTGCCGAGCGACGCCATGTCGACCGGGGACAGCTTCCACTGCTTCAACGGGTGCGTCTCGCGCTCCTTGAAGCGCCGGCGCTGCTCGGCGCGGCTCACCGAGAACCAGAACTTGATCAGGTGCACGCCGCTCGCCACGAGGTTGCGCTCGAACACCGGCGCCTGGCGCATGAACTCGTCGTACTCGGCATGCTTGCAGAAGCCCATCACGCGCTCGACGCCGGCGCGGTTGTACCAGGAGCGATCGAACAGGACGATCTCGCCGGCGGTCGGCAGGTGCTGCACGTAGCGCTGGAAGTACCACTGGCCGCGCTCGGTCTCGCTGGGCTTCTCGAGCGCAACGACGCGCGCGCCGCGCGGGTTCAGGTGTTCCATGAAGCGGCGGATGGTGCCGCCCTTGCCGGCGGCGTCGCGGCCCTCGAACAGGATCACGACCTTCTGCCCGCTGTCCTTGACCCACGCCTGCAGCTTCAGGAGTTCGACCTGCAGGCGGTACTTCTGGCGTTCGTAGGTCTTGCGCGACAGCAGGTTCTTGTACGGGTAGCCGCCTTGCCGCCAGTCGGCCGCCAGCTCGTCGTCCGGGCTCAGCACCACGCCGGCCGCGGTCGCACGCTGCGCCATCAGCGCCTCGCGCAGCCTCGCGGCGTCGTCCGGCGACGCGCCGGCGAGGATGGCCTCCAGCGACGCCAGCATCTGGGCGTGGTCGCCGGCCGGGATGTGATCCAGGACGTCGCGCACGGCCGCCAGCTTGGCCTCCTGCGCCGCGTCGGTGGCTTCGCTGACGGCGAAGCGCTCGATGCCTTCGGCGGTCAGCGTCGGCGCGGTGTCGCCGGCGGTGGTCTTGCGGGGTCGCGCGCGGCTGGCGGTTTCGCCGTTGCCCTTGCGGGCGGGCCGTCGTCGCGGGGTCGAGGGGGTGAGGGTCATCGGGACTCCAGAGGGCAGTGAGGGGTTCAGCGCAGCAGCCGCAGCAAGCCGGGGTCGACCGAGACGGCAGCCATCAGCCCGCCCATCAGCGCGCCGGTGACGCCGGGGCAGCAGACATCCTGTCCGGCGAGGAACAGGCCGCCGATCGGCGTGCGCGGACGCAGCGCGTCGTTCAGGAAGCGATCCGGCGACGTCGACAGGCCGTACATCGCCCCGTGCTCGGCGCCCGTGTAGGTCGCCACGGACACGGGCGTCGAACTCGTCATGAAGTTCACCATCGGCGCAAGGCGCGGGTAGTGCCGGCCGAACTGCGCGAGCAGCTTGTGCTCGATGCGCTCCTTCATCTCGACGTACGCCGCGTCGCGCAGCTCGCCGCGGTGCATGCCTTCGTGCTGCCACGCCTTGAACGCATCGGGGTCCACGAACGAGACGATCTCGCAGGTGTGGCGGTGTTTCGGTCCCGGCTCGTGGCTCGGGTCCTTCAACGACGGGAACGAGACGAACAGCATCGGCGCGTCGGCGTCGCCGGCCGGATCGGTCCAGAGCGAGTCGACGTTCCAGTCTTCGTAGATCCAGTCGTTGGCCGTGCTGGCGCCGTTGCTCGCGACGTCACCTTCGAGTCCGAGGTAGAGGCCGACGTACCCGACCGACGGCTCGACCGCGAGCGCGTCCTGCGCCCACTCGTAGCTGACTTCCTCCGACGGCAGCAAGCGGATCGTGCTGCGGATGCCCGCGTCCGAAATCACGCAGGGCGCGTCGACGGTTGCGCCGTCCGCGAGGGTGACGCCGAGGACGCGGCGGTCCTCGACCCGCACCTGGGCGACTTCCGCGCCGGCGCGCAGTTCGCCCCCGGCGGCGGTGATCGTGCGCGCGAATTCCGTCGCGAAGACGCCCGACCCGCCGACCGGGTACCACGCGCCGTCGAGGTAGCTGCCCATCGTGACCGCGTGGATCGCGAACGAGGCCTGACTCGGACGGCCGCCGTGATCACCCCACTGCGCGGCCAGCAGCGCCCGCAGCTTCGGGTCGCTGACGCACTCTCCGATAACGTCGCTGATGGTGCGACCGACCCAGCGCTCGATCTCTTCGTCCTTCCACCACATCAGCCCGCGCGCCACGATCTGCGGCATCGAGTGCGCGGCGAAGACTGCCTCGAGGGCCTTGCGCGCTTCGCGCATGGACTCGAAGTAGCGGTCGATGCCCTCCGACTCCTGCGGGAAGTGCGCTTTCAGCGAAGCGACCAGCCGCTGCGCCGGGCGCTCGAAGTCGAACACGAAGCCAGGGAAGTGCGCGCGGTCGTACACGCGGCCCATCGAGGCCATCGGAATGCCGGCCGGCGTGAGCGTGTCGAAGATCTTCTTCGCAGGGCCGGGCTCGCCTTCGATGTCGCCGGCGCCGCCGATGTAGTGCACGCCGACGTTGAAGCGATACCCGTGGCGTTCGAACGTCTGCGTCAGCCCGCCGAGCTGCTGGTGCCGCTCGAGAACCAGGACGCGCTTGTTTTCCTTGGCCAGGGCGGCGGCGGCCGCGAGCCCGCCGATCCCCGATCCGATGACGATCACATCCCAGTTCGACACGGTGACACCTCCTGGCTGCTATGACACCGCTCAACGGGAGCGCGGCGTTGACGCCAGTCAACCGGCGTCGGCATGCGACAAAAAAGAGTCAGGCGCCGTCGATCGCCAGCAAGGCGAACGAGGCGAGCCAGTGCGTTCCGACGTACGCGCCGTCAATGGACGCGGGCAGCGAAGCGGCCAGATGCTCCTCGATGGTACGTTCGACCGGGCCGGCCAGCGATGCCGGAAGCTCGGGCAGCAGCTGGCGCCAGCACCATGCGCGCGACAGGTTCAGGCCGTGCAGGTGGACGATCTTCGGGTCGCGCGGATCGCTGACGCGCGCGGGGGTCAGCCAGGCAGCCAGCGCAGGCTCTGTGGGCTCGAACTGCGCCCACCAGTCGGCGAACGAACATCCGTCGACCGCGCGCCGCACCAGCGCCGCTTCCACCAGCCCCGGGGACAGGAAGTCCTCCCCGCCCGGCTCGAAGTTCGCCGGATAGCGGTGGTCGCGGCCGAACCAGCGCTCGACCCGCTGCCCGATCAGCGCGATCAGCGCGCGGTGCTGGACGGCCTCCGCGTAGTCGAGCGCCAGCAGCAGCGCGAAGGCCGTGTTGCCGTGCGTGCCGGCGCGGGTTGGGTAGTCAACCCGGGGAAGGTAGTCGAGCCAGCGATCGGCGATCGCCTGCGCGAGCGGTGCGAGGGCGAGCGCGGGACCGGCCACATCGTTGCGCTCGGATGCGAGCGCGCGCAGTTCGGCCGCGAGCTTCAGGAGCCAGCCCCAGCCGTACGGACGCTCGAAGGAGGCGTGCCCCGGCCGGGCCAGTGACTGCAGTTCGCCTTCGACGTTCGCGGCGGTCAGGCGCTCCGACAGGTGGCGCACCGTCTCGGCCGCGAAGCGATGGTCCGGGCAGCGGCGCAGCAGCCGAACGAGCGTCCAGTGCATGTGGACGCACGAGTGCCAGTCGTAGCTGCCCCAGAACGCCGGGTGGATCGAGCGCGGGGGACGGGCGTCGACGTCGGCGTGCAGCAGCTGGTCGAGCTTGTACGGGTAGGGCCGCGCCACATTGGCCAACGCCAGCGCGGCCCAGCGTTCCGCCAGTGTCTGATCCAGTCGTTGCATGATCGAGATGCCGAGCGGCGCGATGACCGCGGTTCCGGACGATAGCGCCCGCGCGGGCAGGATACGATCCTGCGCTTCGGCGGCCGCGTCCGCCATGTCCAGACCGACACGCCCATGGCGCAACCGTCCGATCCGAATGTGCTGCTGCGAAGGGCGCAGTCGTTCCATCAGTCGGGCAAGCTGGACAATGCAATCGCGATCTACCGCCAGCTCGTGGCGCGCTTCCCGGGGAATGCGCGGCTGCTGTTCCTTCTCGGCAGTGCCGAGTCGCAGAACGGCAACGGCGGCGAAGCCGTCCGGCTGCTGGAGCAGTGCCTGCTCGTCGATCCCCTCGACGAGGACGCCTACAACAACCTCGGTCTCGCGCTCGAGACGCAGGGGCGCTGCGACGAGGCGCTGCAGAGCTATGACCGGGCGATCGCATTGCATCCAGGCAGGCCCGAGGCCTACATCAACAAGGGGCTGGCGCTGCACAAACGGGGGCACCTGCAGGCCGCGCTGGAGAGCTTCGAGCGGGCGCTCGAGCGCGACCCCGGCAACGCCGAGCAGCACGGCAACCGAGGCAACGTCCTGCTCGATCTGCGGCGGACCGAAGAAGCGCTGGCGAGCTTCGACCGCGCGCTGGCGCTCGCGCCCGACTTCGCGGAAGCTTTCGCCAGTCGCGGCAGCGCGCTGCAGTCGCTGGGGCGGTTCGCGGAGGCGCTCGCCAGCTTCGATCGGGCGATCGCCCTCGATCCCATGCTGGCCGAGGCGCACAACCTGCGCGGCGACCTCCTTCTTGCGGCACGGCGCGAGGTCGAGGCGCGCGCGAGTTTCCAGCGCGCGTATTCCCTGAACCCTGGACTCGACTTCGTCTATCCGCGGCTGCTGTATTCGAAGTTGAGGACGTGCGACTGGACGAACATCGAAGCGCAGCTGACGAAGCTGGAGGCGCGAATCCTGCGCGGCGAGCAACTCTGCACACCGTTCGACTCGCTGGGCCTGACCGGGTCGCTCGCCGTGCAAGGCAAGGCGGCGCAGGCGTACGCGGCGGCGCGATTCCCGGCGAGCTCAGCGCTGGGTCCGATCCCGCCCCGCAAGCGCGCCGGCAGGATCCGGCTGGGCTACTACTCCTCGGAGTTTCGGGATCACGCGACCACCCGCCTGATGGCGGAACTCTTCGAGTTGCATGACCGCAGCCGCTTCGAACTCGTCGGAATCGACTTCGGTCCCGCTGCGGACGACGCGATGCGCAGGCGCGTCGCCGCCTGCTTCGGCCGGTTCGTCGACGCGCGGGGCATCAGCGATCGCGACGTGGCGCGGCTGTCGCGCGACCTGGAGATCGACATAGCGGTCGACTTGAAGGGCTTCACCGAGGATGCGCGGCCGGGCATCTTCGCCGAACGCGCGGCGCCGGTGCAGGTCAGTTACCTCGGGTTCCCCGGCACCATGGGCGCCGGATACATCGACTACATCATTGCCGACGAGCTCGTGATCCCTGCCGCGAGCCGGGCGCTGTATTCGGAGAAAGTCGTCACCCTCCCGGACAGCTACCAGGTCAACGACAGGAAGCGCAGCATCGCCGAGCGCGCGTTCACGCGCGAGGAACTGGGCCTGCCGGCCAGCGGCTTCGTGTTCTGCTGCTTCAACAACAACTACAAGATCACGCCGCCCACGTTCGACGGCTGGATGCGGATCCTCCGGCAGGTCGAGGGCAGCGTGCTGTGGCTGATCGAGGACAGCCCCGTGGCCGCGGGGAACCTCCGCAGGGAAGCCGAACGGCGCGGGGTGCGCGCGGAACGGCTGGTCTTCGCGCAGCGGATGGCGCTGCCCGACCATCTTGCGCGCCATCGCAACGCGGATCTCTTTCTCGACACGCTTCCGTACAACGCCCACACGACGGCAAGCGATGCGCTGTGGGCCGGGCTGCCCGTGCTGACCTGCCCGGGGGAGGCGTTCGCGAGCCGCGTTGCCGCGAGCCTGGTGTCTGCGGTCGGGCTGCCCGAGTTGATTGCGAGGACGCCGGCCGAGTTCGAGGCGCTGGCGATCGCGCTCGCAAGCGATCGGGCGCGCCTCGAGCAAGTGCGCGCAAAGTTGCTGGCCAATCGGCCGACCGCACCGCTGTTCGACACACCCCGCTTCGCGCGGCACATCGAGGCCGCTTACGCGGAAATGCACGAACGCCACCTTGCCGGCTCGCCTCCCGATCACATCGTCGTCGCCGGCACGCGGCACGACTGACGTCGCGCGGGCTTGCACGTCGCCGCGGCGAGGCGCTGCGCCCGCGCCGGAGACGCGCGCTTCTCTGTGTCAGGCACCGACCGGCGGCCGCGTCAGGAACTGCTCCAGCTCGCGCCCGGTGGGCGTCGACTTCTTCCTCAGTTCCTCGGGCGGGCACTGCGCGATCACGCGTCCGCCGCCCGCGCCGCCTTCCGGTCCCAGGTCGACGATCCAGTCCGCCTCGGCGATCACGTCGAGGTTGTGCTCGATGACCACGACGGTGTTGCCTGCATCCACGAGCCGATGCAGCACGCGGATCAGCTTGTCGACGTCGGCCATGTGCAGCCCGACCGTCGGCT
>CAYGXL010000073.1:0-12307 GCA_964353935.1 uncultured Burkholderiaceae bacterium | reverse complement strand
TCACAGTGTATTCGGTGTAGTAGCCGCGGGGCTGCGCGGGCAGCCGCTTCTCGCGGTTGCCGAACACCGCCCCGTCCTTCCTGTACGCGTACGGGCCGCCGCGCTTGATCTGCGCCAGCGTCTGCTGCGCTTCGGCCGGCAGTTCGTCGACCCGGACCTCGGCGACGGCCGGCGGAACGTCGCGCGCGACGCCCGCCGGCGCGAACAGCGCGACGACGGCGAACAGCAGTGCGCGCGCCCAGAGCATTGTCTACAGCAGTTCCGTCTGCCGGACGGAATTGGCTTCGAGCACGGTCAGCGCGGTCATGTTCACGACGCGGCGCACGGTCGCGGACGGCGTGAGGATGTTCACCGGCTTCGCCGCGCCCAGCAGGATGGGACCGATCGCGATGTTGTTGCCCGCCGTCGTCTTCAGCAGGTTGTACGAGATGTTGGCGGACTCGATGTTGGGGCACACGAGCAGGTTCGCATCGCCCTTCAGCGTCGAAAACGGCATCAGCGAGCGTCGAATGCTCTCGTCCACCGCGCAGTCGGCGTGCATCTCGCCGTCGATTTCGAGCTCGGGGGCCCGCTCGCGCACCAGGGCGAGCGCGCGCCGCATCTTCAGCGCCGATGGGCTGTCGCTCGAACCGAAGTTCGAGTGCGACAGCAGCGCCGCGCGAGGAGAAATGCCGAGGCGGTTCAGCTGCTCCGCCGCCATGACCGTGATCTCCGCCAACTGCTCGGCGGTCGGCTCGAGGTTGACGTGCGTGTCGACCAGCGCGAGCTGGCGCCCGGGCAGCATCAGGATGTTCATCGCCGCGTAGCAGCCCACTCCCGGCCGGCGGCCGATGACCTGGTCGACGTAGCCGAGGTGCAGTCCGTGGGTGCCGAACGTCCCGCAGACCATGCCATCCGCGTCGCCCTTGTGGATCATCATCGCGCCGATCAGCGTGAGCCGGCGCCGCATCTCGATCTTCGCGTACTGCGCGGTCACGCCCTTGCGCGCGGCCAGCTCGTGGTAGGTCTCCCAATAGTCGCGGTAGCGCGGGTCGTGCTCCGGGTTGACAAGCACGAAGTCCGCGTCGAGGCGCATGCGCAGGCCGAAGCGTTCGAGACGCTCCGTGACCACGGACGGCCGCCCGATGAGGATCGGCCGGGCGAGTTTCTCGTCGACCACGACCTGGGCCGCGCGCAGCACGCGTTCCTCTTCGCCCTCGGCGTAGACGATCCGCGACCGGCCGCCGGACGCGACCGCGTTCTTGGCCGTGGTGAAGATCGGCTTCATCAAGGTGCCGGAGTGGTAGACGAACTGCTGCAGCTGGTCGCGGTACGCGTTCATGTCGGCGATCGGACGCGTGGCAACGCCGCTCGTCATCGCTCCCTGCGCCACCGCGGGCGCGATGCGCGTGATCAGCCGCGGGTCGAACGGCTTCGGGATCAGGTACTCGGCGCCGAAGCTGAGGTTGGTGATGCCATAGGCCGAGGCGACGATGTCGCTCTGCTCCTCCTGCGCGAGGCTGGCGATGGCACGGACCGCGGCGATCTCCATTTCCGTCGTGATCGTGGTGGCGCCGACGTCGAGCGCGCCCCTGAAGATGAACGGGAAGCACAGGACGTTGTTGACCTGGTTCGGATAGTCGCTGCGGCCCGTGGCCATCACCGCGTCGTCGCGCACCGCCTTCACCTGCTCCGGCATGATCTCCGGCGTGGGATTGGCAAGCGCAAGGATCAGCGGTCGCGGCGCCATGGTCTTGACCATCTCCGGCTTCAGCACGCCGCCGGCGGACAGCCCCAGGAAGATGTCGGCGTCGCGGATCACCTCGGCAAGCACGCGGGCGGAGGTCGGCTGCGCAAAGCGCGCCTTGTCTTCATCCATCAGTGCCGTGCGGCCCTGGTAGACGACACCTTCGATGTCCGTGACCCAGATGTTCTCCCTCGGCAGGCCGACTTCGACGAGCAACTGCACGCACGCCAGCGCGGCTGCCCCCGCACCACTCGTGACGAGCTTGACCTGCTTCAGGTCCTTCCCGACGACCTTCAGTCCATTGAGGATCGCCGCGCTGACGATGATCGCCGTTCCGTGCTGGTCATCGTGGAAGACGGGGATCTTCATCCGCGCGCGCAGCTTGCGCTCGACGTAGAAGCACTCGGGCGCCTTTATGTCCTCGAGATTGATCCCGCCGAAGGTCGGTTCGAGCGCGGCGATGACCTCGATCAGCTTGTCGGGGTCGTTCTGGTCGATTTCGATGTCGAAGACGTCGATCCCCGCGAACTTCTTGAAGAGGACCGCCTTGCCTTCCATCACAGGCTTGGCCGCGAGCGGACCGATCGCACCGAGTCCGAGCACCGCGGTGCCGTTCGTCACGACGCCCACCAGGTTCGCGCGCGCCGTATAGCGGGAGGCGGTCGCGGGATCTGCATGAATGGCTTCGCTCGCGGCAGCCACGCCGGGCGTGTACGCGAGGGCGAGGTCGCGCTGGTTGACGAGTTGCTTGGTCGGCGTGATCGCAATCTTTCCGGGAGTCGGCTTCTCGTGATACTCGAGCGCTGCCCGGCGCAGGTCGTCGTGGTCGGAATTCATGTGGGTTTTGATCAGAAGTGTGCGTTTGATTATCCGCGCGCCTCGATGTCGGCCCCCGCCCGCGGCTCCACTTCAAAGTTGAAACACCTTTTCCATATTTGACCTAGACAAACTGTTGACTTCTTCGCGGCGATCCTTCAAGCTTCGATCTGTGCGGGCCCGTCAAACGGCCTGGACGCGGGAAACCTTCAGTCGGCGCTCTTCTCCCTCCCTCCTAGGCCAACTCGGGTGCGTTCAGGCAGATGGGCCCTTTTTTTGTCCACGCCAAACTCTCTAGTGTGCGCTAACTCTCGCGGCATCGCTCGCCGCTAGAATCGGGCGTTCACAAGAGAAGCGCCCATGCCCGCTGCTGCCGCCCGAACAGCCCTGATCGAGCCGTTCTATGTCATGGAGGTCGTGAAGGAGGCAGCCGAACTCGCCGCCACCGGCCGCTCCGTCATCCACCTGTCCATCGGCGAACCGGACTTCACGGCGCCGGAGCCCGTGCGTCGCGCGGCCTGCGCCGCGATCGAGCGTGGCGAGACCCAGTACACGGGAGCGCTGGGCCTGGAGCCCCTGCGCGAGCGAATCGCGGACTGGTACGCGGTCCGATTCGGATGTCGGGTCGACCGCCGGCGGATCGTCGTCACCGCCGGGGCGTCCGGTGCCCTGCTGCTCGCCTGTGCGGCGCTGCTCGAGCGCGACGCCGAAGTGCTGATGCCGGACCCGAGCTATCCGTGCAACCGGCACTTCGCAACCGCCTTCGGTGGCCGCGCGCGCCTCGTGCCGTGCGGGCCCGCCCAGCGGTTCCAGCTCACCGCGACGGATGTCGACGCGAACTGGACCGATGCCACCGGCGGCATCCTCGTCGCCTCGCCGTCCAATCCGACCGGCACATCGGTCGCTCCCGACGTTCTTGCGCAGCTGATCGCCGCGGTGGACCGAAGGAAAGGATTCGTGATCAGCGACGAGATCTACCAGGGCCTGACCTACGACGGACCACCGGCGAGCGCGCTGCAGCTCAGCGACGAGGTGCTCGTCATCAACAGTTTCTCGAAGTACTTCAGCATGACCGGGTGGCGCCTCGGCTGGATCGTTGCACCGGCCGCGCTCGTTCCCGTGCTGGAGAAGCTGGCGCAGAACCTGTACATCTGCCCGTCGACCATCGCGCAGCACGCCGCGCTGGCCTGTTTCGACGACGCGGCGCTTTCCGTCTATGAAGAGAGGCGTGCCGAGTTCAGGCGCCGTCGGGACTTCCTGGTGCCGGCGCTGCGCAGCGTCGGCTTCGGCGTGCCGGTCGTGCCGGACGGCGCCTTCTACATCTACGCCGACGTCAGCCGCTTCTCGCAGGACAGTTTCGAGTTCGTGCGTTCCCTGCTGCGGGCGACCGGCGTGTGCCTCGTGCCCGGCAAGGACTTCGGTGTCGCGTCACCCGAACGCTACGTGCGCGTCTCGTACGCAACGTCGCTCGAGCGCCTCGAAGAGGCAGTCGAGCGGATGCGTGGGTATCTGGGCTGAGCGCTCAGGAATCCTGGTCGCGCCGCGACAACGGTGCGGCGTCGACCTGCGGCGCCACGCGGACTGTCTGCAGGGCCGCTTCCGCGGGCTTGGGCTCGGCAGGTGCGCTTGCCGCGCGTGCAGCCGCGATCGCCGCGTCGACCTTGCCGTTGGCGGCGGTCGCCAGTCGAGAACGTTCCCCGAGCACCTTGGCACCGTACCCGCCGTCGTCGGGCATGTTGCCGGCGCCGACATAGAGCTGCAGGCCACGCTCAACGGACCCGCCGCGGCGGATCAGTTCATGCAGGATCTCCGACCCGACCTTCATGTTGGCGATCGGATCCAGGGCGGCGAGGTGACCGCCATGCTCGGCGAATCGCTCGGCGTGCACGCGGGTCATCACCTGCATCAGGCCCTGGGCGCCCACGGAGCTCTGGGCAAACGGATTCAAGCCGGACTCGATGGCGACCACCGACAGGATGAGCAGCGGATCGAGCTTCTTCTCCTGCCCGATGTCGAATGCGTTGGAGACGAGCATTCGCGCGGCTTCGTCGGCGATGCGGTAACGCCGGGCAAGGTACTGGACGACAAACTTCTGTTGTGGATCGGTGACGGCAGCCTTCTCGGCGACCGGGCCCCGCCCTTCCGCTTCATCGACAGCCCCGGCATCGGCGGCCGACACGAAGGGGATCGAGGTCGGCAGCAGCTCGACCAGCTGGCTCCGCGCCTCTTCATTGCTGACGACGGCACCCGCGGCGAGAAGAGCGGTACAGCCGGCAAGCGTGACAACCAGCCGGGTGGCCGTCATGGCGCCGTCGCGCACATCCCGAAGAAAGTCGACCCAGCCGAACCCGGCGGCCCGCGTGATCCTCAGCGCATAATCCGTGGCTTGTGACATTGCGTGCCTCCTTATGCTGGAACGGCCAGCGGCTCTCGACCGCAGGTCCCCATTCACAGGTTGGAACGTTGACCGGATTGCCCCACGTGCGTCTCCGGCCGCATCCTTGCGCCGCTGGGCCGGAGTTCCGGCCGGCAAGCGGCTTTTGTTCGGGCGGAACGGAAGTTCCGAAAGAATCCACGAAGCCCGAACCACACCGGAGCCCCCGTGGTCCTCACCAAGTCGGCCGATGTTGCGCCGCACACGGGAGGGGGCTCCTAGCCCAAATGGCTGAACTGGATTGTAGGGGCCGACTCGCCTTGGTCAACCCGGCGGGAGCGCTTACCCCCACGTCAGGCAAGGGTGAAACGAGTTGCCAAGCGCGCGGAATCTGTCAAAGAGGCGGCCCCATGCCTTGCATTTCAATCTCTTACGGCTCGCCCCGACTTTCGTGTTAGCGCTCACTATTATACCCGCCGTCCGTCGCGCCGATCGGGAGCCTTCATGAAATACCACGATCTGCGGGACTTCATGGGGCAGCTGGAGCGCCAGGGCGAACTTCGCCGAGTCAGCGTCGATGTGTCCCCACGGCTGGAGATGACCGAGATCTGCGACCGTACCCTGCGAGCGGCCGGACCCGCCGTGCTCTTCGAACGGCCGACCGGTCATTCGATACCAGTGCTCGGGAATCTGTTTGGAACTCCCCGGCGGGTCGCGTGGGGCATGGGCGCCGAATCGGTATCCGCCTTGAGGGAGGTTGGAGAACTGCTGGCCAGTCTCAAGGAGCCGGAAGCACCTAAGGGACTCCGCGACGCCCTCGGAAAAGTGGCCATGCTGAAAAGCGCGCTATGGGACATGGCCCCGCGCGAGGTTCGGGGAGCGCCCGCGCAGGAAGTGATCTGGGAGGGCGACGACGTCGACCTGGCGCGGCTGCCGGTTCAGACGTGCTGGCCCGGCGATGCAGGGCCGCTGATCACGTGGGGGCTGGTCGTCACCCGCGGGCCGCACAAGAAACGGCAGAACCTCGGGATCTATCGGCAGCAGGTGATCGGCCGCGACAAGCTGATCGTGCGCTGGCTGGCCCACCGCGGCGGCGCGCTCGACTTTCGCGATCACGCCCTGGCCAACCCCGGAGCGCCCTTTCCGATCGCCGTTGCCGTGGGTGCGGATCCGGCCACCACCCTTGGGGCGGTCACTCCGGTTCCCGACTCACTGTCGGAGTATCAGTTCGCCGGGCTGTTGCGTGGCGCTCGCACGGAGATCACCGCATGCATCGGCAACTCGCTTCAAGTGCCGGCAACTTCAGAGATCGTCCTCGAAGGCCACATTCTTCCCGATCCAGAGAACGCGAAGGGTGAACTGAGCGCTGCCAACCGCGGTTACGAAACCGCGCCGGAAGGCCCGTTCGGTGATCACACCGGCTACTACAACGAAGTGGAGCGATTTCCGGTCTTCACCGTCGAACGCATCACAATGCGGCGCAATCCGATCTACCACTCGACCTACACCGGAAAGCCGCCCGACGAGCCGGCGATCCTCGGCGTCGCGCTGAACGAGGTGTTCGTCCCGATCCTGCGCCGGACCTTCCCTGAGATCGTCGACTTCTACTTGCCACCGGAGGGGTGCAGCTACCGCATGGCGGTCGTGTCGATGCGCAAGCAGTACCCGGGCCACGCGAAGCGCGTGATGTTCGGAGTCTGGAGCTTCCTGCGCCAGTTCATGTACACGAAGTTCATCGTCGTCACGGACGCGGACATCGATGTCCGCGACTGGAAGGAAGTGGTCTGGGCCGTCACGACGCGGGTCGACCCCTTACGCGACACGGTGCTCGTGGACAACACCCCCATCGACTACCTCGACTTCGCCTCGCCCGTGTCGGGGCTGGGCAGCAAGATGGGCATCGACGCGACCAACAAGATGCCGGGTGAGACGCAGCGCGAGTGGGGACGGCCGATCGCCATGGACGAAGCCACCCGGGCGCGCGTCGATGCGATCTGGCAGGAACTGGGGCTCTAGAAGCCGAATCCAGGAGGCAACATGGCAATCGAACGCAAGACCATCCGCCGAGGCGGCATCAAGTCCGCCGGCTACGACCGCAACAACCGGATCCTCGAGATCGAGTTCGACAACGGCTCGATCATCCAGCACACCGCCGTCGGCGAGGAGATCGCGCGTCGCTTCATCTCGAGTTCCTCCCCGGCGAGTGTCTACAAGGACACGATCCAGGAGGAGTTCACCATCAAGCGGATCAGGTAGCGGCACCGGTGCGCGAACCCGCGCCACGCGCTACAGGAAGAACAGCGTGGCCAGCCCCAGGAAGATGAACACGCCCATGCTGTCGGTCGTGAAGGTGAGCAGCACCGACGACCCGATGGCCGGGTCGCGGCCCGAGCGCTCCAGCATCATCGGGATGAACATGCCCACCAGCGAGCCGATCATCATGTTGAGCGTCATCGCCAGCAGCAGCGTCAGGCCGATCAGCCACCCCTGCGGGCTGTCCCGGTAGATGAACCAGGCGATCGACCCGGCGACGCTGCCCCACACCAGCCCGTTCAGGCCGGCGATCGCCATCTCCTTCAGCACCAGCCGGCGGGAGTTGCCGCTGGTGACCTGACCGAGCGCGATCGACCGGATCATCAGCGTCATCGTCTGGTTGCCCGAGTTGCCGGCGATCCCCATCACGACCGTCATCAGCGTGGCGAGCGCGACGACCTTCTCGATGGTGCCTTCGAACTGCCCGATGACCCGCGATGCGATGAACGCGGTGCAGAGGTTGACCGCCAGCCAGAGCCAGCGGTTCTGCGCGGACTTCCAGACCGTGGCGAACAGGTCTTCGTCCTCGCGCAGGCCGACCCGCCCGAGCGCCGCCTCCTCGCCTTCCTCGCGGATGACGTCCACGACCTCGTCGACCGTGAGGCGTCCGACCAGTCGCCCGCGCTCGTCGACGACCGGCGCGGAAACCAGGTTGTAGCGCTCGAACGCCTGCGCCGCCTCGCCTGCCTCGTCGAGAGGCGACAGCGTCAGCAGGTCGGTGCGCATCACCTTGCGCACCTCGGTGTCGGGCTCGTTGAGCAGCAGGCGGTCGAGCGGGAGGCCGCCCTTGAGAACTTCGTGCCGGTCGACCACGAACACCTGGTCGGTGTGGTTGGGCAGTTCGTCGAAGCGCCGCAGGTAGCGCAGCACGACCTCGAGCGTGACGTCCTCTCGGATGCTGATCATCTCGAAGTCCATCAGGGCTCCGACCGAGTCGTCCGGATAGGACATCGAGGCGCGCAGCTGCGCGCGCTCCTCGACGGTCAGGCCCTCCTGGATCTCCTCGACGACGTCCGCAGGCAGGTCGTCCGCGAGGTGGGCGATCTCGTCCGCCTCGAGGCCCTCGACCGCGTCGACCAGTTCCTCGTGGTCCATCGACGCGATCAGCGTCTCGCGGACCGCGTCGTTCACCTCCATCAGGATGTCGCCGTCGCGGTCCGCCTTGACGCAGTCCCACACGACAAGACGGTCTTCCGGCGGCAGGGCTTCGAGGATGTAGGCGATGTCGGCCGGATGGAGCCGATCGAGGATGTTCCTGAGTTCGGTGATGTGCTGCCGGTGGACCAGCTGCTCGACGAGCGGCCTGCGTCCCTCCGCGGGCGTGGCATCGCGGTGCACGAGCGACTCGACCCGCCGCTGCTTGTCGAGCAGGTTCTGGACGCGGACGAGCGCCCGCTGCGCGGCCTCGGGGTCGCGCGACGGGGCGCCTGACGGCGCCTCGCGGTCCAGCGTTTCCTGCTCGTTCATCGCCCGGCTACCCCTCTGCTGCTCCACCGACCCCGAAAAGGCGGTCGGATTGTAAGCGCGAGAGAACCCTCTATCCGGGTCTCGGCGACCGTGACCCGCCGCGCTGGCCTAAGGGACGTTCGCGTCGGGCATGTGGCGTGCGATGTTCGCGGTGCGCTTGTCGAGATAGGGACCGGAACGGACGCGGCCATAGCGCTTCGGGTTCGGCAGGTAGGCCGCAAGGCGGGCCGACTGATCGACGCCGAGCTGCGCCGCCGACACGCCGTAGTAGTGGCGCGACGCCGCTTCGGCGCCGAAGATCCCCTCGCCCCATTCGACCACGTTCAGGTAGACCTCGAGGATGCGGCGCTTGTCCCACAGCGCCTCGATCATGTACGTGATGACGAGCTCCTGGCCCTTGCGCAGATAGCTTCGCTCGGGCGACAGGAACAGGTTCTTCGCCAGCTGCTGGGTGATCGTCGAACCGCCCTTTGCCGGGCGGCCGCGCTTGAGGTTGGACTCGTAGGCCTTCTCGATTGCGTCCCAGTCGACGCCTTCATGCTCGCTGAAACGCGCGTCCTCGGAAGTGATCACGGCGCGCTTGAGGTGGATCGAGATGCGCTCGTAGGGAACCCAGCGATGCCTGAGTCCGGCCTTCGGGCTCTTCTGACGCAGCGCCGCTTCCTCGCGCGCCATGAACGACGTCTCGCCGGGGTTGTTCCACTTCCACCAGGCGATCCAGCCGAGGTACCAGAGCTGCAAGGCAACCACGACGACGAGGCAGGCGACCAGCGCGAGCCCTGCCCAGCGCATCGCGGTGCGCATCAGCGCGGTTTCATCAACGCGTGCTGGCCGTCTCGCGGGCCTCGCGCGAGAGGAGCGCACGAAGCTCGCGATACACCGACAGCGTCTCCGGTCGAACACCCCGCCACAGCAGGAACGACTCCGCCGCCTGTTCGATCAGCATTCCCAGGCCGTCGGTGACCTGCTTCGCTCCGCTGGCCTTCGCCAGCCGCATGAACGGGGTGGGATCGGCGGCGTAGACGAGGTCATACGCCAGCTGGCAGTCGTTGAAGGTTTCGGGATCAATGGCCGGCGCCTCGTTGTGCAGCCCGGTCGTCGTTCCGTTGATGATCAGGTCGAAGTGCTCCGCGGGAATCTCGTCGAAGTGAATTGCCTCGACGCCGAATTCCTCCGCGAGTTCCTCGGCCCGCTGGTGGGATCGATTGGCCACCGCAAGCCAGCGGGGACTCGCGTCGAGCAGCGAACCCAGCAGGCCACGCACGGCCCCGCCGGCGCCGAGCACGAGCACGGCGCAGCCGCCGAACCCGAACTCGAGACGTTCGGTGACGTCGTGGACGAAGCCGATTCCGTCGGTGTTGTCGCCGAGGATCGTGTCGCCGTCGAACTTCAGCGTGTTGACCGCCCCGGCAAGGCGCGCACGCGGAGTCAGCTCGTTGGCGAGCTTGGCCGCGTCGAGCTTGAACGGGACCGTCACGTTCAGCCCACGGTAGCCGGCGTCACGCAGCGAAAGCGCCTTCTCCTCGAAGCCGTCGATGGGCGCCTCGATCCGTTCGTAGCCGACCTTCTGCTTCACCTGAGCCGCGAAGCGCAGATGAATTTCGGGCGACTTGCTGTGGGCGATTGGATTGCCGACAACAGCGTACTGATCAACGGCACTCATGGTCGGGCTGGGTCCGCGCTTCGGGTCGCAAGCTGGTCGTTGGTGAAAATCCAGGTCCGCGTGATTTCGAGGATATCCGTGTCCTTCGCGATGTCGGGCGGAAACGGCGAATACGGGGCCGCCTGCATCACGATCCTTCGCGCCGCCCGGTCAAGCACTGGCGAACCGGACGATTTTTCCAGAATCGTATCGACGACGGAACCGTCCTTGCGGATCGCGACCGTCATCCGCAATGATCCGTAGTAGCGTCCGCGCGCCTCCGGAGGATAGTTCTCGTTTCCGACTTTCTCCACCCGCGCGCGCCAGTCCTCGAAATAGCGCGCATAGCGGAACTCCGAGGTGCTCGGCATGTAGTGGTGCTTGCGCGGCCGCTTCTGGTAGTCGGAAATCTGCTTGGAGATCTCCGCCTGCGAGCGCGCCAGGAGCTGCTTCATCTCTTCTTCGACCGAGCCCGACTGCCGGGCGTCCGACGCCGCTTCCCTGCGCGGGCTCGGACGCAGTTGCAGCGAGTCCTTCAGCGCGGTGAGCAGCCGTTTCTGTTCTTCCTCGAGCTGCTGCACCGACTTGCGCGCTTCCTGGAGGGCATCGCCGTCGCGCATCTCGAACGAATTCGGCAGCGGCGAGGTGCGGCGCCCTTGTTCGGTCGTGCCGCCTCCGTCGAGATTCGCCTGCGCGAGCGCCTCGGGCTTTCCCGGCCGGGTCTCGCTCTTCGCGTTGACGAGGATGATGTCGAGCGGCGGATCGCTCGACCGCACGCGCAACAGTTCCGGATCGACAAAGCGGATCGCGAGGATCGTGATGTGCAGGCCGATGGACACGGTGAGCGCCATGACCAGCACCTTGTCGGCCAGCAGCGCCTTCACACCGTGATGCGGATCTTCGGCGACATCCATTCGTGGGCGATCGGCCTGATCAATTGAACAGCAGGGAAAGTGCGGGCGATTGTAGCGACCGCGTCAGCGAACACGCGACACGATCGCGCTAGTCTTCGATGGCATCGTCAGCACGAGGTCAGCGAGGTTGCTCGCTCGATGCCGCGGCTGCGTCGGGACCGCGCTGTTCGATGTCCCCGCCGGCGTCGATGACCGTTGGTTCCGGCGCGGCGCCGTTCTCCGGCTCGGTCGCGGCTTCCTCCTCGGCGATCTCCTCGTCCTCCGGATCCACCGACGTCTGCGCTGCGAGCACCTGGTGCACGCGCGCTTCCAGGACGAGATCGATTTCATGGGTGCCGAGCACGTCGAGCTCGAGCCTCTGGCCGCGCGGAAGTTCCGGCAGGCCCGGCAGCCGCGTGATGAACGGCATGCCATCGACCCGCAGCACGTCGCCCTTGATGACGCTCGCGCTGATGCGCGTGATGCCCTCCTGGCGAAGCCAGCGCAGCGACCAGTAGCGCTCCATGCGCTGCTGGAAGTCGGCGTACGCCCCGTACAGCGTCTCGAAGCCGGACACGATGCTGAAGAGGTCCGCGTCACGCGCGCGGTACGTCGGCACTTCGCCGAGAGCGCACGCGATGACCTGGCGCTGGTTCACGAGGTCAACGTAACGGCGCAGCGGGGACGTGCTCCAGGTGTAGTGATCGACGCCGATGCCTTCGTGGGGCGCCGGCGTCGTGCCCATTCGCACGCGGCCGAGGCTCTGCGAGCGGTAGATGCCGGCGACCTTGCGCTCCGCGAGCCAGCGGCCCCACGTGCTGTTCGCCAGGATCATCAGCTCGGCGACGATGAGGTCGAGCGGCGCGCCCCGGCGCCGCGGCTTGATGCCGACGTGCGCGCGCTCGCCTTCGCCGTCGATCACGAAGGAGTAGTCGACACGCCCCAGGGGCTCCGGGCGGCCGCGCGCCTCCTCCCGCTGCGCCAGCAGCGTCCGCGCGACCCGCCACAGGAACGAGAGTTCGGCAGCGAACGGTGCGTCGAACGCGCCGCTGGCGATCGCCTCCTCCGTGATCACG
>CAYGXL010000072.1:0-12525 GCA_964353935.1 uncultured Burkholderiaceae bacterium | reverse complement strand
CGAGACGATCGAGCGCCCGATGCGCTCGGCGTGCGGGAAGTCGCCTTCCTTCCAGCCCAGCCGCCGGTAGAGCGTGAACAGGTGCATCGCCGGGTAATGGACGCCGCTGCCGATGCCACGGTCCTTCAGTTCCTGCATGAAGGCCGCGCGCGGCACCGCCGGCGGCAGCACGATCTGGAACAGGTGCCAGTTGGGGTTCTCGAAGTCACGCACCGGCAACTGGACGTCCCAGTCGATCGCGCCGATGGCGTCGAAGAGTTCGAAGTAGCGCTGCGCCAGCACGCGGCGGCGCGCCGTGAACTCCGCCAGCCGCGGCACCTGCCCGAGGCCGACCCGCGCCGCGACGTCGGTCAGGTACGCGCTGCCGCCGACGACGTCGACGTCCATGCCGTCGAGGCCGCTGCGCGTGACGCCCTGCACCCGCAGCGTCTCGGCCTGGCCGACGTTGGCGTCGGGCGGCATCACCAGGCAGCCGCCCTCGACGCTGGTGATGTTCTGGCTGGCGTGGAACGAGAACGACGCGAAGTCGCCGAAGCTGCCGATGCGCTTGCCGCGCCACGAGGCGTCGATGGCGTGCGACGCGTCCTCGATCACGCGCAGCCCGTGCACGTGCGCGATCGCGTGGATGGCGTCGAGGTCGCACGGGGCGCCGGCCAGGTGCGCCGGCAGGATCGCCCGCGTGCGCGACGTGATCGCGGCCTCGATGCGCGCGGGGTCGATATGCCGCGTCGTCGGGTCGATGTCGACGAACACCGGGCGGGCGCCGACCTTGAGCACCGCGTTGGCGGTCGCGGCCCACGCCAGCGGCGTCGTGATGACCTCGTGGCCCTCGTCGATGCCGATCATCCGCAGCGCCACCTCGATCGTCACCGCGCCTGAGTTGAACACGCGCACCGTCCGTCCGCGGAAGAGCCCTGACAGCGCCTCCTCGAACTCCGCGGCGACGCGGCCGGTCGCGAGCCAGCCGGAGCGCAGCACGTCGGCGACGCCGCGGATGGTCTGCTCGTCGATCTCGGGCCGGGTCAGCGGCAGGAACGGCGCGTCGCTCATCGGTGACACGGCACGAAGCGGCGCCGGCGCGCGCGGTCGATCATCGGCTGTACAGCCACGCCGTGAGGTGGAAGAAGACCGGCGCGGCGAACGCGAGCGCGTCCAGCCGGTCGAGCACCGCGCGCACGCCGACGATGCCGGTGTCCCAGTCGCGCGCGCCCAGGCTCTTCTTGACGGAGGACAGCACCACCGATCCCAGGAAGCCCGATCCCGCGACGATGAGCGACATCAGCGTCGACTGCCACCAGCGGTACGGCGTCATCCACCACAGCGCGGTGCCGAGCAGGCCGGCCACGGTCGCCGCCACCATCACCCCGGCCCACGTCTTGTTCGGGTCGGACCTCAGCGGCGTGCCGCCGAGCACGGCGCTCGTGATCACCTCGGCCAGGTCGGCGATGTAGAGCACGAGCAGGAAGTACGCGAGCAGCAGCGGCCCGCGTTCGCCGACCTCCGGCGACCCGATCTGCAGGATCGCCGGCGCGTGGCTGATGCAGTACACGCAGATCATCAGGCCCCACTGGACCTTGGCCACGCGCTCGAGGTAGCGCTCGTTGTCCTGCTTCAGCGCCATCACCACCGGCAGCAGCAGGAAGACGTAGACCGGTATGAAGACCGTGAAGGTGCCGATGTTGCCGATCCCGATCAGCACGTAGTGCAGCGGCGTGATCACGTAGAAGGCGAGCACCAGCGCCCAGTGGTCGGCCGGACGGATCGGCGTCAGCGACACGAAGTTGCGCAGCGCGAAGAACGACGCCAGCGCGAACACGAAGAGCAGGGCGCCGGTGCCCAGCGCGAACGCGACCGAGAACAAGGCGACGATCGACCACGACGCGCGCATCCGCGAGTTCACGAGCGCCAGGCGCTGCTGCTGGACCGGGTCGATCGTGCGACGGCGGAGCCAGGAGCCGAGGAAGGTGACCGCGACCGACAGCGCGACCAGCGCGACCAGCACCGCGAGGAAGGTTTCGTTGAGCGTCAGTTGCCGCATCAGTCGGCCTCCAGCGCGATGACCGCCGCGCGCGCGCGTTCGAGGAACACGGCCTTGTCCTCGCCGTCGATGCGCTCGAGCGGCGCGCCGAAGCGCACGGTGCAGATCGCCGGCACGGGGATGACGGCGCCCTTCGGCATGCTGCGGTGGAGGTTCTCGATGTACACCGGGATCAGCTCGACGTTCGGGAACTCCATGGCGAGGTGGTACAGGCCGGACTTGAACGGGTTGGGGAACGGCTGCGCGGAACGCGTTCCCTCCGGGAAGATGATCAGCGAGAAGCCGTGCTCCAGCGCCTCGCGCAGCGTCTGCAGCGGGTCGGCGTCGGGATCGTCGCGGGCGCGGTCGACCATCACCACGTTCAGTTCGTCCCGCGCGATCGCGCCGCGGATGCCCGGCCTGTCCCAGTAGTCCTTCGCGGCCACCGGGCGCGTGTTCGCGCGCAGCGCCGATGGCAGCGCGGCCCACAGCACCACGGTGTCCATGTGGCTCGTGTGATTGGCGAAGTAGATGCGCTGGATGGCGGTCGGCGCGGACCCGATCCACCGCGGGTACGCGCCGACCAGCAGGCGCACCAGCCAGACGATGGGAAGCAGGAACTTCAGGAGGTTCTCCCCGTGGGCCCCAGTCCGAGGGCGGGGTCGTTGTTATGGATGCAATTATGCCGAGTCGGACCGGTCGCGCCCTTCCGCAGGGTGGCAGCCGGTCGCGTTCTGTGCCGACCCGCGTAGCATTCGCGCCCGGGCGCATCGAGGACGCACTGAGGCAACCGAGGAGGACCTGCCGATGACACGACGCTTTCCCTGGCTGGCGATGTTGCTGTGGACTTCGGTCGCGTGGATCTCCGGCTGCGCCTCGGGCGGCCCGCCGGCGCCCGACGGCGTGATGCTGATCCGCGGGGAACTCACGTACCGCGCGCGCATCGCGCTGCCGCCCGACGCCATCGCGATCGTCGAGCTGACGCGCCCCTCGGACGGCCGCGTGATCGCCGAGCAACGGATCGCGCTGGACGGCCGCCAGGTGCCGATCGCGTTCGAGCTGCGCGTGCAGCGCGCCGCGCTGCGCGACGACACCGGCTATGCGCTGCGCGGCGCGGTCCACTCGCGGGGCCAGGCGATGTGGCTCAGCGATCCGGTCGACGTGCGCCTGGCGCGCGGCGACGTGAACGCCGGCACGCTGATGCTGCGGCCGTGGGAGGCGGTCGCTTTCGCGTCGCGCCTCGACTGCGGACCGCGGACCGCGCGCGTCGGCATCGTTCGCAGCGACGACCGCGACATCACCCGCCTGACGGTCGAAGGCGAGCGCTACGAGATGAATCCCGTCGTCAGCGCCTCGGGCGCGCGCTACGAGGCGGCGGGCGATCCGACCACGCAGCTGTGGGTCAAGGGCGATCGCGCGACACTGACGCTGCGCGGCGAGAAGCTGCCGGAGTGCGCGGTCGTGCGCGACGCGCCGGATGCCATCCGGGCGCGCGGCAACGAGCCGAACTGGCGCCTCGAACTCGGGACGGCGCTGCTGTTCGTCGGGCCGGACCTGCGCATCGAGGGAACCGCGCCGCCGGCGCAGTTCGTGAACGGGGTGAGGCAGCACGCCGGGATCGTCAACGGGCGGTCGATCAACGTCGCGCTGACGCCGCGCGTGTGCCGCGACAACATGAGCGGCATGCCGTATCCCTATGTCGCCGAGGTCGTCGTCAGCGGGCGCGCGTTCCGCGGCTGCGGCGGTGAGCCCGAGTCGCTGCTGACCGGTGGCGAGTGGGTGGTCGAGGACATCGGCGGGACCCTGATCGACCGCTCGCGCGCGACGCTGGACTTCGGCGTGGACGGTAGGCTGGCCGGACGCGCGTCGTGCAACGCCTACACGTCCACGTACAAGCTGACCGGCGAGAGCCTGGCGATCGGCGCGACCGCGACGACGATGATGAGCTGCGCGCCGTCGCTCATGGAGCAGGAGCGACGCTTCCTCGAGATCCTGCAGCGGGTGCAGGGCTTCGATGTCACCGACACCGGTGCGCTGGTGCTGCGGGACGATCTCGGGCGGAAGATCACCGCGCGGCGACAGCGGTGACCGTGCGCCACCCCGCTGCATAATCCCGCCGCCGGTCACGAGAGTCGAGTCCGGTCGACCCGGCGTCGCACGCCGTGCAAGGGGAACGATGGGCTGGTTCACCGCAGCACTGCTGGTCATCGTGGCCGCGTGCCTGACGCTGTCCGCGATCCACGCCCACGTCTGGCTGCGCGAACGCCGCGTGACCGCCAATGGCGCCTTCGCGCTGCTCGCGGCCAGCGTTGCCGCGATGGCGTTCGTCGAGCTGAACATGGTGCGCGCGCAGACGCCAGCCGAGTTCGGCCGCTGGCTCTGGTGGTACCACTTTCCGATCTGGAGCGCTCTCGTCGCCGTCGTCGTCTTCGTGCGCCTGCACCTGCGGGCAGGGCGCGCGTGGCTGGGATGGACGGCGATCGGGCTGCGCACGGTGTCCCTCGTCATCAATCTGCTTGCCTCGCCCAATATCAACTTTCGGGAGCTGACCGGCCTCGAACACGTCACGGTGCTGGGCGAGAGCCTGGCCCGGGGACAGGGCACGACCAACCCTCTGCTCGCGATCGCGCAGTTGTCGCTGGTCTTCCTGATCGTCTATGTGGGCGATGCCGCAATCAGCGCCTGGCGGCGCGGCCTGCGGCGACGCGCGCTGACGGTCGGCGCCAGCCTGGTGGTCTTCATCGCCGCCGGCCTCGGCCTTGCCGTGCTTTCGTATTGGGGTCTCGCGCCGCTGCCCGTCCTCGGCACCCTGTTCTTCCTGCCGGTCGTGCTCTTCATGGGATTCGAACTCAGCCTCGATCTGATCCGCTCGGTGCGGCTGGCGGCGGAGCTGGATGCCAAGACGATCGAGTTGCAGGGATCCGAGCAGAAGCTTGCATTCGCGGCCGAGGCGGCGCGCGCCGGCCTGTGGAGCGTGGACCGCGTCACCGGTCGCCTGTGGGCGACCCCGCAGGCGCTTTCGATGTTCGGGCTGTCGGCCGATCGCGAGCACCATGCTGACGAAGTGCTCGCGCCAGTGCATCCCGATGATCGCGACCGCGTGCGCGAGTTCATGGGCGGCTCGCAAGGCGACCAACGCGGCGCCACGGTGGAGTACCGGGTGGTGCTCCCGTCGGGCGAGACGCGCTGGTACGGCGCGCGCGGGGCGACGCACGAGGCGCCGGGCGGGTCGCCGACGCTGATGGGAGCGACGATCGACATCACCGACCGCAAACGCGCAGAGGACGAGACCGCGCGGCAGCGCATCGAGCTGGAGCACCTGTCGCGGGTCGCGACAGTGAGCGAACTGTCCGGCGCCCTCGCGCACGAGCTGAACCAGCCGCTCGCGATCATCATGAGCAACGCGGAGGCGGCGCAGCTGATGCTGGAGCGTCCGAGCCCCGATCTCGACGAGGTCCGGGCGATCCTGCGCGACATCGTCGACGCCGACGAGCGCGCGGGGCAGGTGATCCGGCGCCTGCGCGGGATGCTGAAGCGCGGCGCGCCGCAGCGGCAGCCCGTGTCGCTGAACGAGATCGTGCAGGCGGCCCTGCAGTTCGTGCGGACCGACCTCGTGCGCCGCGGAGTCACGCTCGACCTGCAGATCGAACCGGGGTTGAAGGACATCTTCGCCGACCGTGTGCCGATCGAGCAGGTCCTCATCAACGTGATCAACAACGCCTGCGACGCGATGGCGCGGAATGTCGCCGGCGACCGGACGCTGAAGATCGCCACGTACGCCGACGCCGTGACCGCGTGCGTGCGGATCGAAGATGTGGGCAGCGGACTGCCCGCGAACCCGGAACAGGTCTTCGACGCCTTCTACACCACGAAACCGGAAGGCCTCGGCATGGGCTTGGCCATCTCGCGCTCGATCGTCACGGCGCACGGCGGCAGCCTCGCCGCGGAGTCCAACACGCCGCGCGGCGCCGTGTTCACGATCGGCCTGCCGCTTGCGCCGGAGGCGGCATGAACACGGCAGGAAAGGTCTTTCTCGTCGACGACGAGCCCGAGCTGCGGCAGGCGCTGACGCGCCTGCTGAAGGCCGAGGGACTCGACGTCGAAGGCTTCGGCTCCGCCCTCGAGTTCCTCGAACGCGTCACCGAAGAAACCGCCGGGTGCCTGCTGCTCGACCTCGCGATGCCGGGACTCGATGGACTCGAAGTGCAGCAGCGCGTCGCCGCCACCGGAGCGAAGCTCGGCATCGTCTTCCTCACCGGCCACGGCGACATCCCGACGAGCGTGCGAGCGGTCAGGGCGGGCGCGCTCGACTTCCTGACCAAGCCGGTCAGGCGCGATGACCTGTTGCGCGCGGTGCACGCCGCGCTCGATCACGCGAGCGAGCAGCACGCTGCGGCCGCCGCGAACGCGGACCTGCGCGGTCGCTACGCGCAGCTGACGCCGCGCGAACGCGAGGTGTTCGCGCACGTCATTGCGGGCAAGCTGAACAAGGTGATCGCAGCGGACCTCGGAACCGGCGAGCAGACGATCAAGGTGCACCGCGCCCGGGTGATGGAGAAGCTCGCGGTCGATTCGGTGGCCGATCTGGTCCGCGTGGCGCAGCAGCTCGGCGTGAAGCCGGCACCGTAGCGAAGCCGCGGTGTTCGCCTTCGTTTGGAGGCCCGAACTCCTGCGCATTGCACGAAAGTGCAACAGCCGGCTGCTCTTGCGAACGCTAAACTTCGCGCCGAACCGCCTCGGCCATTCACCGGCGCGGGTTTCGGGACCGTTTCTCGAAGAGAATCCTCGTGCGCGTCGCATTCCCGCTGCTTGCAGCGGCCATCGCCCTGATGTTCGCGCCCGCCCGGGCGCAGGACAGCGCCGAGCTCGCCAAGAAGCTCAGCAACCCGGTGGCGGCACTGATCAGCGTCCCGTTCCAGCTGAACTACGACCGCAAGCTCGGAGCGCTGGACGACGGCGAGAAGTGGACGCTCAACGTCCAGCCGGTGGTGCCGATCGAGCTCAACAAGGACTGGAACGTCATCTCGCGCACGATCGTGCCGCTCGTTTCCCAGGAGGACGTGTTCCCCGGGACGGGCCGCCAGTCCGGCCTCGGCGATGTGGTGCAGAGCTTCTTCTTCTCCCCGAAGGTGCCCACGGCCGGTGGCTGGATCTGGGGCGCGGGGCCGGTGCTGCTGCTGCCCACGGGTACGGACGATCTCCTGAGCGCGAAGAAGTGGGGCGCCGGGCCTACGGCGGTGATGCTGAAACAGCAGAGTGGCTGGACAGTCGGCGCGCTCGCCAATCACATCTGGTCGTTCGCCGGCGACAGCGGGCGTGCGGATGTGAGCGCGACCTTCGTGCAGCCGTTCCTGAGCTACACGACGCCGACGGCGTGGACCTTCGCGCTGAACACCGAGAGCACGTACGACTGGAAAGCCAGCCAGTGGAGCGTGCCGGTCAACGCGCTCGTGACCAAGGTGACCAAGGTCGGGGGCCAGTTGATCAGCGTCGGCGGAGGGCTCCGGTACTGGGCCGACAGCCCGGAAGGCGGGCCGCAAGGACTGGGCTACCGTGCGGTGTTGACCTTGCTGTTTCCAAAGTAGAGCCGCGCGACTTCGCAAGCGCGACGACGCAACACGAGGAAGGAGAAATTCATGAAACAGATCGAAACCTGGGCGACGTGGGGCCTCGGTCGCCTCATCGCGCTCGGGATGCTCGTGCTCTGCACGCTGGTGCCGATGGCGCACGCTCAGGACGCCTCGGCCTTCAAGGACGAGGAACTCGACCAGATGCTGGCGCCGATCGCGCTCTATCCGGACTCGCTGCTGTCGCAGATCCTGATGGCCAGCACCTATCCGGCCGACGTCAAGGCGGCCGCGGAGTGGTCGAAGGCGCATCCGGACGACAAGGGCGACGCGGCGGTCACGAAGGTCGACGGCCAGCAGTGGGATCCGTCGGTGAAATCGCTGGTCGCGTTCCCGCAGGTCCTCGCGATGATGCGCGACAAGCCCGGCGATGTGCAGCGACTGGGCGATGCGTTCCTCGCCGACCCGGGCCGGGTGATGGACCGCGTGCAGTTCCTGCGCAGCAAGGCGCAACAGGCGGGCAACCTGAAGTCGAACGAACAGCAGAAGGTCGCGACGCAGACGGTCGAGAACAGGCAGGTCATCGTCATCGAGCCGGCACAGCCGCAGACGGTGTTCGTGCCCGTCTACCAGCCGACCGTCGTGTACGGCTCGTGGATGTATCCGAGCTTTCCGCCTTACTACTGGCCGCCCCCGCCGTACTACTACCCGGGCGCGGCGTTCGTCGGCGGCGTGGTCTGGGGCGCGGCGATGGTCGGCATCAGCAACAGCCTGTGGGGCGGCTTCGGCTGGGGCCGCAACGAGGTCAACATCAACGTGAACCGGTACAACAACATCAACGTCAACAACCGGATCACGAACAACAACAACAAGTTCGTGCACAACCCGGATCGGCGGGGCGACGTGCCGTACCGCGACAACAAGAGCCGCGAGCAGTACGGCAAGAAGCAACTGGCGGGCGCCCAGGACCGGGAGCAATACCGAGGCAAGGAAGGACGGCCGGACGCGCGGGATGCGGACCGCGCCCGGGCGCAGGAGGCGATGAAGCAGCGCGGCGTCGATCCGGCGGGAAGCCGTGATCGCGCGCCGGCGGGTGACCGCGGTGGCGCCGGCGGTGGCCGTGACGCCGATCGGCCGGGTGGCGCGCAGACCCGCGACATCGATCGCGCGGGCGGTGGGCAGACTCGCGACATGAACCGCGGCGGCACGGACAACCGCGGCGCGGGGCCGAGCAACGCGATGTCCGGCGTCCGTGACCCAGCGGGGTCGCGCGCCAGCATGGATCGCGGGCAGGCGAGCCGCGACTCGATGAACCGTGGCGGCGGCGCCTCGTCGCGGCCACAACCGGCGGCACGACCACAACCGGCGGCACGCCCGTCGGGCGGTGGTGGTGGCGGCGGCCGTGCCGCCGGTGGCGGTGGCCGCGGCCGCTGAGCGAGGAGACGAACGATGAAGACAATCAACAAGACTCTCCCGCGCGCTTGCGCCACGCTGGCGCTGGTCGCCGCGCTCGGGGCCGGGCAGGCCGCCTTGGCGCAGACGCCGTTCGCCACGCCGCAGTCCGCCGCGAACACGCTGATCGAGGCGATCGCCACGCACGATGGCGACGCGGTGTCGCGCCTGCTCGGTTCGGACTGGAAGCGACTCGTGCCGGTCGGGGCGATCGACCCGGACGACGTCACGACCTTCCTCTACAAGTCGAGCCAGGTGCGCAACGTCAGGGTCGACGGCAGTCGCGCGCTGCTGACCGTGGGCACCGATCCATGGACACTGCCGATTCCCATCGTGCAGGGCACTGACGGCCAGTGGCGCTTCGATCCGGTCGGTGGGCGCGAGATGATGGCCGCGAAACGCATCGGCGCAAACGAACGTGCCGCGATCCAGGCGTCGCTCGCTTACGTCGATGCTCAGCGCGAATACGCGCTGGCGGACCGCGACGGCGACGGCGTGCTCGAGTACGCGCAGAAGCTCGTCAGCAGCCCGGGCAAGCGCGACGGGCTGATCTGGAGCCGGACGCTCGGCGACGACAGCCCGCTAGGCGAAGACTTCCTGCCGAAGAAGCCCGGCGACGGATTCCACGGGTATCACTTCCGCATCCTCACCGCGCAGGGGCCGGCGGCGAAAGGTGGCGCCCGCAGTTTCCTCATCGGCGGGAACATGACGGCGGGGTACGCGCTGATCGCGTGGCCGGTGAAGTACGGCGAGACCGGCGTGATGAGCTTCATCGTCAACAGCGACGGCGTCGTGTTCGAGCGGGACCTCGGACGCGGCACGGCGCAGGCCGCCGCGGCGGTAAAGACGTTCAACCCGGAAGCCGGCTGGGCGCCCGTCAAGCCATGAGCTCCAGGTCCGGTGGAGACGGCGATCTCCACCGGACATCGCCGAATTGCCATTGCACCAATGTCCAATGGCGATGCAGCCTCCCGCACCGCACACTGCCCGCATGGGGCACAGCAACCGCGTGATCGCCATTCTCGACGACGAGGAGCACTACCGCCGCGCGCTGTCGCGCCTGCTGAAGGCGCACGGCTACGACGTGGCGAGCTTTTCGGCCGGCGAGGAACTGATCGCCGAAATGGCGCTGCGCGCATTCGACTGCGTGCTGCTCGACCTGCACATGCCAGGCATGACCGGGTTCGACGTTCTGACCTGGTTGCGAGGCCAGCCGGCGCCGCCGCCGGTCATCGTGATCACGGCGCATGACGATCCCGACTTCGTGAAGAAGGCGTTCGACCTGAACGCCTTCGAGTGTCAGTTGAAGCCGGTGGCCTCTCCGGTCCTGCTCGGAGCGATCGAGCGCGCCTGCGCGCGGTGACTGCGGTATGTTCGGCCCTCCCGCGCGGTCTGGATTCGATCCGCCCGTCGTCGCAGCGGCGCCGCCCACTGACGGAGTGTCCGATGTCCGAGCCCGAAGTTTTCCATCCCTTGCGCCCGATCCTGAGGAACTGGGTGTGGGAACACGGCCGGGTCGGCACGCGCTATCTCGACTGCCGCACGGGCGAGCTGAGGTTCGACGACGGCAAGAAGTCGCGTTTTGCCGACGAGGCGATCTTCTACGTGCCGCTCGAAGAGGACGCCGGCGGGGATGCCGGCCCGGCCGTGCACGAAGGCGCGCTGGCGCGCTTCCTGCGGGCGGCCCAGCTCGGCAAGCCGGAGGACGCGGGTGCGGTCGCGGACGTGCAGCGCGCGGTGCAGGAGTGCATCGGGCTCGGCCTCGTCTGCGCCTACCAGGACGAGGCGCGCGCAGCGCTCGCGCGGTATCGGCTCGAGCCGATGTTCGAAGACGAGATTCGCGCGGCCGCCGCGAGCGACATCCGGGCGAAGTTTGCCGGCGTGCGCGCGCAGCTGGCGCTCTATGACTTCACCGTCTTCCACAGCCTGCCCGCGCCACTGCTGTGCAACGAGGCGCCGTTCATCGACTGGCGGGTGCGGGCGAAGCCGGTGCAACCCTTCGTGTCGCTGCCGCTCGGCCCGTACTGCCTGCTGGTCGGCACGCCCTCCGGCAAGAAGAGTCGCGCGGGTCCCGTGCTGTGGAAGACGGTGGTCGCGATGGGCCCTTTCAAGGACCACAACCGCTACCTCGTCGAGGACGCGCGCGCGTGGATCGTCGCGAGTTCGGACGACGAGCTGCTCGCCCTGCAGCCGCGCTTCGCGCCGCCGCCGCCTCCGGCGGCGGACGGGGCGGCGGGCGCCTGACCCGTTCCAGGGCCTGTTAGCGCCTGTTAGCGCCTGGATCGCACAGGCGCGAGCCAGGCGTTAACGGGCTCCAGCCTGGTCCGCGACCGACCCCGGTCGCCTGCGTGCCCCCGTCGTCGAGCCTGCCCGCGTCATTGAACTTTCGTCCGTCATTGAACTTTCGTCCGTCATTGAACTTTCGTCCAATAGGCGCCGGCGCCTCACCCTTCTAATCTCCGCGCAACGATCAGGGCCGAACCGCTCGCCGTTCGGCCTGACGAGAGTCCACGAGGGGAAAAATCACGATGAAGCTTTTCACCGCCTTCCTGCTGGCGTGCCTGACGGCCCTGG
This sequence comes from uncultured Burkholderiaceae bacterium, assembly GCA_964353935.1. Classification (GTDB taxonomy): domain Bacteria; phylum Pseudomonadota; class Gammaproteobacteria; order Burkholderiales; family Burkholderiaceae_F; genus JAOUJD01. The sequence goes on along the minus strand of CAYGXL010000072.1, from coordinate 915 downwards.
CGCTTCCGGCCGCCGCGCAGACCGGCGCCAAGAAGCCCAACGTCCTGGTCATCTGGGGCGACGACATCGGCCAGTTCAACATCAGCGCCTACAACAACGGGATGATGGGCTACCGCACGCCCAACATCGACCGCATCGCGAAGGAAGGCGCGCTGTTCACCGACTGGTACGGCCAGCAGAGCTGCACCGCGGGCCGCGCGGCCTTCATCACCGGCCAGTCGCCGATCCGCACGGGCCTGACCAAGGTCGGCCTGCCGGGCGCGCCGGAAGGCTTCAAGAAGGAAGACCCGACGATCGCGACGCTGCTCAGGGCCCAGGGCTACGTCACCGGACAGTTCGGCAAGAACCACCTCGGCGACCGCGACGAGATGCTGCCGACGGCGCACGGCTTCGACGAGTTCTTCGGCAACCTCTATCACCTGAACGCCGAAGAGGAGCCGGAGAACCCCGACTACCCGAAAAACCCGGAGTTCAGGAAGAAGTTCGGGCCGCGCGGCGTGATCCACAGCTTTGCCGACGGCCGCATCACCGACACCGGTCCGCTGACGAAGAAGCGGATGGAAACGATCGACGAGGAAGTCACCGTCAAGGCGCTCGACTTCATGGAGCGCGCGAAGAAGGCGGACAAGCCGTTCTTCCTGTGGTGGAACTCCACGCGGATGCACATCTTCACGCACCTGAAGAAGGAGTCCGACGGCAAGACCGGGCTCGGCATCTACGCCGACGGCATGGTCGAGCACGACGGCCACGTCGGCCAGGTGCTCGCGAAGCTGAAGGAACTGGGCCTCGACGAGAACACGATCATCATGTACTCGACCGACAACGGCGCCGAGACGTTCACGTGGCCCGACGGCGGCACCACGATGTTCCGCGGCGAGAAGAACACCAACTGGGAAGGCGGCTACCGCGTCCCGA
>CAYGXL010000071.1:0-12649 GCA_964353935.1 uncultured Burkholderiaceae bacterium | reverse complement strand
CCGGGCAGCCCGGCCCGTGGATCATGTTGACGTTGGCTGGCAGCAGGTCCTTGATGCCGTAGCGCGAGATCGCGTGCGTGTGGCCGCCGCAGAACTCCATCAGGTTGTAGGTTCGGCCCGGCTGCGCCTCCTCGCCGATGCGGCGGGCGATTCCCCGCGCCACCTCGCCGTCGCGGAACTCGTCGATGTACTTCATCGTGCCCCCTTGGCGCCCGAGCGAGTCGCGAAGCGAGTCGCGCTCATGAGGGTGCCGTCCGCGCATGCATGCGCGGACGCGGCGGCCGGGCGACATGCCGCAGGGCATGCCGCCCTATCGGCCGCCGTCCCCCCGAGGGGGAGTGAGCGCCTTCGGAGCGGCCGTGCGGCGCTCATGCCGCCTCCGCGGACGCGCCGTCGTTGGCCGCGCCCGCTTCCGCGAACAGCGCCAGCGTGCGCGCGGCCTCGTCGGGATCCAGGCGCTGCAGCGCGTAGCCGACGTGGACGATCACGTAGTCGCCGGCGACGACGCCGGTGACGAGTTCCAGCGAGATGCGCTTGCGCACGCCGCCGACGTCGACGACGCACTCTTCATTCGGCAGCACTTCGACGATGCGGGCGGGGATGGCGAGGCACATGGGAGTTCAGTCCGTTGGTTTCGTTCGGGCGGCGAGCACATGCCGGGCCACCCAGGCCTGGCCGAGCGCGAGCCCGCCGTCGTTGGCCGGCGCCTGGCGTGCTTCGATCACGTCGAAGCCGTCGGCCGCGAGGCGGGCGCGCAGGCCGGTGGAGAGGATTGCATTGAGGAAGCAGCCGCCGCCGAAGGCGATCGTGCCGACGCCGGCGCGGCACGCAGCCGACGCGGCCCACGCGGCGAGCGCGTCGACCAGCGTCGCGTGGAAGAGGGCGGCACCGTAACTCGCGCAGCGGGCGTCGAGCAGCGCCTGCGCCAGCGGCAGCAGGTCGAGCACGCCGTCGGCCTCGATGCGGAAGCCGTCGGCCAGCGGGCGCACCGCGCCGTGGCTTGCGGCCAGGCCCTCGAGCAGCATCGGCGCCTGGCCTTCGAAGGACTGGACCTCGCGCACGCCGAGCAGAGCGGCTGCGGCGTCGAACCAGCGGCCCATGCTGCTCGTCACCGGCGTGTTGAGCCGCTGCTGCAGCATCTGGCGCACGAGCGGCGCGCCCGGCCGGTCGAAGCGACGCACGATCTCGTCGCTGCGTTCCAGCAGGTGGAGCACCGCGGCGCCGAGCCGCCACGGTTCGCGCGCGGCGCGGTCGCCGCCCGGCAGCGGCAGTTCGCGCAGGCGACCGACGCGCGTCGATCGAGCGCCGTCGACGCGCAGCAGTTCGCCGCCCCAGATGCCGCCGTCGTCGCCAAGCCCGACGCCATCCAGCGCGATGCCGAGGACGGCATGCTCGATGCGGTGCTCCGCCATCACCGCGGCAATGTGCGCGTGGTGGTGCTGCACCCCGATCAGCGGGATGCCGCGCTGCGCCGCCAGCCCGGCCGCGAAGCGCGTGCTGTGGAAATCGGGATGCAGGTCGTGCGCGACCGCCACGGGTTCGATCACGAGGACGTCGAGCAGGTGATCGACGGCTTCCTCGAGCGCCACGCAGGTCGCGGCGTTGTCGAGCGAGCCGATGTGCTGCGACAGGAAGGCTTCGTCGCCGCGCGTGGCGCAGACCGTGTTCTTCAGGTAGGCGCCGACCGCGAGCACCGGCGGACCGTCGCCTGCAAGCCGGATCGACGCCGGCGTGTAGCCGCGCGCGCGGCGGATGAAGGCCGGCGCCCCGTTCGCGTCCGCGCGCGCCACGCTGTCGTCGCAGCGGATCAGGATGGCGCGGTCGTGCACCAGCAGCGCGTCGGCGATCGCGCCGAGGCGGCGCACGGCTTCGTCGTTGTCGATCACCAGCGGCTCGCCGCCGGGGTTGGCGCTCGTCATCACGAGCGCAAGCGGCTGCGGCTCGCCGAGCCAGCGCGTTCCGGCGGGCCGTCCGGCGGCCTCGTGGAACAGCAGTACCTGCAGCGGCGTGTGCGGAACCATCACGCCGAGCGTCGCCATCCCGGGTGCCACGCCGGGCAGGGCCTCGTCGCAGCCCGGCTGCTTGTCGAGCAGCACGATCGGCCGCTCGGGCGTGGCCAGCAGCGCGGCAGCCTGCGTCGTGACGCGCGCCAGCGGGTTGATCGATGCGAGGTTCGCGAACATCACCGCGAACGGCTTCTCCTCGCGCTGCTTGCGGCGGCGCAGTTCGGCGACGGCCTCGGGATTGCGCGCGTCGCACGCCAGGTGGAAGCCGCCCAGGCCCTTGATCGCGACGATGCCGCCGTGGCGGATCCGCTGCATGGCTTCCGCGAGCGGGTCCGCCACCGCAATCGGCTGCCCGAGGTTGCCCCACAGCGCCAGTCGCGGCCCACACTCTGGACACGCGTTCGGCTGCGCGTGGAAGCGACGGTCGGCCGGCGCGTCGTACTCCGCCCGGCACGCCTTGCACTGCATGAAAGACGCCATGCTGGTGTTCGGGCGGTCGTAGGGCAGTTCGCGCGTGATCGTGTAGCGCGGTCCGCAATGCGTGCAGTTCGTGAAGGCGTATCGCCAGCGCCGGTTCGCCGGATCGAGCAAGTCGGCGAGGCATTCGGGACAGGTGCCCGCGTCCGGCGTGACGCCCGTCGAGACCGGCCCGCCCGCGCTCGCGTCGATCCTGAACGTGCGGTCACCCAGCGGCGCCATCGGCGTGGCGTCGATCGTGTCGATGCGCGACAGCCTTGGCGCCTCGCTGCGCAGGCGGAACACGAACCGGTCCAGTGCTTCGTCGGTGCCTTCGAGCTCGATCTCGACGCCGGCGCCGTCGTTCAGCACGCGGCCGCCGAGGCCGAGTTCCGTCGCCAGCCGATACACCGTCGGCCGGAAACCGACGCCTTGCACCTGTCCACGCACGCGCAGGCGGCGGCGATGGACGGCAGGGGCGAGCACGGCCGACATCGAGCGCCTACTCCGCGACGACCTTCGGCTGCGCGCGCGCGTGCCTGGCGGTGACCGCGTGCAACCTGACCCACGCCAGCCAGGTGTCCATGCCATCGCCCTTGGTCGCCGACACCTGCAGCACCTCGATGCCGGGGTTCACGCGGCGCGCGTACTCGATGCACTTCGCCACGTCATAGGTCAGGTAGGGCAGCAGGTCGACCTTGTTCAGCAGCATCAATGTTGCCGCCTTGAACATGTCGGGATACTTCAGCGGCTTGTCCTCGCCTTCGGTCACCGACAGCACCACCACCTTGTGCGCCTCGCCGAGGTCGAATGCGGCCGGGCAGACGAGATTGCCGACGTTCTCGATGAAGAGCACCGACTCCTCCGGCGGCTGCAGTCGCTCGAGCGCGCGTTCCACCATGCTCGCGTCCAGGTGGCAGCCCTTGCCGGTGTTGATCTGAAGCGCGGGCGCGCCGGTCGCGCGGATGCGCTCTGCGTCGTTGGTGGTCTGCTGGTCGCCCTCGATCACCGTGATGGGCAGGGACGGCAGCAGCCGCTTGATCGACTCGGTCAGCAGCGTCGTCTTGCCCGAGCCGGGGCTCGACACGAGGTTGACCGCGAAGATGCCGCGTTCGGCGAGGAACTCGCGGTTGAAGCGGGCGTGCTGGTTGTTCTTCGCGAGGATGTCCTGCTCGATCTGCACCATCCGCGAGGGCGGCAGGCCGGGCGCGTGCGCGTGGCCGTCGTGATGGACGTGATCGTGACCGCAGCCGGGGCCGTGCACGTGATCGGGTCCATGGTCATGCCCGCGACCGTCGTGGTCGTGATCATGGGTGTGGTCGTGGCCATGATCGTGGTCATGATCGTGGTCGTGGTCGTGGTCGTGGCTGTGCGCCGTGCCGTCGGCATGCCGATGCTCGTGTCCGTGCGCTTCGCCTTCGATCTTCGTTTCGCCGTTGCCGCAGCCGCATGTCGTGCACATGATGTTTCCCCTCGAACTGCCTCAGGCGATCTCGACTTCCTTGACTCGCATTTCCTCGCCCTGCGTCACCTGCAACTGGTGGCTGCCGCATCGCGGGCACGGGTCGCCCAGCCGGGCCAGGTCGACCGAGTCCCCGCATGGCATGCACCAGGCACGCCCGGGCGTGGTCCGGATTTCCAGCCGAGCGCCGTCGGCCACCGTTCCGCGCTTCACGACGTCGAACGAGAAGCGCAGCGCGTCGTGCTCGACGTGAGAAAGAACTCCAAGCTCGAGCCAGACCGCCCGCACCGTGCCGGCGTCGTTGGCCCGCGCGGTCGTCTCGACGATCTGCACGATGCCTTCCGCGAGGGACATCTCATGCATCGGCGATCTCCACGCGGCAGGCGACGCACGGATCCAGCGACTGCACCACCACGCGAGCGTCGCGCTCGAGCCGCTCGTGGTCGGCCGCGCTGCGCCCGGCGAGCCCCTGCTGAAGCGGGCCTTGCGGGTGGAAGTTCCATTCGGTCGGCGCAACGATGCGGTAGTCGGTGACGAGCCCCTGCTCGATCTGCACCCGGTGCAGCAACAGGCCGCGCGCGGTCTCGGCGAGGCCAAGACCCGCTCCATCGGGCAGCGCATGGCTGCGCACCGCGGGGACGCGTCCCGCGGACCGGGCGCGCAGGTCGCGCACCAGCACGGCGAGTTCGACGAGTCGCGCGACGAAACGCGTCGACGCGGTCCGGCCGTCGCGCTCGAGCAGGGCGGCGATCAGCGGAGCGCCGGCCTGTCGCGCCAGCGCGCCGGTCTCGGCCGGCAAGCCGCCCCAGCGCGGGAAGCGCGCATACCCGGAGTCCGCTTCCATGTCCGCGATCACCGACATGCGAAGGTTTTCGAGGGTGGCGTCCGGCATCAGCGCGACGTTGCTTCGTCCGAGGCCGGGCGCTTCGTCGCGCAGCCGCCGCAGCAGGCGCGCGGGGAGCGTCGCGCCGGCTTCGACCCAGCGGTCGAGCGCGGCCTGGTCCATCGATGCCAGCCAGGGTTCCGCAGGTGCGCCGTGCACGTGCTCGCGCGAGATGTCGTCGGCGACCGCCAGCAACCCGTCGAGCGTGGCGCCGTCGTCGACGACGGCGCTGCTCGCATGGCGGACGGAAGCGACGGCGGGCACCTGGGCTTGCTCGCCCATGGACTTCGGCCAGTCGATCAGGAGTCGCCACACGCCTTCCTGCAGCGTCTCGAGGGTCACGTCGAGGGCCTGGCGTTCCTGCTCGTGCGCCGGGGCCTCCAGGCCCTGCGCGGCGGCGATCGCGGCGGCCGATGCGGCGCCCTGCGCGCGCTGGCAGATGCTGAAGAGCAGCGGAACGAGGCGCTGCACATCCGCGGATGGACGGCCGCGAACGAGGCGCGGCGGCAGGCCGGTGCGCGACGAGGTGACGGACACCTTGTGCACCTGCCGCTCGCTGCAGGTGAGCCGCACGGTGATTTCGCCCTCGGGGTTCACTTGGCCTCTTCCCCACGCAGGAACCGTCCGCGCAGGAAGTCGCGCTTGCTCATCGGCGCCGTGGCGTGCTCCTTGATCTGCGCGATCGGGCCGGGCGGAAGCACGGCGACTTCATCGGCCTTCGGCGCCTCGGGCACCGGCGCATTGGCCGGATCGAGCAAGGCCGCGCGCGCCAGTGCGGCCACCTGGCAGGCGGTCGCGTGATCGGGCAGTTCGAGCACCGGGGAGATCAGCGAGCACATCTGGTACTCGCCGACGGCGTCGTCGCGCGACGAGATGAAGTCGTAGTCCCCGGCCGGGAAGGCGTAGCGCAACTTCTTTCCCTGCGGCAGCGAGGTCCAGCCCGACGCGTCGCGCGGCAGCAGCATCAGGTTGATGCACCAGGGCGTCACCATCGCGCCGAGCCAGTGCGATTCCCACGGCGCGAACGCGACGGCCTCGACCTCGATCGCCGGGTTCACGAAGTTGAGCCCGTCCATTCGCCGGGCGATCGCGCGGTACGCCGCGTTCAGGCGCGGCGACGGGTCGGGCAGCAGCGGCGGGCCGGCCGCGGCGTCGGGACTGTTGGCGGTGTCAGTCATCGTGGATGACCAGGAAGCCGTCCTTGGTCGTGGAGCAGTTGGGGCAGGTCCAGTGATCGGGCAGGTCCGTGAACGGCGTGCCGGACGGGATCTGCCACACGGGATCGCCCTCGGCCGGGTCGTACACGTGCCAGCAGACCTTGCACTCGAGGCGGGTCGTCGGGCCGACCTGGGCGTCATCGCCCGCGCGTTGATCCATCTGCTTGCGTCCGTGGTCCGTCAGGCCGGGCAGGATTCGCTCATCCAGTCGATCAGCTCGGCCAGCCGCCCGCGCGAGTCGTCGAGATCCTCGGGCGCGGCGAGCGCCACCTCGGGCACGTCGACGACTTCGATCGTGTTCAGGATCAGCGTGTTCATGCTGTTGAAGTACTGCACCCGCCAGACGTTGCGGGCGGCGGTCGACGTGATGCGGCAATTGCCGAACCCGCGCGAGATGATGGCCACGCTGCCGACCGGCAGCGCGCGCTCGAGCATCTGGTGATCCTCCGGCGTCATCGGGAACAGCGTCAGGTTCAGCACGTGTGGCCGGTCGCCCGCCTTGCGCGACTTCAACTGGGCCTGCAACTCATGCAGCAGGGCGGGCGAATTCATCGCGCCGTTCGCAATCTCGACCGGCATCAGGCTGTCGCGCGCGCCGTCGCGGGCGGCGGCGAGCACCGCGGCCGGCAGCGGTGCCGCTTCGAGCCAGTCGGCGAGCAACTGGCCGGCGCTGTCGAGTTCGACCACGCGCCACAGCCCGGCGAACACGCTCTCCTGGACCTTCAGCAGGCGGTTGCCGGTCACGCGGATGCTGACCTCGCCGTCACCGAGCACCTGGTTGGCGATCACCTGCGCCGCGGGCGCGACGCCGCGCATGTCGAGCACGGGGTGCGGCGAGCCGGGCTTCCACTGCTCCATCATGGCGAGCAGGCGCGCCAGCGTGTCGCGCGCGATGACGAGCGACACCGTGTCCTCGGTCTCCGGGACGCTCGGCATTGCGAAGGTGCTCACGTCGCGCGGGATGTCGAGGTACTGCAGTTCTTCTTCCTCGACCTGCGAGCCGGGCCCGGCGACGCGAACGGGAATCGGAAAGGATTTCATTTGTCCTTGCTCCACTCAGTGACACGAGCCGGCGGCGCCGGCGCTGTTGACCGCGATGCCGATCGTCGGCGCACGCGTCGGCTCGGTTTCGAGCAGCCGCTGCATGTCTTCCACGTACTCCTGCCACATGCGCAGGCCGTCGACCGCGCCGACGTAGCGGCCGTCCTTCAGCATCACGAGGGCGGGCCAGCGCGCGAAGCCGTAGCGCGCCGCAGCCTTGCGCGAGTCGGGCGGCAGCAGAACGCCGCAGCGGAAGCGGCCGGCGAAGACCTGGGCCAGTTCGGGCGCGATCACGGCGAGGTCGAGCGTCTCCTTGAAGCGCACCGGATCCTCGGTGAAGACGAGCAGCGCGTGGCCCGGCGCGTCGGCGAACGCGTCGAGCGTGCCGAGGTCGAGTCGGGCGAAGCCGTGGCGGCTGGACAGTTGTTCGAGCAGCGGATGCAGCGCCGGCGCATCCGTCAGGAGTGCACTCATGCCTTGGTGTCCTTCAGGTGGGGTGGGAGGATCGGCTCGCGGCCGACCAGGTCGGCGAAGAAGGCGTCGAGGTCGCCGGTGCCGCTCGCGGCCGCCTCGAGGGCGTCGATCGCGTCGTTGGTCTGGCGTGCCTCGTCCTCGGTCAGCGTGCGCACGGCCGAGCCGTGGTAGGCCAGCACCCAGGAGCCGCACGGCACGTCGCCCAGCAGCATCGTGTTCAGCCGCTCGCGGCGGCCCCGGCCCGCGCACTCGGCCATGCCGTCGTCGCAGCGCTCGACCATCATCGGAATGCCGACGCACATGGCTAGCGCTCCAGCGCGCCGAGCAGGCGCGGATCGCCGATGCGGCAGGCGTCTTCCTCCGTGGGCCGGCTGGCTTCGTAGGCACCGAGCGCGAGCGACTGCGCGTTGAGGGGCTCGACAGCTTCGCCTTCGGCGCGCCGCCGCCCGGGGAAGCCCCATTCGGCGAGTTGCGCCACGGCGAGCTCGACCGCCTCCGCCAGGCGCGCGCGCACAGGGTCGGTGAGGCTGCCGCCGAAGTCGTCGAGCGTGACGGGCTGCACGCCGACCGCGGTGATCGTGTCCGGCGTGCGGCCATGCAGCTGCGCGAGCGCGAGGACGTCGTTGAAGCCGTTCTGGTGCGGGCTCATCTTGCGGGCGCCCCAGCGGGGCACCTCGTCGTCGCGCAGCACCTTCAGCGCGCCCGGCGGCAGGCCGAAGTCGACCGCGTCGAACACCAGCACGCGACGGGACGCCTCGACGTACTCGAGCAGGTTCAGGCCGAGCGTGCCGCCGTCGAGCAGCAGGACGTCGGGTGTGGGGTACTCCACCGCGGCGTTCAACGCTTCGACGGCGCGCACCCCGAAGCCTTCGTCGGCCCAGAGCATGTTGCCGATGCCAAGCACCAGCACTTCGCGGCGGTCGTCCATTGTTTCCTCTGTAACGCGGTAGGTTACAGCGGAAGGTACATGCAACAATCTGTCCTCCGTTGAGTTACGTCAACGGCCGACGGATGGCCACGCGGCAGCGTTGCCTCTTTGCTCCGCGTCTGTGGCCGGGGACGCCGATGCGTAAGACTGGGCGCATTGCACAGCGGCGGGCCGAAGGCCGGACTCGCCTTTATTCGAGGGGTTCCGATGTTCGATGCGCTGATCGATGCCGCGTTCCGGCACAAGGCGCAACAGACCGTGCGGCTCGAACCGAGCCAGGGCATCGCAAACGTGCCGACGTCGCCGGTCTTCCTGTACGTGCACGTGCCGTTCTGCGAAGTTCTCTGTCCGTACTGTTCATTCCACCGCGTTTCCTTCGAGGAACGTCGGGCGCGGCGCTATTTCGCCGCGCTGCGCCGGGAGATCCGCCGCTATCAGAGCGAGGGCTACGTCTTCAACGGCGTCTACGTGGGCGGCGGAACGCCTACGGTGCTGCCCGACGAACTGGCGGACACCCTGGGGCTGATTCGCGAGCTCAATCCCGGTCTTTCGGAGGTCTCAGTCGAGACCAATCCGAAGGACCTTCGCGAAGAGGTCCTGAGGATGCTCGAGAGCGCTGGCGTCGATCGCCTGTCGGTCGGCGTGCAGACCTTCGACGACGACCTGTTGCGACAGATGGTGCGGTTGGAGAAGTACGGCTGCCGCGCCGAGATTCTCGACCATCTGGCCGCAGCGGCAGGACGCTTCAGGACCCTGAACGTCGACATGATGTGGAATCTGCCGCAGCAAACCGCGGCGATGCTGGAAGCCGATCTCGACACCTTGCTGCTGTCTCCGGCGAACCAGGCTTCCTTGTATCCGCTGATGACCTCGCCGACCGCCGCGCAGAGGATGGCGAAGACCCTCGGCAGGCGCCACAAGGAGCGGATGGGAGATCATTACGAGCGCATCCTTGCGCGGCTCGGCTCCTCGTTCGTGCCGACGTCTGCCTGGTGTTTCAACCGCGGCACCCAGAGCATCGACGAATACATCGTCGGCGCGGCCAACTACGTGGGGCTGGGCAGCGGCGCATTCTCCTATGTGGACGGCGTGCTGTACGCGACGACCTTTTCGCTGCAGGCGTATGTCGAGCGGATCGACCGCGGCCTGACCGGCGTCACCGGCGAGCGTCGGATGGGAGTGCGCGAGAGGATGCGCTACGACCTCCTCGTGCGGCTGTTCGGTCTGCGCATGGAGAAGGACTGGGTTCGGGCGCGCTATGGGGAGCGCTTCGAGCGGACGCTTCGCCCCGAGCTGCTCGGCCTCAAGGTCGTCGGCGCGATTGACGAGGACGACCGGGGCTGGTCGCTGACGCCGCGCGGCATGTTCCTGTGGGTGCGCATGATGTCCGCATTCTTCGAGTCCGTGGACGAGTTCCGGGAGCAGATGCGACGCCACATCATCGACGAGCTGGGCGATGCGGACGCGGCCGAGTACCGGGTACCGCTCGCCGCGATCGGGCGTGGCGCAGAGCAAGCCGCGCGCGAACTGAACGCGCCCGTGCGCGCGCCGTGACCCGGCTGCTATGGCCTGCGCGCGGACGCCCGCACCTCGCGCAACGCGGAGTGCATGTCCCAGGCGACCTGCAGGTGCATCCAGAAGGCAGCTTCGTTGCCGAAGTACATCGCCAGCCGCACGGCCGTGTCGGGCGTGATGGCGCGCTTGCCGTTGATCAGTTCGTTGACGCGGCGCCGGGAGACTCCCAGCGCCAGGGCGAGTTCGGTCTGGCTGATTTGCAGCGGCTTCAGGAACCGGCTCTCGAGAAACTGACCGGGGTGCGGCGGGCGACGCGCGGGCACGCCCACCGGGTTGGGCTGCACGCGGCGGGGACGGGGAGGGGCAGGCACGAGCGACAACACGGTGAACGGGAGGGAGCGGGGGCCGCGTCGGACCGCGGCCCCGGTCGCCGTCAGTGCTTGTTCGCGCCTTCCTTGAAGGAGCGCAGCCCGTTGACCATCGTGCCGACCACCGTTTGGCCGCCCATGACGTCTTCGCGGATCGCCATGTACATGTGGATCACCGCGAAGATCAGCAGGTAGTACATCGCGAGGTGGTGCACCAGGCGCACCGTCTGCGACCCGCCGAGCAGCACGTTCACCCAGCCGAACAGGTTCATCCATACCGAACCCCAGGCGTACTGCTCAGCGAACATCGACAGGCCGGTCAGGATGATGACCACCGTTCCGAGCACGTACATCGCGAACATCGCCAACTGCGCGAGCGGGTTGTGCCCGATCCACAGCGGCGGCTCCTTCTTCACGAACACGTAGTACAGCCCCTGCCGGAACATGCCGCTCCACCAGCTGCCGCTCCACACCGGCGGCAGGAAGATGGCACGCGCATGGTGGTTGCCGGCGATCGCCCAGTACACGCGAACGACGAAGGCGACGATGAACACGGCCGCCGCGAGGAAGTGGAACAAGCGCACGTTGCCGAAGAAGTACGTGAACGTGGCCTCGCGCGACGGCCCGCTCCACGGCGACCCGATCAGGTAGCCGGTGGCGACGAGCACGATCATCGAGATCACCATGACCCAGTGCCAGATGCGCACCGGAGCCTCGTACACGTAGACCTGCTGCAGCGTTCCGCCGAGCACTTCGCCGCTGGCGGCGTCCACCACCATCGTGCCCTCGCGCGCGGTCTTGCGACCCGCGGGAATCGGGCGTGGCGGCACCGCAGCGGTGCTGATTGCTTGGTTGGATGCCATCGTGGTTCCTCTCAGCGAACCTTCACGGACACGAGTTCTTCACCTTCCGGCGACATCACGTGGGTTGCGCAGGCCAGGCACGGGTCGAAGCTGTGGATGGTCCGCAGGATCTCGAGCGGCTGGTCCGGCTTCGCCATCGGTGTGTTCATCAGGGCCGCTTCGTACGCGCCGATCTGGTTCTTGTGATCGCGCGGGCTTGCGTTCCACGTCGTCGGCACAACGCACTGGTAGGAGTCGATCTTGGTGTTCTTGATCTTCACCCAGTGCGCCAGCGCGCCGCGCGGGGCCTCGACCGGGGCCACGCCCTTGCACTCGCGCGCCCAGGTGCTCGGCTCCCACTTGTCCATCACGGCCGTGACGGAGTCGCCGGACTTGATGTTCGCCACCAGCTGGTTGTAGAAGTAGCGCATCTTGTGCGCGGACCACTGGCACTCGAGCCCGCGCGCGGCCGTGCGGCCGAGCGTCGAGAACAGGGCCGTGATCGGCACGTCGAGCGCCTTCAGCGCGCCGTTGACCTGCTCCTGGATTTCCTTGTTGCCGCGGGCGTACGCGACGACGTAGCGCGCCAGCGGCCCGACCTCGACCGAATGGCCCTTCCAGCGCGGCGACTTGACCCACGAGTACTTGGCCGATTCGTCGATTTCCTGGATGTTGGTCTTCGTGCCCTTGGTGCCCTTGCCGAGCTCGAACTTCGGGTCGGTCACGCCGTCGAACGGATGCAGGCCCTTGGCCTCGTCCGCATACTTGTACCAGCTGTGCGTGACCCACTCCTGCACCTGCTCCGGGTCCTTGAGGTCGACCTCGTGCACCTTCTTCAGGTCGCCGCCGAGGATCACGCCCGACGGCAGCAGCATGCTCTTGTTGCTGTAGTCGTTCGGGATGTCCGGGAAGTCGCCATAGGACATGACGTTCTGGCCCGACAGCCCGCCCCCCCACTTGGCCCAGTCCTTGTAGAAACCGGCGATCGCCAGCAGGTCAGGGATGTAGACCTGGTCGACGAACTCGATCGTGCGATCGACGATGTCCTTGACCATGTTCAGGCTGACCATGTTGATCGCGCCGACCGATCCGGTGCCGTCGACGTTGATCGGCGACGGCACGCCGCCGACCAGCCAGTTCGGGTGCGGGTTCTTGCCGCCGAAGATGGTCTGGATCTTGACGATCTCCTTCTGGAAGTCGAGCGCCTCGAGGTAGTGCGCGGTCGCGAGCAGGTTCACTTCCGGCGGCAGCTTGTACGCCGGGTTGCCCCAGTACGCGTTGGCGAAGATTCCGAGCTGGCCGCTCTCGACGAACTTCTTGAGCCGGCTCTGCACCTCGCGGAAGTAGCCCGGCGAGCTGTTGGGCCACGGCGAGATCGACTGCTGGATCTCGCTGGTCTTCTTCGGGTCGGCCTTCAGCGCCGAGACGATGTCGACCCAGTCGAGCGCGTGCAGGTG
>CAYGXL010000070.1:0-12698 GCA_964353935.1 uncultured Burkholderiaceae bacterium | reverse complement strand
CGCCATCGCGAAGAAGCTGCCCGAACTGAAGAAGGGCGCGCGCGTGCTCGGCTTCAACTACGACACCGGCGAGCGCTACCTGTCGATCGAAGGGTTCCTGCCCACCGAGTAGCGGTTCATGCGCGCGGCGGCGCGCGCTGGCGCCAGAAATCGGGGTCAGACCCCGATTTCTTCCCGACATCTGTCGGGGGTGCCCGAAAAACGGGGTCTGACCCCGATTTACTTCAGCGGCGCGGCGCAGTGACCGGTGCCTTCGACCTTCTCCTGGCCGAACTGCCACGGCGGCGGTTCGTCGAAGCGGTTGTGCGGCTGGGCGCGCGTCCAGTCGACGGCGATGAAGCCGACGGCCGCGAGCCAGAACGTGATGGCGAACGCGAGCGTGCGGCGCTTCACTGGACCACCCTCCGCGCTGCGCGCTCCGGGATGAGCGCTTCGGAGCGGCCGTGCGCGCTCATCGTGCCCCCTTGGCGCTGCGCGCCGTCCCCCCAAGGGGGATGAGCGCTTCGGAGCGGCCGTGCGCGCTCATGCCTTGAGCCCCAGCCGCCCGCGCACGCGCACGCCGAGCATCGAGCCCAGGAACGCCATCGCGAACCACACCCAGCCGTGAACGCTGCCGGTCGAGATGCCGGAGAAGTACGCGCCGACGTTGCAGCCGAACGCGAGCCGCGACGAATAGCCGAGCAGCAGGCCGGCCACGACCGCCGCGATCCACTGGCGCGGATTCGCGCGCGTTTGCGGGCACGCGGTGCCGCGGACATTCGCGGCGAACAGCGCCCCGACCAGCAGCCCGAGATTGGTGATCGACGTGACGTCGGCCAGCAGCGACGACTGGATGTGCGCCTGCTGTGCCTCGCGGCCCCAGAACGCGTTGGCCGTCAGGTCGACGCCGAGCCAGGAGACGACCTTGGCGCCCCACAGCCCCAGTCCGTACACCACGCCCCATGGCTGGCCGGCGACGAGCAGGTTCAGCACCGCGAAGGCCGCCATCACGATCGCGCCGATGTAGACCGCGCGGCCCTTCCAGCGCGTGTCGATGCGCGGGCCGCGCTTCTTCCAGAGGTAGAGCGCCAGCAGGCCGAACGCCGCGAGCTGCAGCAGCAGCGCCGGCGCCGCGCCGAGCTGCTCGGGCAGCGACACCGGCGGCAAGCTGCCCAGCGACAGCCAAGTGTCGAGGTGCGCCGCGCCGAGGAAGCTGCCGAAGACGAAGCCCGGCAGCACGGCGAGCGAAAAGCCGTTGCCGAGCCCGGCCTTGTACAGCGTGCCCGAGCCGCAGCCGTCGGCGATCTGCATCGCCGCACCGAACACGAAGGCGCCGATCAGCAGGCTCACCGACAGCGGCGCGATCGCGCCGGACAGTTCCTCGTGCGACGCGATCAGCGGAATCGACACCACCATCGCCAGCCCGATCGCCACGAACTGCGCGAAGAAACCGGTCGGGTCGCGGTCGCGGATCCACGCGCGCCAGCCGGTGGTGAACCCGAACGACACGCCGGCCAGCACCGCGCCGAGGCCGATGCCGATCACGAACAGGAAGCCCTGCCGCAGTCCGACGAGCCACGTGATGGCCGCCCACGCAGCGATCGCGCCCGCCAGCAGCGGCCAGTTCGCCAGGCGCGCGCCGTGGGTCGCTCGCGCGCCACCAACCGGCGACGCGCCGCCGCCCGGAACCGAAGTCATCACCCCTGCCATGCCGCCAACGAAACGGGTCAGAGGTTACCCGTTGCCTCTCTCAGTTGCAGCCAGAACTGGGCCAGGCGGGTCGGCACGTTCGTCATCGGCAGCCCCGCCTGCGACCAGCCCACGGTCGATTCCGGATAGAGCTTCACGTCCTTCTGGCCCAGCACTTCGGACAGCACGAACCAGTTGGTCGCCGCCCAGTGGCCGGTGTTGCAGAACGACACCGTCGGCTGGTCGGTCTGCACGCCGCTTTCCTGCGCAATGCGCTTCACGTCGGCCGCCTGCAGCAGCGCGCCGCTGCCGTTCGCGAACCACACCGCCTGGTCGACGTTCTTCGCGCCGGCCAGCGTTCCGGGCGTCGTCGCCGCGGCGTGGCGCGTCTCGCCGAGGAAGTAGCTGGCGGGGCGCGCATCGAGCAGCCGCACGTTGTCCTTGCCGATCACGCTCGCGACCTCGTCCTGCGTGGCAACCAGGGCGGGGTCGATCTTCACCGTGAACGTCGACGGTGCGATCGTCGGCACGTCGGTGACCAGCGGCAGGTTCGCCGCGCGCCACGCCTTCACGCCGCCGTTGAGGATCGACAGGTGCTTCACGCCGGCCGCCTTCAGCGTCCAGTACACGCGCGCTGCGGCGCCGAAGTCGCTCGAGCTGCTGCCTTCATAGACGATCGCCACCGGCGTGGCCGCATCGATGCCGAGCGACCGGACCAGCTTGGTCAACGCCTCCTCGCTCGGCAGCTTGCCCGGGTTGTCCTTCGGCCCGCGCCATTTCGAGTACGGCGCGGCCAGCGAACCGGCGATGTGGGCGACTTCGTACGGCGACTTGCCGGCATCGTTCCTGCCGTCGCGGATGTCGACGATGCGCAGCTGGGGTTCGGCGAACCGCGCCGACAGTTCGGCCGGCGTGACCAGCGGCTGCGCGGCAGCGAACATGGGGGCGCCGAGCAGCAGCGCGAACAGGGTGAACAGGCGTGACATGGCGGACTCCGGCGAAGTCGAGGACGCATCTTGCCGAAGGAACGCGGCGGCGCACGGACCGATCCGGCATATCCGTATGTGCCTGCGGCCGGCAGGGGAATGGCCCGCCGCGGTGCGTGAAGCCGTCGATGCGGATGGGCCGGCCGAAGATGGGCCAGCCGATCCGGAGGCGGCGCGCAATCGGCGGGATGCGTCGTGCCGCGGCGGCTCCTAGACTGGAGGCAAAGCGCCGCCGCTCCGGTGGCGCCGGCCGATCACGCCCTCATGCCGATGCGCCGCGCGCTTCTGCGTTTCCTCGCCTTCAGCGGCCTCGTGCCCCTCGTCGACAGCGCATTCGCGCGCGAGCCGGACTACGCGGCGGCGCGGGCGCGCATGTTGCGCGAGATCGAGTCGGACTTCCGCGCGACCGCGTCCGACACCGGCGTGTCCGCACCGAGCCCGGCGCTGCGGCGGGCGCTCGCGGCGGTGCCGCGCGAGCGCTTCGTGCCGCCCAAGCTCGCCACGGATGCCTACGACAACAACCCGCTGCCGATCGGCGAGGGGCAGACGATCTCGCAGCCGTTCATCGTCGCGCTGATGACCGAACTCCTGAAGCTGCCGCCGGGCGCGCGCGTGCTCGAGGTCGGCACCGGATCGGGCTACCAGGCGGCCATCCTCGCCGAGATGGGCATGCGCGTGTATTCGATCGAGATCGTCGCGCCGCTGGCCGAGCGCGCCCGCGTGGCGCTCGACGCGGCCGGCTACGCAGCGGTCGTCACGCGCATCGGCGACGGCTACAAGGGGTGGCCGGACGCCGCGCCGTTCGACGGCATCATCGTGACCGCGGCGCCCGACCACGTACCGCCCGCGCTGGTCGAGCAGCTGAAACCCGGCGGCCGCATGGTGATTCCGGTGGGGCCGAACTGGCTCTCGCAGGAACTGCGCGTGATCCGCAAGGAACCCGACGGACGCACGATCACGCAGGGGACGCTGCCTGTGCGCTTCGTGCCGCTGACGCGCGCTCGCTGAGCGCTCCGCCACGGGTGAGTTGCCAACCGGGTGTCCCGGCCGCCCGGTCTAGACTTCGCCCCCTCGTCCGCCTGTCGCTCCACTCCCCCGGGAAGAACATGAACTACCGCCGCCTCGGCCGCTCCGGCCTCAAGGTTTCCGAACTCTCCTTTGGCTCCTGGGTCACCTACGGCAACCAGGTCAACACGCACGCGGCGCGCGAACTGATGGCCGCGGCGTTCGACGCCGGGGTGAACTTCTTCGACAACGCCGAGATCTACGCGCGTGGCCAGAGCGAGGAGATCATGGGCGCCGTGCTGAAGGAGCTCGCCTGGCCGCGCCTGAAGTACGTCGTGTCGACCAAGTTCTACTGGGGCCTCGCGCAGGGCAAGGGCGTGTTCCCCAACGAACGCAACACGCTGAACCGCAAGTACCTGCGGCAGGCGATCGACGGCTCGCTGAAGCGCCTGCAACTCGACTACGTGGACCTCGTGTTCTGCCACCGTTCCGATCCGGAGACACCGATCGAGGAGACCGTGTGGGCGATGCACGAGATGATCGAGCGCGGCCGCGCGCTCTACTGGGGCACGAGCGAGTGGAGCGCCGACGACATCCGCGCCGCGTGGGACATCGCCGACCGGCGCAACCTGCACAAGCCGGTGATGGAGCAGCCGCAGTACAACCTGCTGCACCGCAAGCGCGTCGAGAAGGAGTACGCGCGGCTGTACGAAGACATCGGCCTTGGCCTGACGACGTGGAGCCCGCTCGCGTCCGGCCTGCTGTCCGGCAAGTACCGCAACGGCGTGCCGGCCGGCTCGCGCGGCGCGCTCGAGACCTATGCGTTCCTGCGCGAGGGCCTGACCGACCCTGACAAGAACCGCCTCGTCGGCCAGCTCGATGGCGTGGCGAAGGACGTCGGCGGCACGCTCGCGCAGCTCGCGCTCGCCTGGTGCCTGCTGAACCGCAACGTCAGCACCGTGATCACCGGCGCGACGCGCGTCGAGCAGATCACCGAGAACATGAAGGCGCTCGACATCGTCGTGAAACTGACACCCGAGGTGGTGGCCGCGATCGACGCCATCGTCGGACCCCACGCAGCCTGACGGCGCCCAGAAAATCGGGGTCAGACCCCGTTTTTCGGGCACCCCCGACAGATGTCGGGGAGAAATCGGGGTCTGACCCCGATTTATGGTCAGCGCTTGCGCGCGAGCGTGAGGCCGTCGCCGATCGGCAGCAGCGCGAGGTCGATACGTGTGTCGGCGTGCAGCGCGCGGTTCAGTGCCTGCAGCGCCAGCGTGTCGGCGTCGCCGGGCTCGGCCGGCTTCGCCACGCGTCCGCTCCACAGCACGTTGTCGATCGCGATCAGCCCGCCGGGGCGCAGCAGCTTGAGGCAGCGCTCGTAGTAGTGCGCGTAGCTGGACTTGTCGGCGTCGATGAACGCGAAGTCGTAGCGCCCGGCCTCGCCGGCGGCGAGCCGCGCGTCGAGCGTGGCCAGCGCGGGCCCGAGCACCAGTTCGATCTTGTGGGCGACGCCGGCGCGCTCCCAGTACGGCCGGCCGACGCGCGTGTACTCGTCGCTGATGTCGCACGCGAGGATGCGGCCGTCGTCGGGCAGAGCGAGCGCCACCGCCAGCGCGCTGTAGCCGGTGAACACGCCGATCTCGATCGTGCGGCGCGCGCCGATCGTCTGCACCAGCAGCCGCATCAGCTGTCCCTGCTCCGGGCTGATCTGCATGCCGGCACGCGGATGCGTGCGCGTCGCCTCGCGCAGCGCGGCGAGTTCGGGATGCTCGCGCACCCCGTGCTCGATCACGTAGTCGTGCAGCGCCTCGTCGACCGTCAACGTGCGCCGCGACACCGGTCAGTCTTCCTTGCGCTGCGCGTACTGCGAGGGCGTGGCGCCGCCGCGCGCGAGGAACTCGCGCAGCATCTGGACCGAGTGGCGGTCGAGCGCGTTGCTGCCGTGGTGCGGCCGGTGCAGGATGCCTTCGGCGTGGCCGAGCTTCGCGCGGATGCGCGCGCCGGACAGCGACTCGACCTCGGCGCCCAGGTGCTTCAGCAGCGATTCGATCTCGCGCCAGTGGATGTTGGTGGAAATCGGGTCGTGGAAGATTTCCGTCAGCAGCTTTGCGTGCTTCTGGCTCATTTGACAGGCCGTGCAGGGATTGAGAGCGGGCCGAGCATACCGCCGCGCGCGGCCATCGATGGCTGGCCAGCGCATCGTCCAGGGAGGACGCGCCCGCGGCCCGCGCTGCGGCGGGCGGTCGCGGGCAGCACGCGATCAACGCGGCTGGTAGGGCGGCGGCGCGCTGCGCGGCGGGATTGCAGCGTCGGGCGGCGGCGGCGCGTTGGGGGGAGGTATTGCCGCGTTCGGCGGCGGCGCGTTGAGCGGAGACATCGCCGCGTTCGGTGGCGGCGGCGCGTTCGGAGGAGGAATCGCGGCGTTCGGCGGCGGCGCGCCCGAAGCGGGATTCGCGAAGCCCGGCGGCGGCGGAGTGTTCGGCGGCGGAAACGCCGCGTTCGGTGGCGGCGCCGCCACGCGCGGTGGCGCGCGATACGGCGCGGGCGCACTGGACGGCGGAACGCCGACGCTGGCCTGGCGCATCGACCGGGCCACGCTTGCGGGCACCGGCACGCGGTGGCCGCGCGAGAACATGCACTGGTAGTACGCGCTGTCGAAGCGCTGCTGCGAGCTGAAGCCGGCCGCCTGCGCGTTGCCGGCCCCAGCCGCGGCGCCCGTGAACAGGCCCATTCCCGCGCCGATCGCGGCCCCTTCGCCGCCGCCGAGCAGCCCGCCGATCGCCGCGCCGAGCGCGGTGCCGACCACGGCGCTGCCGACCGCGGCGTTGTTCGCGTTCTGCTGCGGGGTCGTGCCGCCGAGCGCCTGCACGGCGAACTGGCGGCAGCTGGCGTCGTCGACCTGGAACTGGTCGAAGGTCTGCCGGCTACCCGGCAGCGCCGACTGGGTCGGGCCGTCCGGCAGCGTGGCGCAGCCGCTGAGGCCGAGCACACCGGCGAGTGCCGCGACCAGCCACCCGCGCTTCAGCGACGTGGTCATCGCTGGCCCTGCGGGACTTGCGGTTCAACGCGCCGCCACCCCTCGGAGCAGGTGCTCACATACGGGTAATAGCCCTGCGCGCTTTGGCACCAGTACCACCACTGGCCTTGACTGGCCGGGGCGGCCGGGGCATCGCGCTCGACGAAGACGCGCGGTTCGGATTGAACCATCACGACCTGCGGTGACGATACGACCGCGACGCCCGGACCCCAGACGCCCGGACCCCAGACGCCGGTGCTCCAGACACCAGGCCCCCAAACCCCGGGACCCCAAACCCCGGGACCCCAAACCCCAGGACCCCAAACCCCAGGACCCCAAACCCCCGGGCCCCACCAGCCGGGACCAGCCCAGACGCCGCCGCGCCAGACCCCCGGGCCCCAGCCGCCATGGCGCCAGCCTCCGTGGCCCCCCCAGCCCGGACCCCAGACCCCGACCGAGACGTGCGAACCGCGACCGCCGCCGTGACCGCCCCGGCCACCGGCCAATGCG
This sequence comes from uncultured Burkholderiaceae bacterium, assembly GCA_964353935.1. Lineage (GTDB taxonomy): Bacteria > Pseudomonadota > Gammaproteobacteria > Burkholderiales > Burkholderiaceae_F > JAOUJD01. The sequence goes on along the minus strand of CAYGXL010000070.1, from coordinate 5,510 downwards.
GACTCGCTGACGGCGCCGAGCGCCGTTGCGCACAGAACCGCCGCGAGGAGTGCCCTGGATGCTCTCATCATTGTTCTCTCCGAGGAAACGCGATCCTCTACAAGCTGAACGCTTTCATCCTAGTCGGGGCTGACCGGGAAAGCCGTTTCAATGTGTAACCCGACGGGCGGCCACGGCGTCGGGCCGAACCGCCCGCCCCGAGTGGGCGCGTTGAGCGCGCGCAACACCATCCTTGCGGCGCGGGCTAGGTTGCATGAGGACAGTTCATCAGGAGAAGCCATGCGCAAGACCGTTCATCCACATCCGATGCTCCACGCCGCGGCCGCCGCCTGCGCCGCTGCAATGATCTGCCTGCCGTCCTTTGCGGCCGCCGCCGACATCGCGTGGACGTCGACTCGCATCTCGGCGACGATGGCCACCGGCAAGCGAACCAGCGAGAGCCAGGCTGTGTTCACCAACGGCGACAAGGCCGACGTCTCGGGCGCCTGCGACTCAGGCCCGCTCGACGACAAGGGATTGGCCACGTCGACCTGCGAGGCCGAGTTCCGCTTCGCCGACGGTTCACGCATCCTGATGAGCTACAAGTCACGCCACGACGAGAAGACGCTGGCGGCGAATGCCACCGGCACGTTCAAGGGCGGCAAGGGACGCTTCGAGGGCATGACCGGCACCGCGTCGGGGGTCGGACTCACCGGCAAGATGCAGTGGACCGGCACGTACACCCTGCCGTCGAAGAAGTAGTTCGGGTCGTCCTGCTGGAACGAGAGAGGGGCGTGGTCGGCACGCCCCTCTTCACGGTGTGCAGCCCCTACTTCACCTGCAGCCGCGAGATGTACTCGATCAGCGCCAGCACCCGCGAACGGACGTACTGGGCCGAGTCGTACGGGAACTCGCCGTAGTACTCCGCGGCCCGCACCCGATAGTCGAAGCCCCAGGTCGGCATGTCGCGCGACCCGTGTCCGGCGGGCACCTTCTCGCCGTCGATCGATTCGTACAACCGACTGATCGGCAGCACGCCGCCGTTCTTCTTCGCCAGCGTCGTCAGGTCGGTGGCCATGCGGTTCAGGTATGGGGCGTTCGGCCCGTCGCCTTTCCCGCTGGCTCCGTGGCAACTCGCGCAGTTGGCCATGTACTCGCTCTTGCCGAGGTCGACCTTCGGCTGGGCCTGCACGGCGAACACCGCGAGCGCGACACTCGCGCCCATCAGCACGCTCATCACAACCCGTTTCATACTTGCCCCCAATCCACTTCAAGGTGGTCTGAATGCACAGAATCGCCGCCTTCATCTTAGCGGCCGGCGGCGTGACCACGCTCCGCGGTCGCGGGTGGTTGATTCGCGTCAACCTCCGGCGGTCGCGCCTTCACGGAGGGTCTCTGTGGCCGATGTTCCGCTGACGCCGTCGTCGAGATGCTCTGTCTGTGGCGCCGAGTTCAGCTGCGGTCGCGACGACCCTGCCGGCTGCTGGTGCGCCCGGTTGCCCGCGCTGCCGCCCGGCCGCTACGACGCCGCGGCCGGCTGCCTGTGCGAGGCCTGCCTCCGCCAACTGCTCGACGCCGTGGCCGCGCCGCCGCGGACAGGATGAACCCATGCCCGTCCCGATATCCCTCGAGCAGCTCACCGCGCGCGCCGGCACCGAAGTCGCCGTCAGCGACTGGATCGCCGTCTCGCAGCCGATGATCGACGAGTTCGCCGACGCGATCGGGGACCGCCAGTGGATCCACGTCGACCCCGGGCGCGCCGCGCGCGAGTCGCCGTTTCGCGATGCTTCGGGCCAGCGGTGCACGATCGCCCACGGCTTCCTGACGCTGTCGCTGCTGACGCGCCTGCTCGAGAACGCGATCGCGGTCACCGACCGGCAGGCCGGCATCAACGTGGGGTTCAACAAGGTGCGCTTCACCGCGCCCGTGACGGCTGGCAGCCGCGTGCGCGGCCGGTTCACGCTGCTCGAGGTCAAGCCGGTGCCGGGCGGCGCACAACTCGCGTGGAACGCGACCGTCGAGAGCGAGGACACCGGCCAGCCGGTGCTCGTCGCCGGGTGGCTGACGCGGATCCTGACCGGCTGACGGCGCGCTACAACTGCCGCGGCGCGCTGAACGTGCCGCGCGATGCCGCGGACTGGTACATCACGTAGGCGCGGTTGCTGTCTCCGAGCAGGATCAGGTCGGTCAGCGTGTCGCCGTCGACGTCGATCGCGCTGATTCGCGACATCGGCACCGGCATGTCGATCGCGGCCGTCTGCGCGTAGCGGCCGTCGATCGTCGGCGTCAGCAGGTTCGTGCGCGATCGCCGCGTCGAGCCGACCAGGAAGGAGCCCGTCGTCGCCACGTCGGGGCGCGCGTCGCCGATGATGTCGGCGATCACGAAGCCGTCGAGCCCGCTCAGGTTCGCCAGGCTGGTGTCGACGACCTCCAACTGCCCGAGCGTGCGCTGCAGGACCGCCGAGATCTTCGGCGCGAATGCACTCGACGCGGCGGAGAAGCACACCACGATGTCCTGCAGCGTGTTGAAGTCGACGTCGGCCACGGCGATCGCCTGCGCGTTCACGCCGACGTTGGACGCCATCACGCGCCCGGGCGTCAGGAAGAACGCCGACGAGGCGGCAGCGTCGAACAGTGTCGAGTACGCCACGACGAGTTGCCCCGGGGAATTCGCGGTCGCGCTGGTGTCGAGGATCGAATAGGCGACCAGGTCTAACCGCCCGGAGCCGCCGACGTCGCCCGTCGCGACGCTCTGGACGCGTCCGGCCAGGTTCAGCAGGGACGGCGCCTGGAATGTCCCGCGCGACGCGAGGCTCTGCAGGTATTGCGCGGCGCCGTCGCCACCGCCCGGCACGCCCGCCGTCACGATGTCGGGCGCGATGTCGAGGTTGGCGTCGGTGACGACGAAGTCGCTGGCCGACAGGCCGCTTGCGACGACGCGCGGCGCGAGAAAGCTGCCGCGGCGGTTCACGTCCTGCAGCAGCAGGTACAGCACGTCGTCGTTGGCGCCCGAGCCGCCGATCACGTCGAGCACCAGCAGATCGGGTGCGCCGTCGCCGTTGACGTCCCTGATCTTCAGCCGCCACGGGAAGCTGCCGAGCCGGATTGTCGAGGCGACGAACGTGCCTGGCGTGGTCTGCCGATAGATCTTCAGCGTGCCGTCGGACACGCCGAAGCTCTGCTGCAGCGTGGCGATGGTGACGATGTCGTTGCGACCGTCGCCATCGAGGTCCGCGCCGGCGAGGTCGGTCTGGACCCACGCGGAGGAAGTCGTGCCCCCGCCGGACGAGTCGTCGTCCCCGCCGCACCCGGCGAGCGTTGCTGCAATGGCCACGCAGGCCAGCCATCCACCACGCATGTCACCACCCTTTCCCAGGCAGATGGTGACGTTCTAGCACCTTCCGTCCGGGATGAGGGACCCGCCTGCGGGCCGCTTGCCCAAGGTCAGCAGCGGCCCCCGGGGAGGCGCCGGGCCCGAGCCCGGTGGCTGCTCAGCGGCAACGCGCGGTCAGCTCAATGCGCCGCTGCCGGCGCCTGGACCTCGCTGCGGGCCGGCTGCTTCCGCAGTTCGACGTGCGGCGTGGCGCCGACCGCGTCGTACGTGAACGCCGAGGAAGCGTTCGCGGCGGAGCGGGCGGCGGGACTGGGCGCCTTGACCGTAGCCGCCGGCTTCGGCGCTTCGGCGGCCTTCGGCGCGGCGCCGGCGCGGCCGATCGTCACGACCGGCGTGGCGCCCACGGCTTCGTACGTGAACGGGCTCGTGGCGGCTTCCATCCTGGGGCCGGCATTCACCGACAGCGCGGCGGCGGCAAGGACGGCGGCAAGGGCAATCTGGTTCGTGCGCATATCGACTCCTCTGGTGTGGCACTCCGGCCGTTGTGACCGGCGACTTGACGAGGCGTATCGTGCGCGGCATCCCGAAGAAAGATAAGACGCATCCAATCAGGAAATATGTCGATTCGTTCAAAAGCGGCGACCAGTCCGGCGGACGCGGGTTTCGACCTGCTCACCGACGTGATGGAGCAGGTGCGGCTGGAGGCGCCGGTGTTCTTCACGGCGGACCTCGCGGCCCCGTTCGGCATCTCGGTCGTGCGCGAGGGCCGCGCGCCCTTCTACGCGATGCGCTCGGGCGAGAGCCTCCTCAGGGTCGGCGACCGCGCCGAGCGGAAGGTGCGCGCCGGCGACTTCATCCTGCTGCCCGGCGGCGCCCCGCACGTCGTCCGCTCGGGCCCGAAGGCGAAGGTCGTGCCCTTCGACCAGTGGCTGGCCACGCACCCGATGGACCATCGCGGGTTCGTGCGCCACACGGGCAGCGGTCCGGCCGCGCGCGTCACCGGCGGCTTCTTCGCCACGCAGTCGGTCCGCGCCAACCCGCTGTTCGCGGCGCTGCCGCCGGTGATCCACCTGCGCGGAGCCGATCCGCACGTGCAGCGGTGGCTGCAGCCGACGCTCGCCTTCATCGACGCCGAGATCGCGTCGGACCAGCAGGGCGCGCGCACGGTGCTGCGGCGGATGGCCGACGTGCTGTTCATCCAGGCGGTGCGCGCGCACGTCGCGGGGCAGGACCGGCGCACGCGCGGCTGGCTGCGCGGCCTGACCGACAAGCGGATCGCGCGCGCGCTGGCGGCGATCCACGAGCACTTCGCCGAGCCGTGGACGCTCGACACGCTGGCGCACGAGGCGGGGATGTCGCGCACCGCGTTCGCGGTGACGTTCAGGCAACTGGTCGGCGAGTCGCCGATGGCGTACCTGCAGCGCTGGCGCGTGCTGCGCGCGGCGAACGCGCTGCGCACCGAAGGGCTGAGCCTGGCGCGCGCGGCCGAGGCGGTCGGCTACCAGTCGGACGCGGTGTTCGCGAAGGCGTTCAAGCGCGTGACAGGGGAATCGCCGGGGCGCTACCGGCGCGGCGCGACGCCGTCGCTCAGCGCGCAGGTGCCGCGGACTGCTTGAGTTCGTCGAGCAGCGTGTCCTTGTCGGCCCACAGCTCGTTGACCCATTCCTGCATCTGTCCGCGGAACGCCTTGTCGGCGAGGTAGTCGCCGGCCAGCAGCTCGGCCGGGATCTCGCGCTGCCGCACGTGCACCGTCACCGCGTGCATGCGGCCGCTCAGGATGTCCCAGAAGGTCGGCGGCGCGTCGGGATAGGCGATCGTCACGTCGAGCATCCGGTGGAACTGGCTGCCGAGCGTGGTCAGCGCGGTCGCGATGCCGCCCACCTTCGGCTTCAGCAGGTGCCGGAAAGGCGAGCGCTGCTGGTCGTGCTTTGCCTGCGTGAAGCGCGTGCCCTCGAGGAAGTTGATCACCGACGTCGGCACCAGGCGGAACTTCTCGCACGCCTGGCGCGCGCGCTCGAGGTCCTTCGGGCCGGAGCTGCCGCCCTTGCGCTGCATGAACGGGAAGTCGAGCGCCCACCACGCCAGCCCGATCACCGGCACGTAGATCAGCTGGCGCTTCAGGAAGAACTTCAGCATCGGAATGCGCCGGTTGAACACCCTCTGCAGCACCAGGATGTCGACCCAGCTCTGGTGGTTG
>CAYGXL010000069.1:3030-12797 GCA_964353935.1 uncultured Burkholderiaceae bacterium | reverse complement strand
GCTGCTGACGCAGTTTCCGGAATGCGCGCAGGCGCTGTCCAAGTACCGCATCAACCCGGGCAACGTCGGCAAGGGCGCGCGGCGCGAGGACAACTTCGCGCAGATGATCGAGGTCGCGTGCCGCTACGGCAAGCCGGTGCGCATCGGCGTCAACTGGGGCTCGCTCGACCAGGAACTGCTCGCGCGGATGATGGACGAGAACGCCGGCCGCGTGACGCCGTGGGATGCGAACGCCGTGCTGCGCGAGGCCCTGGTGCGTTCGGCAGTCGAGAGCGCGGAGCGAGCAGAGGAACTCGGCCTGCCGGGCGATCACATCTGCCTGTCGGCCAAGGTGAGCGGGGTGCAGGACCTGATCGCGGTGTACCGCGAACTGGCGCGCCGGTGCGACTATCCGCTGCACCTCGGCCTGACGGAGGCCGGGATGGGCAGCAAGGGCATCGTCGCGTCGACGGCGGCGCTTGCCGTCCTGCTGCAGGAAGGCATCGGTGACACGATCCGCGTGTCGCTGACGCCGGCGCCCGGGGAGCCACGCACGCGCGAGGTCCAGGTGGCGCAGGAGATCCTCCAGACCATGGGCCTGCGCGCGTTCACCCCGATGGTCATTGCCTGCCCCGGCTGCGGCCGGACGACGAGCACGTTCTTCCAGGAACTCGCCGACAAGGTCCAGACCTACCTGCGACAGCAGATGCCGGTCTGGCGTTCGCGGCATCCCGGCGTCGAGTCCATGAGCGTGGCCGTGATGGGCTGCGTCGTGAACGGGCCGGGCGAGAGCAAGCACGCCAACATCGGCATCAGCCTGCCAGGCTCCGGCGAGGCGCCGGTCGCGCCCGTCTTCATCGACGGCGAACGCAGCGTGACCCTGAAGGGTGAGCGCATTGCCGAGGAGTTCCAGGCGATCGTCGACGACTACGTGCGCCGGACCTACGCGAGCCGCGCGGCGCCCGCCGCCGCGGACTGAACGATGACAAGCAAGAAACTCGCCGCCGTGCGCGGCATGAACGACCTGTTGCCCGCCGACGCGCCCGTGTGGGAGTGGTTCGAGGCGCGCGTGACCGACTGGGTGCGCAGCTACGGCTGCCAGCTGATCCGCACGCCGATGCTCGAGCCCACCGAACTCTTCGTCCGCGGCATCGGGGAGGTGACCGACATCGTCGAGCATGAGATGTACTCCTTCGAGGACAAGCTCAACGGCGAGAACCTGACGCTGCGCCCCGAGTTCACCGCCGGCACCGTGCGCGCTTCGGTCGAGCACAACCTGACCTACGAGGGCCCGAAGCGCGTGTGGTCGATGGGCCCGGTGTTTCGTCATGAGCGACCGCAACGTGGCCGCTACCGGCAGTTCCACCAGGTCAATGTCGAAGCGCTCGGCTTCGCCGGCCCGGACATCGATGCCGAGCACATCGTCATGCTGGCGCGGCTGTGGAAGATCCTCGGCATCGGCCCGGTGCGCCTCGAGATCAACTGCCTCGGACAGGTGGACGAACGCGCGCGCCACCGCGCCGACCTGATTACCTACTTCGAATCGCACGTCGACGCGCTCGACGAGGACGCGAAGCGCCGGCTGCACGCGAACCCGCTGCGCATCCTCGACACCAAGAATCCGGCCCTGGCCGACATCGTCTCGAAGGCGCCGCGGATCACCGAGTACCTCGGCGAGTCGTCGCGGGCCCACTTCGAAGGCCTGCAGCGCCTGCTGGCGCTGGCAGGCGTGCCATTCGCTGTGAACGCCCGGCTGGTGCGCGGACTCGACTACTACAACCTGACGGTGTTCGAGTGGATCACCGATGCGCTCGGGGCGCAGGGCACGATCTGCGGTGGCGGACGCTACGACCCGCTGGTCGAGCGCATGGGCGGCCGCGCCTCGCCGTCGTGCGGCTTCGCGATCGGCGTGGAACGCGTCATCGAATTGCTCAAGGACGCCAAGGTCGTTGAACCCGCGGCGGTGGTCGACGTCTACGTCGCGCACCAGGGCGGCGCCACCGCGGCGCAGGCCTTCGTCGTGGCCGAGCGCCTGCGGGACGCGGGGCTCGACGCGCTGTATCACGCGGGGGAGGGCAGCCTCAAGTCGCAGATGAAGAAGGCGGATGCCAGCGGGGCGGAATTCGCGGTCATCGTCGGCGAAACGGAACTGGCGCAGGGCTCGGTCGCGCTGAAGGCGTTGCGCTCCACGGCCGGGGGTCCGGGAGGCGGCGAACAGCGTATCGTGCCGCTCGACCGACTGGCCGAGGAACTGGTGGATGCGCTGACGCGCGCGGAACAGCTTTAGGAAAGGGACGCCGTGCGATGCGCGCGGCCAGGAAACGATGGCATACGATCTCGAAGAACAGGAACAACTCGCCGAACTGAAGGCGTGGTGGAACAAGTACGGCAACTTCATCCTGACAGTCGTCACGGTCGTGCTGCTCGCCTTTGCCGCGTACAACGGCTGGCAGTGGTACCAGCGCGAACAGGCCTCCCAGGCCGCGGGCGTGTACGGACAACTGGAACGGGCGCTCGCGTCGCGCGACGTCGACAAGGTCGGCGCCTACGCCGAGATGCTGACGAGCAAGTACGGCAGCACCGCGTACGCGCCAATGGCCGCGCTGCAGGCGGCGAAGGCGCAGGCCGAGGCGGGCAAGGCCGATCGCGCGCGCGAGTTGCTGCAATGGGTGATCGACAAGTCTTCCCAGGGTGAGTTGAGGGCGATCGCGCAGGTGCGCCTCGCGGGCGTGCTCCTCGACGACAAGAAGCACGACGAAGCCCTGAAGGCGCTGAGCGGCGACGTGCCGGCCGCGCAGGCCGTGGCTGTGGCGGACCGGCGCGGCGACGTGCTGATGGCGCAGAACAAGGTCGATGAGGCGCGCGCGGCCTACGCCGAGGCACTCGCCAAGGCGGACGCGCAGCATCCGATGCGCCAGCTGATCCAGTTGAAGCTGGACGCGCTGCCGTCGAGCGGTTCCTAGCGAGGGCCGGATGAAGCGTCCGAGTCGGGGTGAACGGCGCGCGTCGCGCGCGACGCGCGGAGTGGCCGCTTTGGCGCTTGCGGCCGCGGTCAGCCTGATGGCCGGCTGCTCCTGGATGCCCACATGGCTCGGGGGCACGCCGAGCAAGGCTTCCCTCGCCGCACCCCTGACGGAGTTGAAGCCGACCCTGACGACGCGTGTTGCATGGCGGGCCACCGTCGGCTCGGCGCGAGGCGCCTACCTGCAGCCCGCTGTCCTCGAGAATGCGATCTTTGCCGCCGCGGCCGATGGCACGGTCGTTCGTCTGTCGCCGGCCGGTGAAGTCGTCTGGCGTGTCGACGCGAAGTCGAAGATCTCCGGCGGCGTCGGCAGCGATGGATTCACCGTGGCGGTTGGCACGGCACGCGGCGAAGTCATCGCACTTGGAGCCGACGGCAAGGCGCTCTGGCGCGCCCAGATCCAGGGCGAGGTGCAGTCCCCACCGCTGGTCGGGCGCGGACTCGTGGTCGTCCGCGGCAGCGATTTCCGCGTCACCGCCTTCGACGCCGAAACGGGACGCCGGCGCTGGACGTACCAGCGAGCAACGACGCCCCTGACGCTGCGCGGGGCGAGCGAGATGGCGTTCGCCGGCGACCTCGTCGTCGTCGGCTTCCCTGGCGGCCGTCTCGTCGCGCTGGCGAGCGCGAACGGCGCGGTGCGCTGGGACGTCATCGTGGCCGAACCCCGTGGCGCCACCGAAGTCGAGCGCCTGGCCGACGTGATGGGCCAGGCGCTGGTGGCGGCGGGCGATGTCTGCGCCGCCTCGTATCAGGGCCGCCTGGCGTGCTTCGAAGCAGCCAACGGCGCGTTGCGCTGGGCGCGCGAGTTGTCGGCCATGACCGGTCCGGGTGGGGACGCACAGCGCGTCTTCGTCGTCGACGCGAAGTCGCACCTTCACGGGTTTTCGCGCACGGCTGGCGCCAGCACATGGCTGCAGAAAGGCCTGGAGAAGCGTGACCTGTCAACGCCGCTGTCCCTGCCGCGCGCGGTCGTCGCCGGCGACTTCCAGGGCTACGTGCACTTCCTTTCGCCGGAGGACGGCGCCTTCGTCGCGCGGGTGAACCTCGGCAGCGCCATCAGTGCCACCCCGCGCGCGTTCGGCGGCGGCGCTGTCGTGCAGACTCAGGACGGCGTGGTCGCCCTGATCAACATCGACTAGGCGCCGGGCGCCCACTCGAACAGTGAAGCCGGTCGTCACGCTGGTCGGGCGTCCCAATGTCGGCAAGTCGACGTTGTTCAATCGGCTGACCCGGTCGCGTTCGGCGATCGTCGCCGACTTTCCCGGGCTGACCCGCGACCGCCATTACGGCGAAGGCCGCGGGGGGCCCCGCGATTACATCGTCATCGACACCGGCGGCTTCGAGCCGGTGAACGCCGAAGGCATCGTGCGCGAAATGGCCGCGCAGACCGAACAGGCGATCGCGGAGAGCGACGTCGTCGTCTTGGTGCTCGATGCGCGCGATGGCCTCACGGCCCAGGATCGCCGCATCGGCGAGCGACTGCGCGTGACCGGCCGTCCGCTCGTGCTTGCGGTGAACAAGGCCGAGGGCATGCGATCGGAGGCCGGCGCCGAATTCCACGAGCTCGGACTCGGCGAGCCGATGATGATCTCCGCGTCCCACGGGGATGGGGTGCGCGACCTGATGGAACACGCGCTCGCGCCCTTCATGGAAGAAGCCGGGGAGGGCGAGGAGGGCGACACCGATGCGTCCGCGCCCGGCAAGCGAGTCAAGGTCGCCGTGGTCGGTCGTCCGAACGTCGGCAAGTCGACGTTGATCAACGCGCTGCTCGGGGAGGAGCGTCTGATCGCGTTCGATCAACCGGGCACCACGCGGGACTCGATCGAGGTCGAGTTCGACTACCAGGGCCAGCCGTTCACGTTGATCGACACCGCCGGGATCCGGCGCAAGGGCAAGGTGTTCGAGGCGATCGAGAAGTTCTCCGTAGTCAAGACGCTGCAGTCGATCGCGGACGCCAACGTCGTCGTCCTGCTGCTCGACGCGGCCTCGGAGATCGCGGACCAGGACGCGCACATTGCGGGCTTCGTGCTCGAGAGCGGTCGCGCGCTCGTGGTGGCGGTCAACAAGTGGGACGGCCTCGACGACTACCAGCGCGACCGCATCAAGCGCGAGATCGACCGCAAGCTCCACTTCCTGCGCTGGGCCCGCGTGCACCACATCTCTGCGCTGAAGAAGAGCGGCCTCGGCGCACTGATGCGCTCGGTGGTGGAGGCTCACAAGGCGGCGTTCGCGAAGCTTCCAACGCCGAAGCTCACGCGCGCGCTGATCGCGGCCGTCGCCCGCCAGCAGCCGGCCCGCAGCGGCAACTCGCGTCCCAAGCTGCGCTACGCGCACCAGGGCGGGCAGAACCCACCGGTCATCGTGATCCACGGCAATTCACTGGCGCACGTGTCGGACGGATACCGTCGCTACCTGGAAGCGCAGTTTCGCGAACAGTTCGAGCTGACCGGCACACCCCTGCGAGTCGAGTTCCGCACGAGCAGAAACCCGTACGCGGATTGACTCCCTCGGATGGCGAAGGCGGGTCTTTTCCTTTACATTGAAATGCGTCGTGTCGACCCCACTTCCTACGGTACGGAACGGTTCGGCCGGCCGCGTGTCCACTCTTCGGACCTGAACACAACAAGCGTTATCCAAGCGCTGGAGCAAACATGAGCAACAAAGGGCAACTCCTACAAGACCCGTTTCTGAACGCGCTCCGCAAGGAACACATCCCGGTGTCGATCTATCTGGTCAACGGGATCAAGCTCCAGGGCCAGATCGAGTCGTTCGACCAGTACGTGGTCCTGCTGCGTAACACCGTCACGCAGATGGTGTACAAGCACGCGATCTCGACCGTGGTTCCGGCGCGGCCGGTCACTCTCACTGCCGAGAGCGAAACCTGACCGCCTTCCAGCTTGAATCGAGGCGCGAGCAGCACTCTTCCCGTGCCTTCCTGGTCAGTGTCGCCGTCGGGCGCCGGGAAGATCCGGAGGCTGCCGAGGAACTGAGGCAGCTTGTCGAGTCGGCCTCGATCGAAGCGGTCGGACGCGTGGCCGTGCGACGCGATCGCCCGGACCCGGCGTTGTTCATCGGCTCCGGCAAGGTCGAGGAAATCAAGGCGCAGGCCGTGGCGGCCGGCGCGGGCTTCGTGGTCTTCGACGTTGCGCTGTCGCCCGCGCAGCAGCGCAATCTCGAACGCGCCCTCGATCTCTGGGTGCTCGACCGGTCCGCATTGATCCTCTACATCTTCTCCCGTCGAGCGAGGAGCCGCGAGGGCAAGCTGCAGGTGGAACTCGCTCAGCTGGAGCACCTCTCGACGCGTCTCGTGCGCGGATGGTCGCACCTCGAGCGGCAGCGGGGCGGCCTCGGCAAGACCGGAGGTCCCGGCGAGAAGCAGATCGAACTCGACCGCCGGATGATCGGCGTACGTGTGCGTCAGCTGCGCGAACGGCTGAAGCTGCTCGAGAAACAGCGGCGCACGCGCCGCCGTGCGCGTTCACGCCGCGACGTGCTCTCGGTCTCCCTTGTCGGCTACACCAACGCCGGGAAGTCGACGCTGTTCAATGCGTTGACGCGGGCGGACAGTTACGCGGCGGACCAGCTGTTCGCGACGCTGGATACCACGTCCCGGCGGGTTCACGTCGCCCACGACGTCGACGCAGTGCTGTCGGACACCGTAGGGTTTATCCGGGGGCTGCCTCATCAGCTGATCGAAGCGTTCAAGTCGACACTCGACGAAACAGCGGAGGCCGACCTGCTGCTGCACGTCGTCGATGCGGCCTCACCCGCGCGCGAGGAACAGATGGCCGAAGTCGACCGTGTGCTGGCCGAGATCGGGGCGGCCGACGTGCCGCGCATCGTGGTCTTCAACAAGATCGACCTCGCCGACCGCGCACCCGGAGTGGTGCGAGACCCCTGTGATACGCTCTCGTCGGTTGCGGTGAGCGCAAAAACAGGAGCTGGTCTGGACCTGTTGCGAGGCGCGATCGCTGAATTTTCACGGCGTTCGACCGCTGAAGACCCATCCTCCGACGAAGCTCCTTCCTGGTCGCGTGCAGCTACGGCGTAATCCGATCCGGTACGCTTCGGCGGCTGGTTTCATGAACAAATCTCCATGCTAGGAAACGCGATGTCGCTGAACGACCCCCAGTGGGGCCGGGGTGGCGGTTCCAACGGTTCGAATGACGGCGGTCGCGACAACGACCGCAAGCCGCAACGTCCAGGCAACGACGGGCCGCCCGATCTCGACGAGCTCTGGCGCGACTTCAATCGCCGGCTGAACAACCTGTTCGGTCGTCGCGGTGGTGGTGGTGGTGGTGGTGGCGGCCGGCCGTCGGGCGGTGGCTTCGGTAGCCTGCGACCGAGCGGAAAGGGAGCCGGCATCGGCTTGTCGGCGATCCTGGCCGCGGTGGCGTTGATCTGGCTGGGCAGCGGCTTCTACATCGTTCCCGAGGGTCAGGTTGGCGTCGTCACCACGTTCGGCAAGTACTCCGAGACCACGTCTCCTGGCTTCCGCTGGCGCCTGCCGTGGCCGATCCAGAACAGCGAACTCGTCGACATCCTGTCGCTGCGGCGGGTGGAGGTCGGCACGCGCGGCCGTCCCGAGCGCCTGAAGGAGGCGCTGATGCTGTCGGACGACGAGAACATCGTCGACATCCAGTTCGAAGTCCAGTACCGGATCAAGGACGATGGCGCCACCGATTACCTCTTCAACAGCCGCAACCCGACCAGCGCCGTGATCCAGGCGGCGGAATCGGCGATGCGCGAGGTCGTCGGTCGCAAGACGATGGATTCGGTGCTGTACGAGTCGCGCCAGGAGATCGCCATCGAGGTGCGCGAGCGCATGCAGCTGATGCTCGACCGCTACGGCACCGGCATCCTGGTGTCGGTCGTCGCGATCCAGAACGCGCAGCCGCCCGAGCAGGTGCAGGCCGCCTTCGACGATGCGGTGAAGGCCGGGCAGGACCGCGAGCGGCAGATCAACGAGGGGCAGGCGTACGCCAACGACGTCGTGCCGAGGGCGCGCGGCATGGCGTCACGGCTGATGCAGGAGGCCGAGGGCCACCGCGCGCGCGTCGTCGAGACCGCGCAGGGCGACGCGTCGCGCTTCCGCCAGATCCTCGTCGAGTACCAGAAGGCGCCGGCGGTCACGCGCGACCGCATGTACATCGAGACGATGCAGCAGGTGTTCGGCAACACCACCACCGTCCTGGTCGACTTGCGCCAGGGCAGCCAGCTGCTGTACCTGCCTTTCGACAAGCTGATCCAGCAGGCCATGCAGGACCCGGCCGCGCCGCGCGCCGCGCTACCAACGGCCCCGGAGACTCCTCCGGCGCCCGCGGACGCCACGCGCAGCCGCGACACGTCGCTGCGCAGTCGTGACCGTGAAGCGCGCTGAGGAGAACCGATGAACCGCATCCTTGCCATCGTGGTCGGCGCCGTCATCGTCGCCGTGATCATCCGCGCCAGCACCTTCGTGGTGGACCAGCGCCAGTTCGCCATCGTCTTCCAGCTGGGCCAGATCGTCCGCGTGATCACCGAGCCCGGCCTGTACTTCCGGCTTCCGCTGGTGCAGAACGTCGAGTACCAGGACCGCCGAATCCTGACGATCGACACGCCGGTGGCCGACCGGGTCCAGACCGCCGAGAAGAAGAACCTGCTGATCGACTCCTTCGTGCGCTGGCGCATCAGCGATCCGCGCGCGTTCCGCGTCAGCTTTCCGGCGGGCGAGCGGGCGGCCGAGGAGCGCATCGCAACGCTCGTGCGCGATGCGCTGAACTCCGCGGTGAACCGCCGCACCGTCAACGAGATCACCTCGCGCCAGCGCGAGAAGGCGATGGAGGAAATCCGGGTCACGGTGCAGGAGGCCACGAAGGGCCTCGGAGTCGACATCGTCGACGTCCGGCTGAAACGGATCGACTTCGTCCCGGAGATCAGCGAATCGGTGTTCCGCCGCATGGAGGCCGAGCGCAAGCGTGTCGCCAACGAGCAGCGCTCGATCGGTCACGCCGAAAGCGAGAAGATCCGCGCCGACGCCGACCGCCAGCGCGAGGTGCTGCTGGCCGAGGCGTACCGCGATGCCCAGAAGATCAAGGGCGAGGGCGACGCGAAGGCGTCCGCGATCTACGCGCAGGCGTTCGGGCAGAACCCGGAGTTCGCGCAGTTCTATCGCAGCCTCGAGGCCTACCGGACAACGTTCGACAAGCGCAGTGACGTGCTGGTCGTCGACAAGACTGCCGACTTCTTCCGGTTCATGAATGGGCCCGGCGGTGGTGGTGGCGGAAGGCAGCCGGCGCCGCAGCGCTGATGTGGACGACGCTCGGCCTTGCCTTCGCCCTGATGCTCGTCCTGGAGGGCATCCTGCCGCTCGTGGCGCCCGCCTCGTGGCGGCAGATGTTCAGTCGTGTGACCGAACTCAATGACGGGCAGATCCGTTTCTTCGGGCTGATCGCCGTGGGCGGCGGCGCGCTATTGTTCTGGCTTCAGAGCTGACCGCTGGTCCGATGCCCCCCGAAATGCCAGGCGCCTGACGGGCGCCTTTTCACGCGCATCTTCCCCTCGTCATGCCGCGCTGGCTCCTTCCCGAGAACATCTCCGACATCCTGCCGCTCGAAGCGCGGCGGGTGGAGGAGTTGCGGCGGGCGCTGCTCGACCTGTACCGCGGCTATGGGTACGAACTCGTCATTCCGCCGTTGATCGAGTACCTCGACTCGCTTCTGACCGGCACCGGCAGCGACCTCGACCTGCGCATGTTCAAGCTCACCGACCAGGCGAGCGGACGCCT
>CAYGXL010000069.1:0-2930 GCA_964353935.1 uncultured Burkholderiaceae bacterium | reverse complement strand
GCAGCGACCTCGACCTGCGCATGTTCAAGCTCACCGACCAGGCGAGCGGACGCCTGCTGGGACTGCGCGCCGACGCCACGCCGCAGGTCGCGCGGATCGATGCGCACATCCTGAACCGCAAGGGCGTGGCGAGGCTCTGCTATGCCGGCAGCGTCCTGCACGCACGACCGCTGCATCCGCTGGCCTCGCGGGAACCGCTCCAGGTCGGCGCCGAGCTCTACGGAATGGCGGGGCCGGAGGCCGACGCCGAGGTGATCGAACTGGCGGTCGCGTCGCTGCGACTGGCGGGGCTGTCGGCGGTTCACCTCGACCTCGGTCACACGGCCGTGGTGCGCGCGCTGCTCGACCTCGCTCCGCCCGCGCCGGCGATGGTGGACGACCTGCTGGCGGCGCTGAGCTCGAAGGACGAGCCGTGGTTGCGTGCCCTCGTGGCCGGCATGCCACCGACGGCCGCCGATGCGCTGCTTGAACTCGTGCGCCTGAACGGAGGCGCGGAGGTGATCGACCAGGCCCGTGCGCGGCTGCCGGCCTTGCCGCCGATCACCGCGGCGCTCGACGAACTCGAGACAATCGCGAAGAACTGCGACGCCGACGTCTCATTCGATCTCGCCGACCTGCACGGGTATCGGTACCACAACGGCGTGACGTTCGCCGTGCATGTCGAAGGGCTGCCGGCGGCGGTGCTGCGCGGCGGGCGCTACGACGGCATCGGCAAGGCGTTCGGCCGCACGCGGCCGGCGGTCGGCTTCTCGATCTATCTGCGCGACCTGGCGCGGCTGGGCGAGACGGCGAGTCCGCGGGCGATCCTTGCCCCGGCTCGACCGGATCCCGCGCTGCGCATGCTGGTGCGGCAACTGCGCGACGCGGGCGAGGTGGTGGTGCAGGCGCTGCCCGGCGAGGAAGAACAGGCGGGCGATTTCGTTTTCGATCGCGAGATCGCACAACAGAACGGCAACTGGAGCGTGGTGGCGCGCACGGCGTCCCCTGCGAAATAGGAACTATCGATGGCACAGAACGTGGTCGTCGTCGGCACGCAGTGGGGTGACGAGGGCAAGGGCAAGATCGTCGACTGGCTGACCGAGGACGTCGACGGCGTGGTTCGCTTCCAGGGCGGGCACAACGCCGGGCATACCCTGGTCATCGCGGGCAGGAAGACGATCCTGCGGCTGATCCCGTCCGGGATCCTGCGCCCGACGACGCTCTGCTACATCGGCAACGGGGTCGTGCTGTCGCCGACCGCGCTGCTGAACGAGATCGACGAGCTCCAGGCGGCCGGCGTCGACGTGGCGTCGCGGATGTCGATCAGCGGCAACTGCCCGTTGATCCTCGAGTACCACGTGGCGCTCGACAAGGCGCGCGAGGGCAGGCGGGGCGACTCGAAGATCGGAACGACCGGTCGTGGCATCGGCCCGGCCTACGAGGACAAGGTCGGCCGCCGCGCGGTGCGCACGCAGGACCTGTTCGACCCGAAGCACTTCGGCAGCCAGGTGCGCGAGGCCCTCGACTTCCACAACTTCGTGCTGGAGAAGTACTTCGGTGCGCCAACGGTCGACCCGTCGAAGGTGATCGAAGAGACGCTGCAGCTGGCCGACCGGCTGCGCCCCATGATCACCGACGTCTCCTACAAGCTGAACAAGGTGATGGCGGCCGGGCAGCGCCTGTTGTTCGAGGGCGCGCAGGGCACGCTGCTCGACGTGGACCACGGCACGTATCCGTACGTGACCTCCAGCAACACCGTGGCGGGCGCCGCCGCCGCGGGTGCCGGCGTCGCCCCGCAGCGGCTCGACTACGTGCTCGGCATCACCAAGGCGTACTCGACCCGGGTCGGGTCCGGACCGTTCCCGACCGAACTCACCGACGAGACCGGCGCGCACCTGCGCGAGAAGGGCCAGGAATTCGGCTCGGTCACGGGGCGCCCGCGCCGGTGCGGCTGGTTCGACGCCGCCGGGCTGAAGCGCGCGGTGCAGCTGAACGGAACGACCGGCCTGTGCATCACGAAGCTCGACGTGCTCGACGGCTTGCCGATCGTTCGCCTGAACACCGGATACCGAATGGGTGGCGAGTCGATCGACATCCTGCCGTACGGCGCCGAGGCCGTTTCGCGTTGCGAGCCGGTGTACGAGGACTTCCCGGGGTGGAGCGAGTCGACCTTCGGCGTGTGCAAGTGGGAAGAGCTGCCGGCGAATGCGCGCCGCTACCTCGAGCGGCTGTCGGAAGTGCTCGGCGTGCCGATCGACCTCATCTCGACGGGCCCCGATCGGAACCAGACCATCGTTCTTCGGCATCCGTTCCGCGGGAAACCGTGAAGGATCTGTACGTCAGCTGGGACGAGTACCACGGGCTGATCGAGCAACTCGCTCTGTCTATCCACGAGTCCGGCTGGCGCTTCGATTCCCTGCTGTGCCTCGCGCGTGGAGGGCTGCGCGTGGGCGACGTGGTTTCGCGGATCTACGACATGCCGCTGGCCATCCTGGCCGCGAGTTCCTACCGCGCGGCGGCCGGCAAGGAGCAAGGCAGCCTGGACATCGGGGAGTTCATCACGATGACCGGCGGCGCCCTGGGCGGCAACCTGCTGCTGCTGGACGATCTCGTCGACTCGGGCGTCACGCTGACGCGCGTGATCGATCATCTGCAGCAACGCTATCCGGCGATCACCGAGGTGCGCACCGGCGTGCTTTGGTACAAGGCCTGCTCCGCCGTTCGCCCCGATTACTACGTGCAGCACCTGCCGACGAACCCGTGGATCCATCAGCCCTTCGAGGTCTACGATGCGATGGGACCGGAGAAGCTCGCGGCGCGGCTGAGGAGCCGGGCATCGCCGGAGAGCTAGAAGAAAAGACGCCGGCGCATGCGCCGGCGTCCCCGAACACTGATTTGGTGCCCAGAAGAGGACTCGAACCTCCACGCCTCGCGGCGCTAGTACCTGAAAC
>CAYGXL010000068.1:11647-12835 GCA_964353935.1 uncultured Burkholderiaceae bacterium | reverse complement strand
TGCGCGCGGTCGGCAAGGAGCGCGAGGAGATGAAGCGGATGGCCGACATCTTCCGGGGCCGCGTGATCGACGTCACCGACAAGAGCTACACGATCGAACTGACCGGGGACGGCACGAAGCTCGACGCGTTCATCGACGCGCTCGATGCGACGGCGATCCTCGAGACGGTCCGCACCGGCGCCTCGGGCATCGCCCGCGGCGAGCGCGTGCTCAAGGCTTGACCATTCACCAAGGGAAGGGGCGAACATGAAGGTCTTCTACGACAAGGACTGCGACCTGAAGCTCATCAAGGGCCGCAAGGTGGCGATCATCGGCTACGGCTCGCAGGGCCACGCGCACGCGCAGAACCTCGACGACTCCGGCATCAAGGTCTCGGTCGGCGTTCGCAAGGGCGGCCCGTCTTGGGACAAGGTCAAGAAGGCGGGCCTGAAGGCCGAGGAGATCGCCGCCGCGGTCAAGGGCGCCGACTTCGTGATGATGCTGATGCCCGACGAGCACATCGCGGCGACCTACAAGTCCGAGGTCGAGCCGAACATCAAGAAGGGCGCGACGCTCGCGTTCGCCCACGGGTTCAACGTCCACTACGGCCAGGTGTCGCCGCGAGAGGACCTCGACGTGGTGATGATCGCGCCCAAGGCGCCGGGGCACACGGTGCGCTCGACGTACGCCCAGGGCGGCGGCGTGCCGATGCTGGTGGCCATCCACCAGGACAAGTCGGGGGTCGCGCGCGACATGGCACTGTCCTACGCCTGTGCGATCGGCGGCGGGCGGGCGGGCATCATCGAGACGAACTTCCGCGAGGAGACCGAGACCGACCTGTTCGGCGAGCAGACCGTGCTGTGCGGCGGCACCGTCGAACTGATCAAGTGCGGCTTCGAGACACTGGTCGAAGCGGGCTACGCGCCGGAAATGGCGTACTTCGAGTGCCTGCACGAGCTGAAGCTGATCGTCGACCTCATCTACGAGGGCGGCATCGCCAACATGAACTACTCGATCTCCAACAATGCCGAGTACGGCGAGTACGTGACCGGTCCGAAGATCATCACGGACGAGACGAAGCAGGCGATGCGCCAGGCGCTGAAGGACATCCAGACGGGCGAGTACGCGAAGAGCTTCGTCCTGGAGAACCGCGCGGGCGCGACCACGCTGAACGCGCGCCGTCGCCTGATGGCCGAGCATCAGATCGAG
>CAYGXL010000068.1:0-11547 GCA_964353935.1 uncultured Burkholderiaceae bacterium | reverse complement strand
TGCCGTGGATCAAGGCGAACCGCCTGGTCGACCAGTCGAAGAACTAGGCGCCGCGAAGTCGAGGGGTTCCTCCAGTCGCGGCCGGCCCGGGATCGACCCCGGCGCCGGCCGCGCCGCGTTTACAGTGCGGTCACCACCGATCTGAAGGACAGCGATGAAGCGACTGATGGCCCTGATCACGTGCTCGATGCCCATGATGGCCATGCCCGTTGTGGCGCAGACGCCGCCCATCGCGCCGCCGAACACCGGCACGGTGATCCTGATGACCGGCACGGCCGAGATCGAGGTGGCCAACGACGAGGCGGTCGCCAGCTTCTTCTACGAAGCGCAGGACGCCGACCTGACCAAGGCGCAGGGACTCGTGAACCAGCGTGTCGGCGACGGCACGGCGGCGCTGAAGCGTGCCGATCCGAAAGCCCAGGTGGAGACGTCGGGCTACAGCAGCTATCCGGTCTACTCGAGCGGCTCCGCGCGTTCGATCGTCGGCTGGCGCGTAAGGCAGGGCGTGACGCTGCGGACCGAGAACCTGGCCGCGCTCCCGCGCACCGTGTCTTCGGTGCAGTCCTACCTTGCGCTCGGTGGCATCGACTTCCGCCTGTCGAGGGCCGCACGGGAGAAGGTCGACGCGCAGCTGATCCAGATGGCGACGGCGAACCTCAACACGCGTTTCGCGTCCGCCGCCAACGCGATGGGCAGTTCCCCGGCGCGACTGCGCGTCGAAGAGGTGAACTTCGGAGTGCGCGAAGGTGGGCCGCAGCCGATGATGATGCGGCAGGCGCCGATGATGGCGTCGGACGCGAGCGCGCCGCCACCGAGCTTCGAGTCCGGGCGCTCCACCGAACGCCTGACGGTGAGCGGCAAGGCGCGCCTGCTTCCCTGAGCGCCCGGGCAACCCGTTCCGATACCATATGTCCCTGATCCTTCAGGGACATTGCCCTTGAGCTATCCGCATCCCATCCTGGCCCGCGAGGGCTGGCCGTTCATCGCGGTCGCGCTCGCCGTGGCCGTCATCGTCTGGGCCGTGGCCGGCTTCGCGTGGTCGGTGCCGCTCTGGCTGGTTGCGGTCTTCGTCATCCAGTTCTTCCGCGATCCGCCGCGCGCGGTTCCGACCCAGCCGAACGCGGTGCTGTCGCCAGCCGACGGCCGCATCGTCAAGGTCGAGAAGGTGCACGACCCGATGACGGAACGCGACACGCTGCTGATCAGCGTGTTCATGAACGTGTTCAACGTGCACAGCAATCGCGCGCCGGTCGACGGAACCGTCGAGCGCATCCAGTACAGCGCCGGCAAGTTCGTCAATGCCGATCTCGACAAGGCCTCGAGCGAGAACGAGCGCAATGCGATGGTGCTGCGGCTCGCGGACGGCGAGCGCATCGCCGTCGTGCAGGTCGCCGGACTGATCGCGCGCCGCATCCTCTGCTACGCGAAGGTCGGACAGCGACTGGGGCGTGGAGAGCGCTACGGTTTCATCCGCTTCGGCTCGCGCGTCGACGTGTACCTGCCGCTGACCGCGCGCCCGAAGGTTGCCGTCGGTGACGTCGTGCACGCCACCACCACCGTCCTGGCGGAACTCGCATGAGGTTCCGTCGCCGCAAGGCGCGTCCCTTCGGCCTGCCCCCGGCCGCTCCGATCGCGGCGGAGGTCGCGCCGACCGCGCGGCGTCGCGGTATCTACCTGCTGCCCAACCTGTTCACGATGGCGGCGCTCTTTTCGGGCTTCTTCGCGATCGTCCAGGCGATGGGCAATCGTTTCGAACTGGCCGCCATCGCCATCTTCGCGGCGATGGTGCTCGATGGCATGGACGGCCGGGTGGCGCGGCTCACGAACACGCAGAGCGCGTTCGGGGAGCAGTTCGACTCGCTTTCCGACATGACCTCGTTCGGCGTGGCGCCGGCGCTGGTGATGTACGAGTGGATCCTGAAGGACCTGGGCCGGTGGGGCTGGGCGGCGGCCTTCGTCTACTGCGCCGGGGCGGCACTGCGGCTCGCGCGCTTCAACGCCAACCTGGGCGTCGTGGACAAGCGCTTCTTCCAGGGGCTGCCGAGTCCGGCGTCGGCCGCGCTGATCGCCGGCTTTGTCTGGCTGGCGATCGACAACAAGTTCCCGATCCGCGAAACCTGGCTGCCGTGGGTCGCGTTCGCGCTGACCGTCTATGCGGGCTTCACCATGGTGTCGAGCGCGCCGTTCTACAGCGGCAAGAGCTTCCACGTCGGCCGCAGCGTTCCGTTCTGGGTCCTCGTCGCGCTGATCGCGCTGATCTTCGTCGTGTCGTCGGACCCTCCGATCGCGCTCTTCACGCTGTTCTGCGGGTACGCGTTCTCGGGCTACGTCTACTGGGCCTGGCGCTGGTTCCGCGGCGAGGCGAATCCGGCGAAGCCGACGCCGCCCGAGCCACCGAAGGCAGCCTGACGCGGGCGCGCGGTTGTTGCAGCCCGCATTTCCGCCTATAGTCTGGCGCTCATGCATCGGCCCTCCGTCACCGCATTCCTTCCGTGCACGCCAGCCCCGTTGGGCCTGCTGCTGCACCTGCTGCGCCCCGCGCGCAGCTGACCCCCGACCGACAATTCGAGCCGTACCGCTGCCAGAGCCAGGAGCCTGGCAGACGAGGACGTTTTCCGCACCCTGGAGCCACCATGACCGACCGCCTCATCATTTTCGACACCACGCTGCGCGACGGCGAACAGAGCCCCGGCGCCTCGATGACCAAGGAGGAGAAGCTTCGCATCGCCAAGCAGCTCGAGCGGCTGCGCGTCGACGTCATCGAGGCGGGTTTCGCGGCGTCGTCCAACGGCGACTTCGAGGCGGTCCGCTCGATCGCGGGCGCGGTGAAGGACTCGATCGTGTGCTCGCTGGCCCGGGCCAACGACCGCGACATCGCGCGCGCCGCCGAGGCGCTGGAACCGGCGAAATCCTTCCGCATCCACACCTTCATCGCGACCTCGGCGCTGCACATGGAGAAGAAGCTGCGCATGACGCCCGACCAGGTGTTCGAGCAGGCGAAGCTCGCCGTGCGCTTCGCGCGCCAGTTCACCGATGACGTCGAGTTCTCGCCCGAAGACGGCTACCGCTCCGAGCCCGACTTCCTCTGCCGGGTGCTCGAGGCCGTGATCGTCGAGGGTGCGACCACCATCAACATCCCGGACACGGTCGGCTACGCCGTGCCGGAGCTGTACGGCAGGTTCCTGCGCGACCTGCGCACCCGGATCCCCAACTCGGACAAGGCGGTCTGGAGCGTCCACTGCCACAACGACCTCGGAATGGCGGTCGCCAACTCGCTCGCCGGCGTGATGATCGGCGGCGCGCGCCAGGTGGAGTGCACCGTCAACGGCCTCGGCGAGCGCGCGGGCAACTGCTCGCTCGAGGAGGTCGTGATGGCGGTGCGCACGCGCCGCGACTTCTTCGATCTCGACGTCGGGATCGACACCACGCAGATCGTCCCGGCGTCCAAGCTCGTGTCCGGCATCACGGGGTTCCCGGTGCAGCCAAACAAGGCGGTCGTCGGCGCCAACGCGTTCGCGCACGCCTCGGGGATTCACCAGGACGGCGTGCTGAAGGCACGCGACACCTACGAGATCATGCGCGCCGAGGACGTCGGCTGGCATGCGAACAAGATCGTGCTGGGCAAGCTGTCGGGCCGTAACGCGTTCAAGCAGCGCGTCCTCGAGCTCGGCATTCCGGTCGAAGGCGAGGGCGAGATCAACGCCGCGTTCGCCCGCTTCAAGGAACTCGCGGACCGCAAAGCGGAGATCTTCGACGAGGACATCCAGGCGCTGTTCTCCGACGAGGCCGTGACGCCGCACGACGAGCACTTCAAGCTGATCTCGATGTCGCAGCACTCCGAGACAGGGGAGCGTCCGCACGCGGCCATCGTGATGTCGGTGGGGCACCAGGAACTGCACGCCGAGGCCGAGGGCAACGGCCCGGTCGATGCCACGCTGAAGGCGATCGAAAGCCAGGTGAAGAGCGGATCCGAACTGCTGCTCTACTCGGTGAACGCGATCACGACGGGCACGGAATCGCAGGGTGAGGTCACGGTCCGGCTGACGCGGGCGGGGCGCATCGTCAACGGCGTGGGCGCGGATCCCGACATCATCGCGGCCTCCGCCAAGGCCTACCTGAACGCGCTGAACAAGCTGTACACAACGCCGGAGCGTCTGAACCCGCAGACGTCCACCACGCCTTGACCGAGGCGCGTTTCGCGGGTCGCAGGCGAGCGGTCGCCGCGCTGCTGGCGGCCGTCGCCGCGCCGTCGGCAACCTGGGCCCAGGTCGCGGGCGCCACGCGTGCTCCGATCCGGCTGGCGATGATCGAAGCGTTCTCGGGGCCCTTCGCCAACACCGGCGAGGCGGTCGCGCGCAACCTGGTCTTCGCGGTCGAGCGCATCAACGCGCGCGGCGGCGTGGCATTGCCGGGCGGGCGCCAGCCGCTGCAGTTGCTGACGCTCGACTCGAAAGGGCAGGTCGAGGAGGCACTCCTGATGTTCCGGCGCGCGATGGACCAGCGCGTTCCGTTCGTCCTGCAGGGCAACAGCTCGGCCGTCGCCGCTGCGCTGATCGAGGCGGTGAACCGGCACAACGAGCGGAACGCGGACCAGCGCGCGCTGTTCCTGAACTACTCGGCCGTCGATCCGGCCTTGACCAACGAGCGGTGCAGCCCGTGGCACTTCCGCTTCGACGCGCACGTCGAGATGCGGATGGCGGCTCTGGTGGAGGCGCTGGCCGAGGATCGTTCGGTCCGGCGCGTGTACCTGTTGAACCAGGACTACAGCTTCGGCCGCGAGGTCGCCGAGAACGCGCGTCGCATGATCTCCGGGCGGCTTCCCGAAGCTCGGATCGTCGGCGAGGAGCTGCACCCGGTGGGCCGGGTCCGCGACTTCGCGCCGTACGTCGAGAAGGTCAAGGCAAGCGGGGCGGACACGGTGGTCACCGGGAACTGGGGCAACGACCTGACCCTGCTGGTGCGGGCTGCACGCGAGGCGGGGCTGGTGGCGAACTTCTACACCTTCTACGGCAACGGCCTCGGCGCCCCGGCAGCGATCGGGGAAGCGGGCGTCGGCCGCGTGCGGGCGGTCGCGGAGTGGCACCCGAACGCCCCGCCGGAATCGATGGAGCGCGTCTACCTCGACTTCCGTCGCCGCTTTCCGGCGGCGAAGGACGACTACTTCCAGGCGCGGTCGGTCGTCATGGTGGAGATGCTGGCGCGGGCGATCGAACGGGCGGGCACCACCGAGTCGCTGGCCGTGGCCCGGGCCCTGTCCGGCATGACCTACGGCCCGGCGGAAGGCAATCCGCTCGGTGCCGTGTCCATGCGGGCGACCGACCACCAGTTGATCGGGCCGCTGGTCGTGTCGGTGATGCAGAAGAGTGGGGCCCCCGGAGTGCCGTTCGACGTGGAGGGCAGTGGGTTCGGCTTCCGCCCGGAACTGGCCGTCCGCCCCGCGGCGAGCGCCCGCGCGACAACCTGCCGCATGTCCTGGCCGTCGTCCTGACGACCCGGCCGGGGGCGGCCCGCCGGGGTCTGGCCGCCGGCTCAAAGGGGCTATAATCGCGGGCTTTCACGGCACGGCCCATCCTTCCGTGTCCGCGTGTTCAACTGAAAGGGAAAACCGTGGCAGTCGCAGATATCAACAAGCAGGAAATCGTCGCCAAGTACCAGCGTGCGCAGGCGGATACCGGATCGCCGGAAGTGCAGGTTGCGCTCCTGACGGCCCGCATCAACGAACTCACCGACCACTTCAAGGCCCACGTGAAGGATCACCATTCACGCCGTGGGCTGCTGAAGATGGTCAGCCGCCGCCGCAAGCTCCTCGACTACCTGAAGGGCAAGAACGCCGAGGCGTACAAGGGGCTGATCGACAGCCTCGGACTGCGCAAGTAGTCGATGTCCCGGACATGTGAGCAGACAGCCTGCGCGGAGCGATCCACGCGGGCTGCTGCCACGTGCTCGCCAGAACTGCGCGCTGCGATATGGACGTAAGGCCCGCTGGAAGGAACGAGCGGACCGAGTCGTCGATACCGCGGCGTGCCGGGTTGCAGATGGATGTCCATCGTGCCGCCGCGCTCAACAAGAAAGGAACGCCAAGTGTTTGACAAGATCACCAAGAAGTTCGCGTTCGGTGCGCACACCGTTACGCTGGAGACGGGCGAGATCGCGCGCCAGGCCGGTGGCGCCGTCGTGTGCTCGATGGACGACACCGTGGTGCTGGCCACCGTGGTCGCACGCAAGGTAGCCAAGCCGGGCCAGGACTTCTTTCCCCTGACCGTCGACTACATCGAGAAGACGTACGCCGCGGGCCGCATCCCGGGCGGCTTCTTCAAGCGCGAAGGGCGCCCGTCCGAAAAGGAAACCCTGACGTGCCGGCTGATCGACCGTCCGATCCGGCCGCTGTTTCCCGATGGCTTCTTCAACGAAGTGCAGGTGATCATCCACGTGCTGTCGGTCGATCCCGAGATCGATCCCGACATCCCGGCGATGATCGGCGCGTCGGCCGCGCTGTCGCTGTCCGGCATCCCGTTCAAGGGCCCGATCGGCGCCGCCCGCGTCGGCTACCTCGACGGGCAGTACATCATCAACCCGACCGCCACGCAGCTGAAGGCCTCGCGCCTGAACCTCGTCGTCGCCGGCACCGAGCGTGCCGTGCTGATGGTCGAGTCCGAGGCCGACCAGTTGCCCGAAGACGTGATGCTGGGCGCCGTGATGCACGGTCACACCCAGATGCAGGCGGCGATCAACGCCATCCACGAACTCGTCCGCGACGCCGGCAAGCCGGTGTGGGAATGGCAGCCGGCGACCCAGAACGAGGCGCTGACCGCGAAGCTGATCCACATCGCCGGCCAGGACCTGAAGGACGCCTACCAGATCCGCAACAAGCAGGCACGCTCCCAGAAGATCAAGGACGTCGAAGCCAAGGTCGCCGCTGCACTCGACGCCGAGGCGGCCACGAGCGGCCAGCCGAGGCCCGACGACAACGCGATCGACGCGATCCTGTTCGATCTGCAGGCCAAGATCGTCCGTGGCCAGATCCTGAACGGCGAGCCGCGCATCGACGGCCGCGACACGCGCACGATTCGCCCGATCGAGATCCGCCTCGGCGTGCTGCCACGCACGCACGGCTCGGCGCTGTTCACGCGCGGCGAGACGCAGGCGCTGGTCACCGCCACGCTGGGCACGAAGCAGGACGAGCAGATCATCGACGCGCTCATGGGCGAGTACCGCGAGCGCTTCATGATGCACTACAACATGCCGCCGTTCGCCACCGGCGAAACCGGCCGCGTGGGCACGCCGAAGCGCCGCGAAGTCGGCCACGGCCGCCTGGCGAAGCGCTCGCTGCTCGCGGTGCTGCCGAGCTATGACGACTTCCAGTACTCGTTGCGTGTGGTTTCCGAGATCACGGAGTCGAACGGCTCGTCCTCGATGGCCTCGGTCTGCGGCGGCTGCCTGGCGATGATGGATGCCGGCGTGCCGCTGAAGGCGCACGTCGCCGGTGTCGCGATGGGCCTGATCAAGGACGGCAACAAGTTCGCCGTGCTGTCGGACATCCTCGGTGACGAGGACCACCTCGGCGACATGGACTTCAAGGTTGCCGGCACGGTCAACGGCATCACCGCGCTGCAGATGGACATCAAGATCGAGGGCATCACGCGCGAGATCATGCAGGTCGCGCTGGCCCAGGCGAAGGAAGGCCGGATGCACATCCTGCAGAAGATGCAGGACGCGCTCGGCGCTTCGCGCGGCGAGCTGTCGGCCTTCGCGCCGCGCCTGATCAAGATGAAGATCAATCCCGAGAAGATCCGCGACGTGATCGGCAAGGGCGGCGCGGTCATCCGCGCGCTGACCGAAGAGACGGGCACCCAGATCGACATCGAGGACGATGGCACCGTCATCATCGCCAGCGTCGACCAGGACAAGGGCAGGGAAGCCCAGCGCCGGATCATGGAGCTGACGGCCGAGGTCGAGGTCGGCAAGGTGTACGACGGCACGGTGCTGCGGCTGCTCGACTTCGGCGCGATCGTCCAGATCCTGCCGGGTCGCGACGGCCTGCTGCACATCTCGCAGATCGCCAACGAGCGCGTCAATGCCGTCGCCGACTACCTGAAGGAAGGCCAGGCGGTGAAGGTCAAGGTCATCGAGGCCGACGAGAAGGGTCGGGTCCGCCTGTCGATGAAGGCCGTTGCGGGCGACGCGCCGGCCCAGGCCGCGCAGCAGCAACAGTAAGGCCGGAGCGGGAGGGGCGCGCGCCGCGCCCCTGCCATCGCGCAATGAGAGCGGTCGAGATCCTGCGGCCCGGCGGGCCGGACATGCTGCAACTCACCGAGCGCGCGACGCCTGTCGCCGGCGCCGGGGAGGTGCTCATCCGTGTCCAGGCCGCGGGCATCAATCGGCCGGACGTGCTGCAGCGGAAGGGCGGGTACGCGCCGCCGAAGGGCGCGTCCGACCTGCCCGGCCTGGAGGTCGCCGGCTGGATCGAGGGCGGTGACCTCGGCGACAGTGGATTCAAGGTCGGCGACCCCGTGTGCGCGCTGGTCGCGGGCGGCGGTTACGCGGAGTACTGCGCGGCTCCGGCCGCGCAGTGTCTCCCGGTGCCCCGCGGGCTGACGTTCGCCGAAGCGGCGGGGCTGCCCGAGACGTTCTTCACGGTGTGGAGCAACGTGTTCGACCGGGCGGGCCTCGCGCCCGGTCAGTCGCTGCTCGTGCAGGGCGGCACGAGCGGCATCGGTGTCGCGGCAATCCAGCTGGCGCACGCGATGGGCAACACCGTTTACGCCACGGCGGGCAGCGACGACAAGTGCCGTGCCTGCGTCGAGCTTGGCGCCGCGCGTGCGATCAACTACCGCACCGAAGACTTCGCGGCGGCGATCAGGGAAGCCACCGCAGGCCGGGGTGTCGACGTGATCCTCGACATGGTGGCGGGCGACTACCTGCCGCGCGAGATCGATTGCCTGGCCGACGACGGCCGCCTTGCGATCATCGCGCTGCTCGGTGGCACCAAGGCAACGCTGGACATGGCGACGCTGCTGCGCCGCCGCCTGACCGTGACGGGATCGACGTTGCGTCCGCGTTCGGTCGCGTTCAAGGCCGGCATCGCACATCGACTGCGTGCCGTGGTGTGGCCGCTGATCGAGGCGGGGCGCATCAAGCCCATGCTGTTCAGGACGTTCGCGCTGGCGGATGCTTCCGCGGCGCAAGCGCTGATGGAGTCGAGCCAGCATATCGGCAAGATCGTGCTCGAGGTCGGACCGTCCGCCGGCGAGCGAGTGGAGATGAACGGATGACATCGAAGCGCCGCCCGCTGGTGGCAGCCAACTGGAAGATGAACGGATCGCTCACCTCGAACGAGGACTGGGTGAATTCGTTCGTGCCGAAGGCGGTGTCGCTCCGCTGCGACGTCGTCGTATGCGCGCCGTTTGTCTACCTCTGCACGCTGGGTCGCTCGGTGGCTCCGGCCGAACTGGGAGCCCAGGACGTGTCGGAGCGTGCCGCGGGCGCGTTCACGGGCGACGTGTCCGGGGAAATGCTGGCGGATGTTGGTTGCCAGTGGGTGATCGTCGGCCACTCCGAACGCCGCCAGCTGCATGCCGAGTCGGACTCCGTCGTCGCCGCGAAGGCGGCGCGCGCGCTGCAGGCCGGGCTGTATCCGATCGTTTGCGTTGGCGAGACGCTCGCCGACCGCGAGGGCGGGCGCACGCAGGAGGTGGTCGGGGCGCAGCTTGCCGCGGTCCTCGACGCGATCGGTCCGGCGGCCCTGGCGCGCGGTGCGCTGGCGTACGAGCCCGTGTGGGCGATCGGCACGGGCCGCAACGCGACGCCTGCGCAGGCCCAGGAGGTGCACGCGGCGCTGCGCGCGCAAGTGGCCGGACGTGACAAGTCGGCCGCCGCCGCGCTGCGCATCCTCTACGGCGGCAGCGTCAAGGCGACGAACGCCGGCGAACTCTTTTCCCAGCAAGACATCGATGGCGGGCTGATCGGCGGTGCGTCGCTGAGTGCGGCCGATTTCCTTGCCATCTGCGCGGCTGTCCGCACATAGGAACACTCGAGGAGTTTTCATGACCTGGTTGACTACATTGCTGATCGTCGTGCAGGTGGTTTCTGCCATCTCGATCATCGTCCTTGTGCTGCTTCAGCACGGCAAGGGGGCCGACATGGGCGCCGCCTTCGGTGGAGGCGCATCGGGCAGCCTGTTCGGCGCGACCGGTTCGGCCAACTTCCTCTCGCGCAGCACGGCCGCGGTGGCGACCGTGTTCTTCATCGCGACGCTCGGCCTCGCCTACACCGGCACCGAGATCCGTCGTCCCGCACCCGATGCCGGCGGCGTGATGTCGGTTCCGCAGGGCGCGCCGTCTGCGCCGTCTGTTCCGTCTGTTCCGTCTGCTCCGGCGCCGAAGGACGTTCCGTCGCCCGCTTCGCAGATTCCGGGTTCGGCCCCCGCGAGCAGCGCGCCGGCCGCACCGGCGGGCGTTCCCCCGGCACCGGGCGCGCCTGCGCCCGCGAAGTCCGATCAGATCCCGAAGTAGGCCGCGCGGGACTCGCGTTACCCCCGCTGGGAGAGGCGGATCACGCGAGCGGATCGAGTAGAATCCGAGCGGTTTTGCACCCGGCCGACGTGGTGGAATTGGTAGACACACCATCTTGAGGGGGTGGCGGCGAAAGCCGTGTGAGTTCGAGTCTCACCGTCGGCACCAGGGTTACGACAGGCCGCCATTGCGGCGAAGATCGGCAGTGCGTCCGCTACTTCCAGAGGGTCAGGCCGCTGCCGTTTTTGTTAATGGCTGGATAGACGGTCAAAGTGAACCTCGAGACCTACGTTCCGATCCTGCTCTTCATCCTGGTCGGCCTCCTGATCGGGGCGGCCCCGATGCTCCTGGGCGCGCTGCTCGGTCCGCGCAACCCCGACCCGGAAAAACTGTCTCCCTATGAGTGCGGCTTCGAGGCCTTCGAAGACGCGCGCATGAAGTTCGACGTCCGCTACTACCTCGTCGCGATCCTCTTCATCCTGTTCGACCTCGAGATCGCGTTCCTCTTTCCGTGGGCGGTGGTGCTGGGCGACCTCGGCGCCTGGAGCGTGGGCTTCTGGTCGATGATGATCTTCCTCGGGATCCTGACCGTCGGCTTCATCTACGAGTGGAAGAAGGGCGCCCTGGACTGGGAGTGATGATGGACCCCCACGCTCACATCGGTTCGCTGCCCCCCGGGGGGGCGCCGCACTCCCTTGGGGCGGCCCGGCGGGAGTGCTGATGGGCATCGAAGGCGTTCTCAACGAAGGTTTCGTGACGACGAGCGTCGACAAGCTCGTCAACTGGTCGAAGACCGGCTCGCTGTGGCCGATGACTTTCGGGCTGGCCTGCTGCGCGGTCGAGATGATGCACGCCGGCGCGGCGCGCTACGACCTCGACCGCTTCGGCATCTTCTTCCGGCCGAGTCCGCGCCAGTCCGACGTGATGATCGTGGCCGGCACGCTGTGCAACAAGATGGCCCCGGCGCTGCGCAAGGTCTATGACCAGATGGCCGAGCCGCGCTGGGTGATCAGCATGGGCTCGTGCGCCAACGGCG
>CAYGXL010000067.1:0-13491 GCA_964353935.1 uncultured Burkholderiaceae bacterium | reverse complement strand
AGGCCCGCCACCGGCACGATCGTCAGCGCGGACTTCAGGCCGATCGAGTCCGAGAGCACGCCGACGATGTACGGACCCGGGGCGAGGCCGAGCAGGTTGTTGAACAGGGCGACGGTCGCGATCGCGGTCGCGCGCAGGCCGGGGTGGGTCACATCGACCACGGCGGACACGGCCACGCCTGCGTGCCCGCCCGCGATCAGGGTGCCGACGAACAGCAGCCCCAACTGCAGGGAACCCGCCGGCAGCGCGAACGCCGTGGCGAGAACGAGGAACGACATCAGCGTGTAGACGGCGGCGAAGTGAAGCTTGGTGCGGCCCTGCGCACGCCCCGCGCGATCGGCCAGCACACCGCCAGCGATCATGCCGACGGCCGCCATCAGCATCAGCAGTCCCGCCCGCGTGCCGGCTTGGTCGGACGCCAACCCGTACTCGCGCGCGAGGAAGGTCGGCATCCACGCGCCGATCACGGCGAGTATCAGCACCTGCAGGCCGCCGCCCACGTACGTGAAGCGCGCGCTGCGCATCGCCAGCACTTCGCGCACGGCCACCCGCAGCGGGACACGCGGCGAAGCCGCCGCCCCGACCGCCGAGCGCGGGGTCTCGCGCACGAACAGCGGGAACAGCACCACCAGCAGCAGCGAGGCGCCGCCGACCCACAGGAAGGGAGCCTGCCATCCGTGCCGCGCGCCGATGACGCCGCCGGCCACGAGGCCGAGCACCGTGCCGACCACGGCGGCGGCCTGGAAGGCCCCGAGGACGGCCGACATGCGCGCGGCGGGGAACACCGACGCCAGCACGGCCGCGCCGACCGCCCCGTAGCCCGCTTCGCCGAGTCCGACGGCGGCCCGCGCCATCAGCATCTGCGAGTGGCTCTGGGCCAGGCCAGTCAGCGCCGTCGCGACGCACCAGATCGACGCCATCACGGTGATGCTCTTCACGTGGCCCCAGCGGTCGGCGAGCAGCGCGATGGGCCAGGCGGCGATGCCGACGATCAGGGGCACGAGGCTCACGAGCAGGCCGAGCTGGCTGTCGTCCAGCATCCATTCCCGCTTCAGGTCCGGCAGCACCGCGTTGATGACGCTGCGCGTCATGTAGTCGGACAGCATCAGCGCGACGATCAGCGCGAACACGGTCCACGCGTAACGCCTCGAGGTGCCTTGCAGCGGAAAGTGGGGTGATCTGACCGTCAAGGGCGGTTCCGGACGCCGGGGCTGGGCGGTCGGTGTAGCACCGAACCGCGCGGTGCGGCAACCCGGGGGATCAGGCAGCGACGGCTCGCCTGGGCGAGCCGCTTTCATCGGAGCCGGGCGGTGCTACGCGGTGCCGCCGATGGTCAGGCCCTCGATGCGCAGCGTCGGCTGGCCCACGCCGACCGGAACGCTCTGGCCGTCCTTGCCGCAAGTGCCGATGCCCGGATCGAGGCCCATGTCGTTGCCGATCATCGTGACGCGCGTGAGCGCGTCCGGCCCGTTGCCGATCAGCGTGGCGCCCTTGACCGGGTAGGTGATCTTCCCGTTCTCGATCATGTACGCCTCGGCCATGCTGAACACGAACTTGCCGTTCGTGATGTCGACCTGGCCGCCGCCGAAGTTGGTGGCGTAGATGCCTTTCTTCACCGAGCGCACGATCTCGTCCGGGTCCTTGTCGCCGGCCAGCATGTACGTGTTCGTCATGCGCGGCATCGGCAGGTGCGCGAACGATTCGCGGCGGGCGTTGCCCGTCACCGGCACCTTCATCAGCCGCGCGTTCATCGTGTCCTGGATGTAGCCGCGCAGCACGCCGTCCTCGATCAGCACCGTGTTCTGCGTCGGGTTGCCTTCGTCGTCGACGTTCAGCGACACGCGCCGGTTGGTGAGCGTGCCGTCGTCGACGACGGTCACGCCCTTCGACGCCACGCGCTCGCCGACCTTGCCCGCGAATGCGCTCGAACCCTTGCGGTTGAAGTCGCCCTCGAGGCCGTGGCCGATCGCCTCGTGCAGCAGGATGCCGGGCCATCCGGGTCCGAGCACGACCGGCATGATCCCCGCGGGGGCCGGCTTCGCGACGAGGTTCACGAGCGCCTGGTCGACCGCCTTGTTCGCGTAATCGGCCAGCAGCGCGTCGCCGAAGTAGGCGAGGTCGTAGCGTCCGCCGCCGCCGGAGAATCCCTGCTCGCGACGGCCGCCGTCCTCGACGATCACGTTGACCGACAGCCGAACCAGCGGGCGCACGTCGGCCGCGAGCACGCCGTCGCTGCGCGCGACCAGCACGACGTCGTATTCGGCGCCGAGATTCGCCATCACCTGCTTCACCCGGCTGTCGCGGGCACGCGCGAGCCGCTCGACCTTCTCGAGCATCCGGATCTTCGCGGCCGCGTCGAGCGACGCCACCGGATCGTGCGCGCCATAGAGCGTGGGCTGCGCGCGCACGGACATCTTCGGCGCGACCTTGACCCTGCCGGCGCCGTGACGCGCGATCGAGCGCGCCGACACCGCCGCCTCGGCGAGCGCGTCGAGCGAGATGTCGTCCGAGTACGCGAACGCAGTCTTGTCGCCGACGACCGCGCGCACGCCCACGCCCTGTTCGATGTCGAAGCTGCCGCTCTTGACGATGCCTTCCTCGAGCGAGTACGACTCCGAGCGCGTGTACTGGAAGTACAGGTCGGCGTAATCGGCGCGGTGCTCGAAGATCGACGCCAGCGAGCGCTGCAGCTTCGCCTCGTCCAGCCCGTACGGGTCGAGCAGCATCTGCTTGGCGACGGCCAGGCGGTCGAGGGCGGGGTCGGATGGCTTCATCGGTGTCCGGTCAGCAAGGGCGGCAAGGGAGGCGCGATTGTACGGACGCGCGCTCAGCAGAGGGTTCGGTGGTCGAGGGCCGGCAGCGACGCCCGACAGGAGGCAATGACCTGCGGGTCGATGTCGCCGAACACAACCCCGGGACCGTCAGGGCGATTGGCCAGCACGGTGCCCCACGGATCGATCAGCATAGAGTGGCCGTAGGTCGCCCGGCCGTTCTCGTGCACGCCGCCCTGCGCGGGGGCGAGCACGTAGGCGAGGTTCTCGACGGCCCGCGCGCGCAGGAGGATTTCCCAGTGCGCCTTGCCGGTCGTCGCCGTGAAGGCGGCCGGCACGAGGATCAGGTCGGGCCGCGGCATCGCGCGGTAGAGCTCGGGAAAACGCAGGTCGTAGCAGACCGACAACCCGACCGTGAGGCGCGGGCCGCCTTGCGGCGCGAACACGAAGGTCGTCACGTCGCTGCCCGGCGCGATCGTCCGCGCCTCGTCGTAGGTCTCGTCGCCCTTCGTGAAGCGGAACAGGTGGATCTTGTCGTAGCGCGCGACGCGTTCCCCGGCGGGGCCGTAGACGAGCACCGAGTTCATCACGCGGTCGGGCTGGGGCGCTTCCAGCGGCAGCGTGCCGCCGACCAGCCAGATCGCATGCCTGCGTGCCTGTTCCGCGAGGAAGTCCTGGATCGGACCACGGCCGTCCCGCTCGCGCAGCGCGACCTTGTCGCTGTCGCGCTGGCCCATCAGGCAGAAGTACTCGGGCAGCGCCACGAGCTGCGCGCCGGTGCCCGCCGCTTCCTCGATCAGCGCGGCAGCGGTGTCCAGGTTGTCCTCGACGCGCGTGCTCGAAACCATCTGCACGGCGGCGACGCGGGCGGTGAGGGTCATTTGGTGGCCTCCGTGGATTGCGACGGCGTGATGCGCGTCTGGCGCGTGATGGTCGGATTGGCCCACGATCCGGTGACGTCGTACTGGAGCGCGAATGCCCGCGACAACGGGTCCTTCAGCACGAACTGCGCAAGGAACGCGCCCAGCCCGAGCACCGGGTTGACGACGCCGACCGCGAGCGCCGCGGTGCTCGCGTCGATCACGGGCAGCACCACGATCGACAGCTGCTGTGTTTCATTGCGCAAGTCGAGCGTGCCCGACATCAGGACCGCCGCGGTCGCTCCGCTCATCCGGAAGTTGTCGGTCTTCAGGATGCCGCGGTCGATCGTGGCGTCGGCGCGGATCGACGTGAACGCGAAGCCCTCGGTGAACTGGGAACCGCCGTCGGCCGCGAGGCTGCGCCCGAGCGATTGCAGCGACAGCAACGCGAGCAGGCGGGCGGCATTGCCCGGGTCGACCTTCAGGAACCGGCCGTTGTTCACGGCGACGTTCACGCGCCCGGCGAGCGTCGGGTAGTCGATGTCCAGCGGCGAACCGATCCACTGGACATCGCCCTCGATGCGACCGGTGCTGCTCGACAGCGCGTCGCGATAGCCGAGTCGAGCGAGGGCGGCACCGCCATCCAGGACGTCGATGGCGAACTTCAGAGACGTGCGGCGGCTGCTGCCCGCCGGCGCCGAGCCCCACTCGCCGGTGGAGGCGAGCTTCATGTCCGGATTCGTGACGTCGAGGCGCCGCAACCGCCAGGCACCGCTCGCGCCGCCGCCGGTGTTCTGCGCGACGAGGTCGAGCCGCCCGAGCTTCATGTCGGACAGCTCGAACTGCTCGACGCTGATTTCCAGCGAGGGAATCTGTTTCGGCGGGGCGCGCAGCGCCGCGATGACTTCCTGCTCCCTCCTGGCGGTGATCACCAGCCGCGACAGGCGCGCCGTGATCTGCCCCGGCGCCTGCGGGTCGGTGGCCGGGCGCCATCCGACGAACCCCGTAGCGCCGTCCGACACGACGTTGGCCGCATAGCCGCCGTCCTCCTGTCGCGTGGCGCCCAGCGTCAGGTTGCGCACCGTGTGGCCCTGCACGACGAGCTCGTCGGTGCGGAGCGCGACGAGGTCGACGCGCAGTTCGTCGTCGGCCGCGGCGGGGCGCGCGCCACTAGCCGGCGGCGTGTCGGGCGCCAGCAGGGCGGACCAGGCATCGACGTCGAGGCGCGGCAGCGTGGCGATGACGAGCAAGCCCCGCTCCGGAAGGTTGGCCGGCTCGTTCACCGCGACCACGCCGCGAGTGAAGCGCAGCTCGCCGCTCGCGTCCGCACGCCGGCGTTCGATGCGCACGCGGAGCGCGCGTCCGAGCTGCACCTGCAGGTCGTCCACCGTGGCGCGCGAGGTGCGCTCGATCCGCAGAGGCAGGTTCTCGGCGACCGACTTGCGCAGCGGCGCGATGCCGTCGATGGCGAGGCCGACGAGGTCGCTGTCGATGCGCAGTTCGGTGCCGTCCTTCACGACGATCGACGCCTGGTAGCGCGCGCTGCCGCTCGACTTGTCGAGCAGGCGCTGGATCGGCGCGATCGGGGCCATGCTGTTCAACCCCGCCGGTGTCACCGAGCCGGCGGCGTTGAACACCAGCGCGCCGTCGGCGCGCGTCGAGGCGTCGATGCGTGCCGGCCCCCCCAGCAGGTTGGTCGAGAGGTTGTCGATGCGCACGCCGCGCTCGTTGAAGTTCAGCGTGCCGCTGGTGCGCGTGAACGGCGGGAGGCCGGCGAGGGTGAGGTCGTTGCCCTGCAACGCGATGGCGCCGTTGACCTTGACGTCCCCGGCATGCTGCAGCGGGATCAGCAGCCCGAGGTCGAGCCTCGCGTTGCCCTGCGCCAGGGCGCCGTCGGTGATGCCGCCGATCCAGCCCTTCACGGGACTGGCGTTCGTATAGCGCAGCAGGTCGGCCAGCGGTCCGGTCACCCGGCCCTTCACGTCGAGCGTGGCGTCGTGCCCCAGGTGCGCGATGCGCGCGGTCGCCTGCTCGATCCGCGCGTCGTAGGCGCGGCCGCGCTGCGCGGTGATCGTCATCGACGCGCGCTCGAACACGAGGTC
This sequence comes from uncultured Burkholderiaceae bacterium, assembly GCA_964353935.1. Taxonomy (GTDB): domain Bacteria; phylum Pseudomonadota; class Gammaproteobacteria; order Burkholderiales; family Burkholderiaceae_F; genus JAOUJD01. Next base: position 7,758 of record CAYGXL010000067.1, on the reverse strand, counting down.
GGCGTCGATGTCGGACAGGACCGGCCACACCGCGCCCGGTGCCGCCGGACGGCCCGCTTCGTTCGGCGCGCCGGGGAGGAAGTCCAGGGTGGCGCCGGTCACGCGGCCGGCGATGCGGAAGTCGCCCTCGGCCGGGTTCGTGAACGGGAAGCGCGCCAGGTCGCCCTTCACCTTGTACGACCCGTCGCCCAGGCGTCCCGCGATAAGAGCGTGCCGCAGCCAGGTGCGCGTGCCCGGGCCGACCGCCGCTGGGATGTACCGATGGGCGGTCTCGGCGTTCGCGCGCACGATGCGGCCCGCGAGATCGATCGAGCCGGGGCCCGACGGCACCGTGCGGTACGTGCCGCTCGCCGTCAGGTCGATGTCGTCGTTCGATGCCCGCAGGTTCTCGGCGCGGACCTCGAGCGTTTCGCCCTGCTTCCACTGGATGGTCCCGAGCAACTGCCTCAGAGGCAGCCGCGGTTCCTCGAAGACGCCAGGGAACACCACGGCCGCATCGGTCGCCGCGAGTTCGAGCGTGCCGGCTCCCTTGTCCATGCGCACGGCGCCGCTGAGGTTCTCGAATCCCGGCACGCCGACCTTCGACGCGGCATCCTCCGCCGCGGGCAGCGCAGCGCTCGACACGCCGCTGAACCGGGCCTGCAGCGCGATGTCGGACGCCGCCGACGCCTCGCCGCTCCACGCCAGCGACAGGCCGGACAGCGTTCCGCGCAGAGCGTGCCGGGCGAGCTTGTCGTACAGGTCGCCGGGCAGCGGCAGGTGCGCGAGCACGGCACCAAGGCTCTCGAGATCGATGCGCGAGGCCTCCAGCGACGTGCGCTGCGGCTCGCTGCCCGCGCCACGCGTGCGCCGCAGCTTGACGTCCATGGTCGGGAAGGTCAGCCCGTCGGCCGTGCGAAACGTCGTACCCGTGAGCCCGAACTCCTGGCCGCCGCGGCCGACCGGCCACACGTCGCCCCACTGGCGCTGCGTGACGCGGCCTTGCAGCGACGCGAGCCGCAGCGGCTCGAGTTCCTTCGCGAAGCGCGTCGTCACGTCCTGCAGCGCGACGTCGGCGGTCGTGCTGACGATGTGGCCGTGGTCGAAGCCCATCCACAAGCGCAGCGCCCCGTACGCCTGCTCGACCTGCACCGGCACGGGAACCAGGCGCGACAGCAGTGCCAGGTCGACGAAGTCGAGCTGGACGAACGCCTGCCCCTTCCACTGGCTCACGTCGGACAGACGGGCGAACGCGCCGGTCGTCATCGTCCCGCGAATGTCGATCGGGCCGGCGAACTCGGCGGTCGGCAGCGCCTGCAGCGCGATCGTGTGCGCGCCGAGCGACTGCTTCACGATCAGGTTCACGTCGTTCAGGTCGAACTGGATCGGCTCGCTTCCGCGGTCGTCGCGGTACACGACGTGGCCGTCGCGGACGACGACCTGGTCCTGCGCGAGCAGCCAGTCGAGCGCGGGCGACTCCTCGGACTCGGCCTTGCCCGGCATGATGACGAAGCCGGCGACGGTGAAGTTGCCGTCGGCCAGGCGGACGACGGATACCTCCGGCGCCAGCAGGCGCAGCGCGACGAAACGCGGCTCCATCGACACCAGGCTGAACCACGACACGGTGGCGTCGACTCGCGGCAGCGCGAGCGGCGGGCCGCCGCGCGGTCCGATGACCTGGACGTCGTTGAGCGAAAGATGCGGATTGAAGGCGCGCCAACCTGCCTCGATCCGCCCGACGGTGACGGTGCCCTTCAGTGCGCGGCTGGCGATGTCCTGGATCTGCGGCCGCCACTGGTCGATGCGCGGCAGGACGTAGTAGCGGGTGACGAGCAGCAGCGCGCCGAACGCGAAGTAGGCCGCCACCAGCGACCAGAACGCGAAGCGCAGCGTCGTGCGAACCGCGCGCAGCGCGCCGAGGCCGTAGCGGCGCACGATGGTCTGCTCGGCAACCTCGATGCCGTGTTCGAGTCTCTCCTCGACGGCGTGCTCGACCCGGTGCGCGGTGGCACTCAGTTCGGCGGCGAGGGATGGGTGACTCGGGCGGTCGCCGCCCGGCGGCGACGGATCCGGGCGCGGCTGATCGGACACGAGGCTAGGGAGTGGATGTGAACGGCATCAAGTGGACCTGCGCAGGCGCTCCGTAGAATGCGGACATCGATCCGGTCGCCGATCCGGTCGGGCCTGGCGCGTCCGGTCGGACGGAGACCCTGCTGGGATCGAGGCACTTTATCACAGCGACCTTCACAGCCATCGGTGGATTCGACCGCGAACAAGAGTGAAAGATCCGGACTTCCTGGCTGGGCGCGACTGGCGGGGCGAGCGCGTCGGACCCTGCGACGTGCCGTCGCTGTCGCACTTCGTCGAGCGCACGCTGCAGCGTGAGGCCGGCACCGACGAGGCGCGGCGATCGGAACTGCTGTCGTCCTGGGCGCAGGAAGGCTGGCAGGCGGCGCGCATGGCGCGCGAACTCGGGGTCGCCGCGACGGAAACGCCCGAACGCGTGGCAGCGGATCTGCGCAGGCTGCGCCGGCGCGTGATCGTGTCGCTGATCGTCCGCGATGCCAGCGGCGCCTGCGGGCTGCCGGAGGTCGTGTCGACCACCACCGCGCTGGCCGAACTGGCCGTGCAGCGCGCGGTCGCGGTCCACGCCCGTGAACTCGCCGAGGTGCATGGCGTGCCGACGAGCGAGGCCGGCGAGCCGCAGGACCTGCTTGTGATCGGCATGGGCAAGCTCGGCGGTGGCGAACTGAACGTCTCGTCCGACATCGACCTGATCTTCGCGTACGACGAGGACGGCGAGACGCGCCCGCTGCCCGGCGGCGGCAACATCCGGCCGCTCAGCAACCACGAATTCTTCATCCGCCTCGGGCGCCGAGTCATTCCGGCGATCTCGGACGTCACCGCCGACGGCTACGTGTTCCGCGTCGACATGCGGCTGCGCCCCAACGGCGACGCGGGGCCGCTCGCAGTCTCGAGCGCGATGCTCGAGGAGTACCTGATGGTCCAGGGGCGCGAGTGGGAGCGCTTCGCGTGGCTCAAGGGGCGGGTCGTGTCGGCGCCGGTGTTCGCATCGCCCGTGCAGTTCGATCGGCAGGCGGCGTCGATCTTCGCGGTCGTGCGGCCCTTCGTATTCCGCAAGTACCTCGACTTCGGGGCGATCAACGCGCTGCGCGAACTGCACGGACTGATCCGCGCCGAAAGCTCACGGCGCAATGCCGGCCGCGAGGAACGCGCCGACAACGTCAAGCTCGGCCGCGGCGGGATCCGCGAAATCGAGTTCATCGCGCAGGCGTTCCAGATCATCCGCGCCGGGCGCGATCCAGGCCTGCGCTCGCGCTCGACTCTGGAAACGCTGGCCACGCTCGGTCGCCAGGGTGTGCTGCCGGCCCCGACGTGCGACCGGCTCGCGACGTCCTACGTGTTCCTGCGCAACCTCGAGCACGCGCTGCAGTACGTGGACGACGCGCAGACCCACGCGCTGCCGCCCGACCGCGAGGCGCGCGCGCGTGTCGCGCGGCTCCTCGGCGCGGCCAGCGTCGAGGCGATGCTCGGCGAGTACCGGGCCGTGCAGGACTTCGTCGACGGCGTGTTCGAGGCCGTGTTCTCCGAACCGACCGAGACCACGCGCCAGGCGCCGATGCCGGCCTCGTGGAACACGCCGGGCGACGGCGACGACGCGCCCCTCGTCGACCACCTCGAGGAGCAGGGCTTCCGCGACCCGCCCGAAACGGCGCAGAGGCTGCGCGGCGTGCTGAACGGGCGACGCGTGCAGGGCGCGAGCGCGGGCGCGCGCGCGGGCATCGAGCGCCTGCTGCAACGGGCGCTCGTCTCCGCGATCGAGTTTTCGCACGGCTCCGGGGCGGCCCACGACATCGGTCCGGACGAGCACTTCGCGCGCTTCGCGCAGCTCGCGGAGGTCATCGCCGGCCGCAACACCTACGTGACGCTGCTGAACCAGTTCCCGCAAGCGTTCGAACGTGTGATGCGCATGCTCGCGGCCAGCCGCTGGGCCGCTGATTACCTGGTGCTCCATCCGATCCTGCTCGACGAACTGCTCGACGAACGGCTTCACGAGCGCGAGCCCGACTGGGCCGCGTGGTCTGCGATGGTCCGGCGCCAGCTCGACGAGGCCGACGGCGACCAGGAGCGGCAGATGAACCTGCTGCGCGACGTCCACCACGCCCAGGTGCTGCGGCTGCTGGTGGCCGACCTCGACGGCCGCCTGACGGTCGAGCGGCTCGCCGATCACCTGTCGGCGCTCGCCGACTTCACGCTCGGGCTCACGCTGGAGCGCGTCTGGGCGACGATCGCCAAGCGGCACCGCGAGGTGCCGCGCTTTGCCGTCATCGGGTACGGCAAGCTCGGAGGGAAGGAACTCGGGTACGCCTCGGACCTCGACCTGATCTTCCTGTTCGACGACGACCACCCGGATGCGCCGGACGTCTACTCGGTGCTCGCGCGCCGCCTGGTCACCTGGCTCACGGCCCAGACCTCGTCGGGCAACCTGTTCGACATCGACCTGCGGCTGCGGCCGAACGGCAACGCCGGACTGATGGTGTCCTCGCTCGACGCGTTCTCGCGCTACCAGCGCAACGAGGACGGCATGGGCGCGTGGGTGTGGGAACACCAGGCGCTGACGCGCGCGCGCCACTGCGCGGGGGACTTCGAACTGGGCCACCGTTTCGAAGCCGAGCGCGTCCACGTGCTGACGCAGGTGCGCGATCTTGCGAAGCTGAAGAGCGAAGTGCTGGCGATGCGCCAGAAGATGCTCGACGGCCACCCGAACGCGAGCGCCTTGTTCGACCTGAAGCACGACCGCGGCGGCATGGTCGACATCGAGTTCATCGTCCAGTACCTGGTGCTGGCGCACTCGCACCGCCATGGCGATCTCGTGCGCAACCTCGGCAACATCGCGCTGCTGCAGATGGCGAGCGGCATGCGGCTGATCGACGTGACGCTCGCACGCGAAGTCGCCGACGCGTACCGCGCGTTTCGCGCCCTGCAGCACCGCCTGCGCCTGAACGGCGCCGAGCGCGCCCGGGTCGAGCCGGCGGAGGTCGAAGCGCAGGCGGCGGCGGTGCGGCGCCTGTGGGTGGTCGTGTTCGGGGCGGATTGATGCGCGATGCGCTGCGCGCGCTGCCGTCGACCGTGTGGGTCCTCGGCTTGATCAGCCTGCTGAACGACGCCGCGTCGGAACTGGTCTATCCGCTGCTGCCGCTGTACCTCGCGACGGTGCTCGGCGCCGGACCGCGCGCGCTCGGGCTCATCGAGGGCGCGGCCGAGGCGACGTCGGCGCTGCTGAAGCTCGTGTCCGGCGTCTGGTACGACCGTGTGCGGCGCGCGAAGCTGTTCATGGTCTTCGGCTACGGATTCGCGGCCGTGGCGCGGCCGCTGCTCGCGCTCGCGGCGTCGTGGCCCATGGTGCTGGCGCTGCGCGTGCTCGACCGGTTCGGCAAGGGACTGCGTTCATCGCCGCGCGACGCACTGCTCGCGCGTTCTGTGCCGGCCTCGCGGCGCGGGGTCGCGTTCGGCCTGCACCGCGCGTTCGACAACGCCGGCGCCGTCATCGGTCCGCTGCTCGCCGCCGGCCTGCTGGCGCTGAACATTCCGTTGCGCGACATCCTGCTGTGGGCCGCCGTGCCGGGAGCGCTGTGCGTCGCGCTCGCCGTGTCGGTGAAGGAACCGCGCGACGGTGCCGTGGCCGCGCCGGCCAGGCCGGACTGGACCTGGCGCGGGCTGCCGCCCGGCTTCCGGCGCCTGCTCGCCGCCATCTCGATCTTCACGCTCGGGCAGGCCTCCAACGCGTTCGTGATCCTGCGCGCGCACGACCTCGGCATGCCGATCGCGCAGACCGCGTTGCTGTGGGCGGTGGTGGCGGCGACGTCGACCGTGCTCGCGGTGCCGCTGTCGGCGCACTCCGATCGCGTCGGGCGCGTGCCGCTGCTGACGGTCGGCTGGGTGCTCCACGTCGTGCTGTTCGTCGTGCTGGGCTGGACCAGCAACGTGACCCTCATGTGGCCGGCCGCCATCCTGCTCGGCGTCTACATGGCCGCCACGGAGGGGTCGGAACGGGCGCTCATCGCGGACCTGGTGCCGCAGCAGCGGCTGGGGACCGCGTACGGCTGGTACTACCTCGCCAAGGGCCTGCTGCTGCTTCCGGCCTCGGCGGTGTTCGGGTGGCTGTGGGTGGCCTCAGGCGCGACGGCGGCCTTCATGCTGGCCGCGGCGTTCGTCGCGCTGGCGACGGTCGCACTCGTCGTGTGGGTGTTGCCGGCGGTGCGGCACGCCCATCGGGGCCTGGACACCCGCTGACGGCGCGGCGCTTGACAACGTCGCCACCTCTCACGCCGCAAGGAGCCGCAGGGCCGTGAAGGCGAGCATGCCCACGGCGATTGCCGCGATCATGCTGCGCGTGCCGAGCATGATCGCGCCGGCGGCGATGCCGGCGACGAGCTTCGGGTTGGCGAGGGACAGCGCGAGCGAACCGTTCGCCAGCGCGAGTTCGGGAGCGATCAGTCCAACGAGCGCGCAGGCGGGCGCGTAGCGCAGGCCGTGCTGCACCCGTTCCGGCAGCGCGAAGCGTTCGCCGAGCACCAGGAATGCCGAACGCGTCGCGACCGTGACGCAGGTCAGGCCGACGATGATGATCCAGATCGTCAGGTCGCTCACTGGGCTACCCTCCGCGCTGCGCGCTCCGGGGCGAGCGCTTCGGAGCGGCCGTGCGCGCTCACGTGCGTGCTCCGATCCGTTCGAGCAGGACTTCCGCGCTCATGGCGGCCGCGATGCCGACCACCACCGCCGCGACCAGACCCAGCTTCAGCGGAAGGGCGGCGCCGAGGACGGCGACGACTCCTGCGGTCACCGCGCCGACCAGCGCCGGGCGGCTCGCGATCATCGGCAGCGTCATCGCGATGAGCGCGAGGATCGACGCGAACTCGAGTCCCCACGCGCCCGGGACCTGGGCCGCGAGGAAGATGCCGAGCACGGACATCGTCTGCCACGCCATCCAGTTGCCCGCCGCCATGCCGAGGAAGAACCACACCTGCTCGAGCGAACCGCGCTCCTCTTCCGGCGCGTCGGCGAAGCGCGAGAGGAACAGCGCGAAACCGATGTCGGTGGTCACGTAGCCGAGGAACAGCCGGCGTCCGAGCGAGAACCGCATGAAGAACGGCCGCAGCCCCGCCGAGAAGATCACGAAGCGCAGGTTCACGACCGCGGCGGTGAGCAGCACCACCCAGATCGGCGCGGCGGCGGCGATCAGCGGCAGCGCGGCGAGTTGCGCCGACCCCGCGTACACGAGCAGCGTCATTCCGAGCGCCTGCGCGGTCGTCAGCCCGACCTTGACCATCGCCACGCCGGTGACGAGTCCCCAGGTGCCCGTGGCGATGGTGGCCGGCGCGACGGCGCGCAGGCCGCGCGCGAAGGCGTGCCGTCGCCGCGCGGCGATCGCGGGATCAACGCCGAAGACACTCTTCGGCATCACGCGGGCCTCTGGCGATGGCGCGTCGGATTCAGCATCAAGTACACCGCGCCGAGCGTGGCCAGCACGAGCGCCGGCAGCGCGTACACGTTGAGGTCGGTCCAGCCGCTGGTCGACAGCAGCGCGCCGGAGGCGGCCGACGACGAGATCATCGTGACGAAGACCGCGAGGTCGTTCACGCCCTGGACCTTGGCCTTCTCGGCCGAGGTGTAGGTCGTCGTCAGCAGCGTGGTGGCGCCGACGAACATGAAGTTCCAGCCGATGCCCAGCGCGAACAGCGCGAACCAGAAGTGCCA
>CAYGXL010000066.1:0-13565 GCA_964353935.1 uncultured Burkholderiaceae bacterium | reverse complement strand
CCGGGTCGGCTAACCTGACCCGATGGCACGTCCCCTGTTCTCGACCGATCCCGGCCCGACCACCCTGCGGTGGGGCTGGTTCCTGTGGGTCACCTGGGCCGTCGTCGGCAGCGGCCTGCTCGGCGAGGACCGCGAAGGCAGCGGCTTCGCGCTGGGCCTGGTGCTGTCGGCGCCCTTTTGGGCCCTCTGGCTGCTGTGGCCTTGCTACCGCGGCTGGGCGTTCTGGACGCGCCGCCGCGATCGCGACGGCCCTCGAGGCTGAGCGTCGCATGGCTGGCCGCGCATCGTCCGCATGGGCACAATCGCTGCGACCGCCGGCAGCGATGCGGCGCGGGCGAGGAGGGCGACGATGGCCGAGCTGAAGACCAGGGCGACGCGCGCGAGCGCGACCGCTTACATCGAGAAGATCGAGGACGAGGTCCGGCGCGAGGACTGCCGCCGGATCGCCGCGTTGATGGCGAAGGCGACCGGATCGACGGCGACCATGTGGGGCGAGTCGATCATCGGCTTCGGCGCGCGCCACTATCGCTATGCCAGCGGCCGCGAGGGCGACTGGTTCGCGGTCGGCCTCGCGTCGCGCAAGAACGGCGTTTCGGTCTACCTGTCGTGCGAAGAAGCGCCCGACCCCGCGCTGCTGAAGCAACTCGGCAAGCACAAGATGGGAAAGGGCTGCCTGACGATCGCGCGGCTTGCGGACGTCGACGCGAAGGTGCTGGAGCGGCTGATCAGGAAGTCGGTGGCCGCGGCTACTGCAGAGTGACAATGACCGGCGCGTGGTCGCTCGGCTGCTCGAGGCGGCGCGGCTCGACGTCGATCGTGCACGCGGCGCAGCGCGCCGCCAGTGCCGGTGACAGCAGGATGTGGTCGATCCGCAGTCCCGCCTTGCGGCGGAAAGCGAGCATCCGGTAGTCCCACCACGTGTAGCTGCGCTCGGGCTGCTCGAACAGCCGGAAGCTGTCGACGAGGCCGAGCGCGACGAGGTCGCGGAACGCCTGCCTCTCCGGTTCCGAGAACAGCACCTGGCCTTCCCACGCCTTGGGGTCGTGGACGTCGCGATCTTCGGGCGCGACGTTGTAGTCGCCGAGCAGCGCGAGCTGCGTCGAGCGCTCCAACTCGGCGCGCAGCCACTCGTTCAGCGCGGCGATCCAGCGCAGCTTGTAGTCGTACTTCTCGCTGCCCACCGCCTGGCCGTTCGGGAAGTAGCCGCACACGACGCGCACGCCGGCCACGGTCGCGGCGATCAGCCGCTTCTGCTCATCCTCGAAGTTCGGCAGGTTCGCCTGCACGTCGGTAGCCGCGCCGACCGTCGCGCGCCGCGTCAGGATCGCCACGCCGTTGTAGGTCTTCTGCCCACTGAAAACGCTCTCGTATCCGGCCTGCTGCAGCACGTCGACGGGAAACCTGTCGTCGGTCAGCTTGGTCTCCTGCAGGCACACGACATCGACCGCATGCTTGCCGAGCCAGTCGAGCAGGTGCTGAAGGCGGACCTTCAGCGAGTTCACGTTCCAGGTGGCGAGGGTCAGGGACATCGCAGCGGCGCCCGCGAAAACCGCGGGCCTTTAGCTCATCGGGTGAGGCCCGCTTTATAGCCGATCGATCGCGCGCGGCTGCCTGCGCCCGGGCTACCCCTAAGCGGGCCGTCCGTGCCCACGCGTGCCTCGGCGTCGCGTGAAGGACGGCCGCCTGGCGGGTAAGCTGGCCGCCTTCCATCCCGAGGGTGGCTCATGGCGCCGCTGAAAGCGCTCGTCTTCGATGTGTTCGGCACGGTGGTCGACTGGCGCGAGGGCGTGGCCCGCGACCTCGCGGCCTTCTTCGCGCGGCACGGCGCCGCGAGCATCGACGCGCACGCAGCGGCCGACGCCTGGCGCCGCCGCTACCAGCCGGCGATGGAGGAGTGCCGTTCGGGGCGCCGGCCGTTCACGCGACTCGACGTGCTCCATCGCGAGAACCTCGGCGCGGTGCTGGCCGAGCACGGCGTCGAACTTCGTTCGGTCGACGCCGCCGAACTCGACGAGTTGAACCGCGCGTGGCACCGGCTCGATCCGTGGCCCGACTCGGTGCCCGGGCTGCTGCGCATGAAGGCCCGCCACATCATTGCGCCTCTTTCGAACGGCAATGTCGCGTTGCTGCTGAACATGGCGAAGCGCGCAGGGCTGCCGTGGGACGCGATCCTCGGCGCCGAGGTCGCCGGCGCCTACAAGCCGCAGCCCGAGGCCTACCTGCGCACCGCCGACATCCTCGGGCTGCGGCCGGAGCAGGTGTGCCTGGTCGCCGCGCACAACAACGACCTGGCGGCGGCGCGTGCGTGCGGGCTGGCCACCGCCTTCGTGCTGCGCGCGACCGAGCACGGCCCCGCGCAGGCCACCGACCTCGCGCCGTCCGACCGGTGGGACTTCATCGCGCCGGACTTCGGTGAGCTCGCGACACAGTTGGGTTGCTGACCCGGCGAAACTCGGTGCGTGGCTGGCCCGGCCGAAAGTGAATGTGTCGGCCGACGGCGGGTTCCGGGCCGGAGTCCGCCGTCACTTAATCGGCAGCTTGTACCAGGTGTCGTTCAGGAACTTCGCGACGTTCTCTTCGTCGTCGGGAAACAGGCCGATGTTGAGCATCGTGTTGCAGCCCGCGACCTGCGCCTTCAGTTTCTCCCAGCTCGTGACCTTGCGGTCCTTGCGGGTGTAGATGCTGCCCGGCGCCCCGTAGACCTTCGATTCGTGGCAGGCCTCGCACTTGTGCTGCTGCACCAGCTTGCCGCCCTCGGCGGCGTTGGGCGCCGCAACGGCAGCGAGCGGCAGGAGCAGGGCGACGAACGCGACGGCACGGATCTTCATGGAGCCTCCTGAGGGTCGCGGCAGTCTAGCGGGAGTGCCGCGAAGCGCGCGATCCCCTCGACAAGCGAACGTCGTTGCGCTGCGATCGGCGCGATGCGCGCCCGGACGCCATCCGCTTCCACGAGAGCCTCGGCTTCCTTGCTCAGTACCTCGCTGACGTCCTGCACGAATCCGCGACACCGAGCAACAGCGAGGTCGTGAAGATCGACCGACGGAAACGAAATCGCCGCCCGGGAAACGGGCGGCGATGCCTGGTTGCGGAACGCGCTGCTACTCGAGCGTCAGCTTCTGCGCTGCGACGACCTTCTTGTAGACCTCGAGTTCGGCGGCGATCTGCGCGGCGAACTGCTCCGGCGTGTTGGCGATGATGAGCGAGCCGGTGTCGTCGATGCGCTTGCGCACGGCCGGGTCGCTCAGCGTCTTCTTCACCGCGTCGTGCACCTTGTCGACGACCTGCTTCGGCAGGCCCTTCGGTCCGTAGATGCCGTAGTACGCGGGACGGTTCACCGCCTCCAGGCCGACCTCCTTGAAGGTCGGAATGCCCTGCAGCACGGCCAGTCGCTCGGGTGCCGCCACGACGATCGGGATCAGGCGGCCGTCCTTGATGAACGGCAGCGCGGACGGGAGGTTGTCGAAGATGATCGGCACGTGTCCCGCGACGACGTCGTTCAGCGCCGGTCCGGCGCCGCGGTACGGAATGTGGGCGATGTAGGTCTTCGACAGGTTCTTGAACAGTTCCATCTGCAGGTGGCCGATGCCGCCGGCTCCCGAACTGGCATACGAGAACTTGCCCGGGTTCTTCTTCAGTACCTCGAGGAAGGTCTTGTAGTCGCGCGCGGGGAAACTCGGATGCACGGCGATCACGTTCGGTGTCGCCGCGACGTTGATGATCGGCGTGAAGTCCACCAGCGGGTTGTACGGGATCTTCGGGTTTATCGCGGGGTTCGCCGCCGTGGTGGACACGGTCGCCATGCCGAGCGCATAGCCGTCCGGCGTGGAACGGGCTGTCTCGGTGGCGCCGATCGAGCCGCCGCCGCCGGCCTTGTTCTCGACGATCATCGGCTGGCCGAGATGCGGCTGGATCTTGTCGGCCACGACGCGGGCGACGATGTCCGTCGTGCCGCCCGGGGCAAATGGCACGACCAGGCGCACCGGCTTGTTCGGGTAGGTCTGCGCCCAGGCCGTCGTCGCGGTCGCGGTCAGTGCGGCGGCGCACGCGGCCACGACAACGGTCCTTCGATTCAACGTCTGCATCCTGTGCCTCTCTCGTGATGGGGTGAGTCGGCGAGGCGGGAGTCTATCGAATGGGATCGATCCCTGCCCCGCGGGGGATCCCCTAGGCGAGTGAACGTCCTTGCTGCGATCTCCGCGCTGCGTGACGTGCCGCGCATCCCGGGCCGGTTCGTCAACCGTGTCGATCGACGAACGCCGCGCCGAAGGCAAGTGGGCTGTCCGCCTCGGGGGAGCGCGGACAGCCCGCCGGCTGCGTCGCCGCCGCCGGCCCTGCAGTCAATCCGCCTTGAACGTGAGTTCGACCTTGCGGGTGCCGGCGTTCCCGGGGGCGAGGCGCCACTTCTCCACCGCTCCGACGGAGGCCCGGGTAAAGACCTGCACCGGATAGGCGGACAGGACCTTCACGTTGGCCACCGCGCCGTCGGCGGCGACGTCGTAGCCGAGCAGCACACGACCGAAGTGTTCACCTGCCCGGAGCGCGGACAACGGGTAGCCGGGCAGCGGTCGAGACTCCTGACCCGCGCTGACCGAGGCGGCGCCCACGGCCAGCATCGTGCTGGCCGGTTCATCGGCATGCGCGACCGTCGCGGCGGCAATGGACATTCCGATCAACGCTGGTACGAACTTCTTCATGGACTTCTCCTTCGTGGTGAGCGACCCCCCGGAAGGGGAGCGGGTTGGCTGTCGATGACAGCGGGTGCATGCCTTGCCTGTTGGGCAGGTCGCCAGGCGGCCTGCGCGGCGTCAGGCGCGCGGCGCCGTGGCTTCGGTCGTCGCAACCTGGGCCTGGCTGCCGTAGTGGTCGGCGAGTCCGAGGACGCCGCTCAGGATCACGGTCGTGGAGACGACGGCGGCGAGGGCGGCAACGGCGCTGGACAGTTTCGAAACGGGGAGGTAGGGACGGTTCATGGTGGGCTCCTTGGGTTGGCTGACTGCGGGGATCGGTGCTGCGTTGTCGATGGACGCACTGTGCGCGGCGCTCCCCGCTTCAGTCCTTGAGCGTTCTGGCGCGAAGTGAAAGAGCGCTGAAACATCGCCTTAAACGTTCTGAAATGCGCCGGCTCCGGGATCACCGCCCCTTGCCGCCCACGCGCGGCCGCCCCAGACTCGGCTCACCAGCCACTCCAGCGAAGCGCCATGCCGGACGACCAGCACTGCGACGCCATCGAGATCCGCCCCGCCGAGCGGCAGGTGCTCGTCGACGGCAACCCCGCCCCGCTCGGGGCCCGCGCATTCGATCTCCTGATGGCCCTGTACGAACGGCGCGAGCGGGTGGTCGGCAAGACCGAACTGCTCGACCTCGTGTGGCCGGGCCTGGTGGTCGAGGAGAACAACCTGCAGGTGCAGGTGAGCAGCCTGCGCAAGGCGCTGGGGCCGTCCGCGATCGCGACGATCCCCGGGCGCGGCTACCGGTTCACGCTGCCGCTGGGCGCGCCGGCCAGGGCCGCGCGCCCTTCCGATGCAGCGACGGGCGAGGGCGGACCGGCGCCGGCGCAGGACGCGCCGCGCACCAACCTCCCCGCGACGACTCCGCTGATCGGGCGGGGCGACGATCTCGACGAGGCGACCGACCTGATGCGCCGATGCGCGGTCGTGACGATCGTCGGCGCCGGCGGCATCGGCAAGACGCGGCTGGCGCTCGCGCTCGCGACGGTCGATCCGCTCGACGCGCCCGACGGCCGCTGGTGGATCGAACTGGCGCCGATCAACGACGCCGCGCAGGTGCCCGCCGCCATCGCCGGCGCGATGGGCTTGCAGCTGCCCGCCAGTCGTCCTCCGCGCGACGCGCTCGTCGCGGCCCTCGCCAGGCAGCGGCTGCTGCTGGTGCTCGACAACTGCGAGCACCTGACCGAAGCGGTCGCGCCCATCGTCGCGCTGATGCGCGCGCAGGCGCCCGGCGTGCGGATGCTGATCACGTCGCAGGAGTCGCTGAAGTGCGTCGACGAGCAGGTCTTCCGCCTGGGGTCGCTTGCGCTGCCGGCGACGGCGGACCTCGAGGAAGCTTCACGGCACGGCGCGGTGGCGCTGTTCGTGGCGCGTGCGCATGCGGTGGACCCGCGCTTTCGCCTCGGCCCGGACAACGTCGCGGCGGTGATCGACGTCTGCCGCCGGCTCGACGGCATCCCGCTGGCGATCGAACTGGCCGCCGCCCGCGTCCCGCTGCTCGGCGTCGTCGGCCTGCAGTCGCGTCTCGACCAGATGTTCAACGTGCTGACGGGCGTCGCGCGGATGAAGCTGCGCCGGCACCAGACGCTGCGCGCGGCGCTGGAGTGGAGCGTCGGATTGCTGTCCGACGACGAGCGCGCGGTGTTCCGGCGCTTGGGTGTCTTCGCCGGCGGGTTCCGGCTGGAACTCGCGCAGGGCGTCGCCTGCGATGAGCGTATCGACCAGTGGCAGGTGCTCGACCTCCTCGCGCAGTTGATCGACAAGTCACTCGTGATCGCCGAAGGGGAGGGCGAACCGCGCTATCGCCTGCTCGAGCCGACCCGCGCGTTCGCGCTGGAGCAGCTGGCCGCAGCCGGCGAATCGGACGCGATGCTGCGCAGGCACGCGGAAGCGCTGTGCCACTTCCTGGCAGCGGAGGACCAGGCGCGCTGGACGGCTCCCTACGCCGCTCGCCTCCGGCAACTGGCCGAACTCGGCAACCTGCGGGCCGCCGTCGACTGGGCCATGAGTCCCGCGGGCGATCCCGGGCTCGCGATTCGCCTGCTCGGACAGGGATGGTTCGTCTGGGCCGGCAACAACGTTGTGGCCGAAGGCATCGAGCGGATGATGCGGCTGTGGCCGCTGCCGGCGGACCTGCCGCCCGCGGTCGAGGCCGCCTTCTGCCTCGCCGTCGCGAGCCAGGGTTTCTCGGCGCGCGACGAGAAGCTGCAGGCCGCGCGGCGCGCGGCGGAGCTCTATCGGCAACTCGGCGACCGGTACCGGCTCGGGGATGCCTTGTGCCGCGTGGTTTCGATCGGTTCCGCGCGCGGCAACACGCCGGGAACCGCCGAAGCGCTGCAGGAAGCGACCGCGGTAATCGGCGACGACGCTCCGCTGCGGTTGCAAGCCGTGCTGGCGATGGTCCACGGCTCGCGCGCCTCCAAAATCCACGATTTCGCGGTGGCCAAGGCCGCCTACGGTCGCCAGGCCGAACTGTATCGGCGCGACGGCGCGGAGTTCGGCGAGTACATGGCCCTGACCAACCTGTCCGGGGTCCTGCTCGACATGGGCGAGGTCGACGCCGCGATCGACGCCGTGCAGCGCGTGCTCGACGGCCTGCAGCGGCTGAGGGCGCCGTACGGCAGGGCGATGCCGCGTGCGATGTACGCCGTCGCGCTGGCCCTGAGGGGAGACGACGTCGACGTGCTGTCGCTCGCGCGAGAGGCGTTCGACCACCTCGGTCCGATGGGCGGAGACGCGCCCTACAAGCCCTTGATGGCGGCCGCCCTTCATCACGCGCGGCGCGGCGAGGCGCAGCGCGGCGCCCTGATCGGAGGCTACGCGTGGCACGTCCTGTCGAAGGAGACGTCGAACGCGTGTCTCATCGACGTGCGGATGCGCGACCAGTTGATCGACCTCGCGAAGTCCGCCGGCGCCGGCGCGTCGGTCGACGACTGGCTGAAGGCCGGCGAGCGGCTGAGCCAGGCGCAGGTGGCGGCGCTCGCCTTCGAAGGCGCCCGAGTCGAGGAGTTCCTCGGCTGACCGGCCATCGGCGCATCGGTGGGTGCGCACGTGCGGGCGTGCCGCGCCGTTCGCTCTCCGCTGACATGGAACAAGGGCACGTCCGCGAAGCGGCGGATGCCGTTGATACACTCGCGCGTCGCTCTCGCTTCCCTCGCTCCCGCGTCGCCTCGCTGCCGCATCCATGCAACTCGCCGCCGTCGATCTCGGCTCCAACAGCTTCCGCCTCGAGATCGGGCGTGTCGAAGGCAGCCACATCGCCCGCGTCGGCTACTGGAAGGAGACCGTGCGCCTCGCCGCCGGGCTCGACGGCGAAGGGCGGCTCAGCAAGAAGGCGATCGCGATCGCCGTCGACACGCTTGCCCGCATGAATGAACGCCTGCGCGGCATCGGCGCCGAGCACGTCCGCGCGGTGGGCACGCAGACGCTGAGGCAGGCGCGCAACGTCGACGAGTTCCTGCTCGAAGCCCAGGACGCGCTCGGGTATCCGATCGAGGTGATTTCGGGGCGCGAAGAGGCCCGGCTGATCTTCGAGGGCTGTGCGCACGAACTGCCGTTGACCGACCAGCCGCGGCTGGTCGTCGACATCGGTGGCGCGTCGACGGAGATGATCGTCGGCGCCGGGTTCACGGCGTCGAGCGCGGAGTCCTTCAAGGTCGGCTGCGTCAACACCTCGCTGCGTTTCTTCAGGGACGGCCGGATCGATCGGCCGGCGCTGAAGCGGGCGCAGGTGGCCGCGGCGGCCGAGATCGAGGAAGCGGCGTCGCTGTTCGGCAGCGCGAACTGGAACGAGGCGTTCGGCTCGAGCGGTACGGTCGGCGCCGTGTCCGAGATCCTGCGCGCCGAGGGCTGGAGCGACGGCACCATCACGCTCGACGGACTGCAGCGGGTGCGCGGTGCCGTGCTGGAAGCGGGCGAGGTCAGCCGCATCCGCCTCGCCGGCATGAAGCCCGACCGGCAGTCCGTGATCGTCGGAGGACTCGCGGTCCTGTCCGCGGTGTTCGACACGCTGGGCGTGACTTCGATGAAGCCGGCGCGCGGTGGCCTGCGCGTCGGTGTCCTGTACGACCTGCTCGGGCGGCGCGAGCACAAGGATGTCCGGCATGCGACCGTCGAGCGCGTGCTGAAGCGCTTCGCCGTGGACCGCGAACAGGCCGAGCGCGTGCGCCGGCTGGCGCTCGCGCTGTACGCCGCGCTGGAACCGCGGGCTTCGGAGGAGATGGTCAACCGGCTGCACTGGGCCGCGATGCTGCACGAGGTCGGTTTCGCGATCTCGCACGGCGACTATCACAAGCACTCGGCCTACCTGGTGCAGAACAGCGATCTCGCCGGCTTCTCCACGACCGACCAGGAACGGATCGCGATGCTGGTGCTCGCGCAGCGCGGCAACCTGAAGAAGATCGCCGACGCGCTCCAGGACCGCCAGCGCGCGGTGAAGATCCTCGCGCTGCGCCTCGCCGTGATCCTCGCGCACGCGCGCCGGCCGGTGGACCTGCCGCACCTGGCGCTGCGCTTCGGCAGTTCGATCGACTTCGAAGTCGACAGCGCCTGGCTGCTCGAGCACCCCCTTACGCACTACCTTCTCGAGGAAGAGGCGCTCCTGTGGGAGCGGACCGGCGTCCGCTTCGCGTTGAAGGTCCGCTAGGACCGCGGCGGCTACACGAGATCGGGCGCGATCGCGGCGCGCAGGACCACGTGCGATCGATCGTCGTCTTCCCTCCCGGCCAGCCAGACCACCGCGCCCTTCTTGATCGGCCAGTCGTCGAGGTCCGCTCCAAGCAGGCGCGACGCCAGTTCACCGAGCGTGGGCTGATGGCCGACCACGACGACGGTGCGCGTCGGGTCGGTCGAGCGGAGCGCGCCCAGCGCGGCGTCCACCGGGGCCGACGGCGCGAACTCGTCGACCGTGACGAACTCGCGTGAGCCGAGGTGCGCCAGCGCCAGCGCTGTCTGTTGCGCGCGTTTCGCGGGGCTGGCGTAGATGACCGCGGTCGGCGGCAGGCGCTCGTGAAGCCAGTGCGCCACCCGCTTGGCTTGCTTCTG
This sequence comes from uncultured Burkholderiaceae bacterium, assembly GCA_964353935.1. GTDB lineage: Bacteria > Pseudomonadota > Gammaproteobacteria > Burkholderiales > Burkholderiaceae_F > JAOUJD01. Next base: position 3,795 of record CAYGXL010000066.1, on the reverse strand, counting down.
CCCCTTTGGCGTCAGCGCGCGGTGCAGGTCGGGCACGCCGGGCTCGGCGTCGGCGTGGCGCCACAGGACGATGTCGGTCACCTCGCTTGCCCCTCGTCGATCGCGAGTTCGGCGAGCAGCAAGTGCTGCGCACAGGCGCCGCCCTTCGGGCGGCGTGGCGGGCGGTAGCGGCCGTCCGGCCCGAGGGTCCAGGCTTCCATCGTGTCGGTGAGATACGGCTTCAGTCCTTCCTCGATCACGCGCTTCGCCAGCTTGGGCTCGAGCACCGGCCACGCGATCTCGATGCGCCGGAACAGGTTGCGCCCCATCCAGTCCGCGCTCGCCAGGTAGACGCGCGGCTCGCCGCCGTTCTCGAAGTAGTAGATGCGATGGTGCTCGAGGAACCGACCGATGATCGAGCGGACGCGGATGTTCTCCGACAGGCCCTTGACGCCGGGCCGCAGGGCGCAGCCGCCGCGCACGATCAGGTCGATCTTCACGCCCGCGCGCGAAGCCTCGTACAGCGCGCTGATCGTCGACTCGTCGGTCAGCGCGTTCATCTTCGCGATGACGCGCGCCGGCTTGCCGGCCGCGGCCGCCGCCGCTTCCTGGCCCAGGGCTTTCAGCAGTTCGCGGTGCAGCGCGAAGGGCGCGAGCCACAGGTGCTTCAGGCGCTCGACCTTGGTGAGGCTGGTGAGGTGCATGAAGACCTTCTCGACGTCGCTGCAGATCGCCGGATTGGTCGTAAGCATGCCGAAGTCGGTGTAGAGCTTCGTCGTCACCGAGTGATAGTTGCCGGTGCCGAGGTGGACGTACGGCACCAGCACCGGCACGCCATTCACCTGCTCGCGGCGCAGCACCTGCGTGAGCTTCGCGTGCGTCTTCAGGCCCATCACCCCGTAGACGACCTGCACGCCGACCGCCTCGAGGCGCTCGGCCAGGTTGATGTTCGCCTCCTCGTCGAAGCGCGCCTTCAGTTCGACGATGGCGGTGACCTCCTTGCCGCGCCGCGCCGCTTCCTCGAGCAGGTCGACCACGGTCGAGCTGATGCCCGTGCGATAGAGCGTCATCCGGATCGCGGCCACGGCCGGGTCGGCGCCGGCCTGCCGCAGGAATTCCGTCACCGGTTCGAAGCTCTGGAACGGATGGTGCAGCAGGATGTCGCCCTGCCGCATCGCGGCGAACATGTCGGCGCCGCGCGCGAGCTTGCCGGGCCACGCGGGATGGAGCGGAGGCCAGCGCAGGTCGCCCTGCGACAGATGGTCGACAAGCTGGTTCACGCGCACGAGGTTGACCGGTCCGTTCACGCGGAAGACGGCTTCCGTCGGCAACTGGAACTGCCGCTGCAGCAGCTGCTGCAGCGGCTGCGAACAGGTCTCGATCACCTCCAGCCGCACCGCGTTGCCGAAGTGCCGCTGCGTGAGTTCCATGCGCATGGCCTGCCGCAGGTTGTGCACCTCCTCCTCGTCGATCGTCAGTTCGGAGTCGCGCGTGACGCGGAATTGCGAGAAGCCGCGCAGCACGCGGCCGGGGAACAGGTCCTCCAGGTGCGCGGTGATGATCGACGTCAGCAACACGAAAGCCTGCTTGCCGCCGGCGATCGAAGCGGGCACCGGGATCACGCGCGGCAGCACCCGCGGCACCTTCAGGATCATGATCGCCGACGGCCGGCCGAACGCGTCCTTGCCTTCCAGCTGCAGGATGAAGTTGAGCGACTTGTTGACGATCTGCGGGAACGGATGCGCCGGGTCCAGCCCGATCGGCGACAGCAGCGGCCGCACTTCGCGGTGCAGGTATTCGCGCACCCATTCGCGCTGGGCGGCGTTGCGGTCCGGATTGCGCAGGATCACCACGCCGCGCCGGGCAAGCGCCGGCATCACCTGTTCGTTGTAGAGCAGGTACTGGCGACGCACGAGGCGCTGGGCGCGCGCCAGGATCGCCCGGTAGCTCGTCGCGGCCGGTCCCGTCCGGTCCTCCCGCATCTCTTCGGTGAGATCGGTCAGCCGCACTTCGAAGAACTCGTCGAGGTTGGACGAGACGATGCAGATGTAGCGCAGGCGCTCGGCGAGCGGCACGTCATCGCGCGTCGCCATCGCGAGCACCCGCTCGTTGAAGGCCAGCTGCGAAAGCTCGCGGTGAAGGAATTTTCCACCCACGTCCGCGATCGCCGTGAGTGACTTGGACCAGTTCGCCACGCTCGAACTTCCGATGATCCGGGGCTTCATGATGCCGCAGGGCGGCCGCCGCTGGCTCGCGCCGCTTTGACTAATCTCGACATGGCCGTTGCTTCCGGCCGACGGCCGGGGCACGATGCGACGATGAACGACCGAAGGAAAACGAGGGTTGCCATGGGCAAGAAAGAGGACGCCGTGAAGGCGGCGCCGAAAGCGAAGAAGAACGTGAAAGCGCCGAAGGCGGCCGTCGTGAAGGTCGCCGACAAGGCGGCCGCCCCGGCGAAGAAGGAGAAGCTGTCGCGCAAGGAGTACGACCGCGAGCTCGAGAAGCTGCACGTCGAACTCGTGAAGCTGCAGCAGTGGGTCCAGCTCAAGGGCCTGAAGGTGTGCGTGGTCTTCGAGGGCCGAGACGGCGCGGGCAAGGGCGGAACGATCAAGGCGATCACGGAGCGGGTCAGCCCCCGCGTGTTCCGCGTGATTGCGCTGCCGGCCCCGACCGAGCGCGAGAAGTCGCAGATGTACGCGCAGCGCTACCTGCCGCACCTGCCCGCCGCCGGCGAGGTCGTGATCTTCGATCGCAGCTGGTACAACCGCGCCGGCGTCGAGCGGGTGATGGGCTTCTGCTCCGAGGAAACGGCGCAGGGGTTCCTGAGCGTCGTGCCGCTGTTCGAGCAACTGATGGTCAAGTCCGGGATCATCCTGCTGAAGTACTGGCTCGAGGTCAGCCCGGAGGAGCAGACGCGGCGGCTCGCATCGCGCATCGACGACGGCCGCAAGATCTGGAAGCTCTCCCCGATGGACCTGAAGTCCTACGATCGCTGGGACGACTACACGCGCGCCCGCGACGCGATGTTCAAGGCGACCGACAGCTCCTGGGCGCCGTGGTTCGTCGCCCGCTCCGAGGACAAGAAGCGCGTGCGCCTGAACGTGATCAGCCACCTGCTGAAGCAGGTCCCGTACAAGGCCCCGCCGCCGATGAAGGTCAAGCTTCCCAAGCGCAAGATCGGCAAGTACAAGGCCGCCGACTATCCCTTCAAGTACGTGCCGGAACGCTTCTGACGATCCGGCAAGTGAAGGGCGCTGCCGGCTTGCTGAAGTTCGACGTCGTCGCGGGGCTGACGGCGGCCGCCGTCGTCCTGCCGAAGGCCATGGCCTACGCCACGGTGGCGGGGCTGCCGGTGGCCGTCGGCCTGTACACCGCCTTCGTGCCGATGGTGATCTACGCGCTCCTCGGCTCCTCGCGGGTCCTGAGCGTGAGTTCGACCACGACGCTGGCGATCCTTGCCGGAACGCAGCTGGGGCTCGTCGTGCCGGACGGCGATCCGGCGAAGCTCCTCACGGCCACGGCGACGCTCTCGGCGCTCGTCGGCGTCATGCTGCTCCTGGCGCGCCTGCTGCGGCTGGGGTTCGTTGCCAACTTCATATCGGCGCCGGTGCTGACCGGGTTCAAGGCGGGCATCGGGCTCGTGATCGTGCTCGACCAGTTGCCCAAGCTCCTCGGGCTCCACATCGAGAAGGCGGGCTTCTTTCGTGACGTGCTGAGCCTCGCGCAGCACCTGCCCGAAACTTCACTCGTGACGCTGGCCGTGGCCGTGGCGACGTTCGCGATCCTGATCGGCATGGAGCGGCTGTGGCCGCACTC
>CAYGXL010000065.1:0-13742 GCA_964353935.1 uncultured Burkholderiaceae bacterium | reverse complement strand
CCGTGCTGCAGGTACACGCCGGCGCCGGCGCCGACCAGCAGCGGCAGCAGCAAGATGCGGCCGGGCACCGAAAGCTGCTTGGCCGCGATGACGCCCCGCCACACGAGCATCACGAGCAGCAGCAGCGTCGCCCACCATGGCAGATGCTCGAAGTGGGGCACCACGACGAACGTGACCGCGAGCAGCAGCACCAGGATGTCGCGGCGTTCGCGCGCGCCGCTCGACGTCTGCGGACCGAAGAGGCGGTTCAGCGCCCCCGTCACGCGCGAAGCGCGCGAACGGCGTGCCGTCGTCGCAGACGCCGCCATGTCAGCCTTTGCAGACCGCCAGCGCCGTCAGGCAGCGATCGCGGTGCTGCGCGCCGCTTCCCATGTCGATCGTCGCGTCGGGCAGGCGCAGGCCGTAGCGCATGCGGGATGCATCGGCGTCGAGGACCCAGCGCGTCAGCCGGGAGAGGCGATGCTCGAGCCCGGTCGAGGACGGCAGCGCATCGAAGTCCAGCATCAGGTCGCCGCCGCCCGCCGCCTCGAACTGCTTCACGGACAGATCGTCGGAGCGGGCCGCGAGCCGCCACGCGATGAGCTTCTGGGCATCGCCGGCCTGGTATGGCCGCACGCCGGCGAAGTCGTCGCCGCTCGGGGCCATGCCTGCCGCTTCGTCATGGCCGCCCTCGGCCGCGGGCAGCGGCGGTGAGTCTTCTTCGGGTTTCGGATAGACGATGGCTTCGAGTGCGGGAGTCAGGTAGGACCACGCGCGCCACAAACCAAAGGGGAAACGCGTCTCGACGGTGATCCGCGGTGCAGGCAGGCGGCCACGGTCCGGAGCTGGCAGGGGAACCTGCACGGTACGCACGCCGCGGGCGGGAACCTCGACTGACACCGTCGGTGCGGAAGAGGGGTTCTGGCCATCGCCTTTGCCGCGCGAGCGTATCGACCCGGACTTGAACGCGAACCGCAGCGCGAAGCGGTCGAGCGTGCCTGGATTGGAGACCGTCACCTCGAATGCGGCGACGTCGCCGGCGAAGACCGGCTCCACGCGCACCCCGCGCAGCACGAGCTGCACCAGGTTCGAGTGGGTCGCGTGCATCCCCACGACCGCCATGCTGGCCACGAGGAAGGTCAGGAGGAAGCCGAGCTGCAGGCTGTAGTTGATCGAGCCGACGAGAAGCACGAGCACGGCGACGCCGAACGCGAGGCCGGGCGCCGTCGGCAGGATGTACACGCGCCGGCGGTCGAGCAGGACCTCGCCGGCCTCGGGGCCGTCGCGACCCGCGATCCAGCGCGTGATCCGCAGCGTCAGCGGATTCGCCGTAATGCTCATGCCGGTCAGGGCACCGGCACGGCGGCGATCAGCTGCGCGACGAGTTCCCTTCCGTGCAGCGCGCGTCCGCTCTCGCGGCTGGTCGCGTGCAGCCGGTGTCCCGCCACCGATGCCATGATGTTCTGCACGTCCTCCGGAATCACGTGCTCGCGGCCATCGAGCCAGGCCCAGGCCCGGGCCGCGCCGAGCAGCGCCAGCCCGCCGCGCGGACTCAGCCCCTCGGCGTACTTGCCCGAGGCCCGGGTGTGCGCGATCAGCGCCTGCAAGTAGTCCAGCAGGGCCGCGGACACGAACACCTTCTTCACTTCAGCCTGCGCGGCGAGCAGGTCCGAGGGCCGCGCGACCGGCTGCAGCGCCTTCAGCAGGTCGCGGCGCGCGTCGCCCGCCAGCAGCGCGCGTTCAGCGTCGCGGTCCGGGTAGCCGAGGCTGATGCACATCAGGAAGCGGTCGAGCTGCGACTCGGGCAGCGGAAAGGTGCCGACCTGGTGAAACGGATTCTGCGTGGCGATCACGAAGAAGGGCTGCGGCAGCGGGCGCGACAGGCCGTCGACCGACACCTGGTTCTCCTCCATCGCTTCCAGCAGGGCGCTCTGCGTCTTCGGGCTCGCCCGGTTGATCTCGTCGGCGAGCAGCACTTCGGTGAAGATCGGCCCGGGATGGAACACGAACTGCCCGCTGGTCCGTTCATACACCGACACGCCGATGACATCGGACGGCAGCAGGTCGCTCGTGAACTGGATCCTGCGGAAGGGAAGGCCCATCGAAAGCGCGATCGCGTGCGCGAGCGTCGTCTTGCCGACTCCGGGCGCGTCCTCGATCAGCAGGTGGCCGCCTGCCAGCAGGCAGGTGAGGCTCTGCCGGATCTGCAGGGTCTTGCCGACGATGATCGTTCCGATCTGGCTGGCAGTCGCGCGGAATTTCTCTAACATTGGGCTATAACGTGACAGACGAAGGCCGCCGAAAACAACGGTCCGAACGGAGACAGATGCTGCATACCGGGTTCTTTACCCACCGCACCTGCGCGGAACACGAGATGGGATCGTGGCACCCGGAATCGCCGGAGCGACTGGCCGCGATTCACGACCACCTGATTGCCATCGGGATCTCGCCGCACCTGGAACATCACGATGCGCCGGCAGCGTCGCTCGAATCGCTCGTCCGGGCGCACGACGCGGCGTACGTCGAACGGTTGAAAACCAGCGTACCACAGCAGGGATACTGGCCCGTCGACCCGGACACGTCGATGAACCCGCGCACCTGGGAGGCGGCCCTGCGCTCGGCCGGTGCGGTGGTCGACGCGACCGACCGCGTGATGCGCAAGGAGCTCGCAAACGCGTTCTGCGCCGTGCGCCCGCCCGGGCACCATGCGCGCAAGGCGTCCGCGATGGGCTTCTGCTTCTTCAACAACGTTGCGATCGGGGCGCTCCATGCGCTCGAGGTCCACGGCCTCGAAAGGGTTGCGGTCATCGACTTCGACGTGCATCACGGCAACGGGACGGAGGACATCCTCGCGAACGACGAACGGGTGCTGATGGCGAGCTTCTTCCAGCACCCGTTCTACCCGTACACCGGCGCGGACAACCCGGCAAAGAACATGGTGAACGTCCCCCTGCCGGCCGGAACCAAGGGCGACGTCGTCCGGCAGGTGGTCGACGAAGTGTGGCTGCCGCGACTCCGGTCGTTCAAGCCGCAGGCGGTGTTCATCTCGGCGGGGTTCGACGCGCACCGGGAGGACGACCTCGGCCAGATGGGCCTCGTGGAATCCGACTACGCGTACATCACGCAACGGCTGATGGACGTCGCCGACGAGTTCGGCGAGGGCCGCGTGATCAGTTCGCTCGAGGGCGGATACAACCTGAGCGCGCTGGCCCGCAGCGTTGGCGCGCACGTGAAGACACTCGCACAACTGTAGAGGCGCGGAGGCCCCATGAATGCACCGGAGTCCAAGGTCGCGGTCGAACCCTACCTGCTGGAGTCGCGCGACGCGTCCGGCGTGGTGACCCTGACGCTGAACCGGCCGCAGCAGTTCAACGCCCTGTCGGTCGAGATGATGACGTCCCTGCAGGCCGCGCTCGACGCGATCGCCGCCGATTCGTCGGCGCGCGTCGTGGTGCTGGCGGGCGCCGGCAAGGCGTTCTGTGCCGGACACGACCTGAAACAGATGAAGGAAGACACTGCGCTCGACACCTATCGCGCCCTGTTCGCGCAGTGCGCGAAGCTGATGCTGACGATCCAGCGCATGCCGCAGCCGGTCGTCGCGCGGGTGCACGGCGTCGCGACTGCCGCAGGGTGCCAGCTGGTGGCGACATGCGATCTGGCGGTCGCCGTCGAGGGCGCGCGCTTCGGAGTCTCCGGCATCAACGTCGGCCTCTTCTGCACGACGCCGGGCGTGGCGCTCGCGCGCAACGTCGGCCGCAAGGAAGCGTTCGAGATGCTGGTGACCGGCGACCTCATCGACGCGCAGACCGCGCGCGAGCGCGGCCTCGTGAACCGCGTTGTCGCGGCCGACCAGCTCGACGCAGAGATCGCGAAGCTTGCCGCGTCGATCGTTTCGAAGCCCGCGATCGCCGTCGCGATGGGCAAGGAGATGTTCTACCGGCAGGTCGAGGCCGGCACCGAGGCTGCGTACCAGATGGCGGGCCAGACGATGGCGTGCAACCTGGTCGACCCGGTGGCGCAGGAGGGCCTCGACGCCTTCATGGCCAAACGCAAGCCGAACTGGGCGCCGCCGGCCTGACCCTCGCGCCGACGGCCGCCGTCACGGTTTCACGGGCTCAACGGTGGAGGCCGTCTCTGTCGGCGGCGCATTGATGGCGCGACGGAACAGCGCTGCCAGGCCGGTCTCTTCGGGCGCGGCCGTTTCGCCGGCGACCGGCGCCGGCGCAGCGTCCTCGCCCTTGCGCGCCGGACCTTTTGCGCGCGGGGCCGGCGCGGCGGAAGCCGGCGAGGGTGAAGCCGGTGCGGCTGCGGCGCGCGTTGCTCCACGCATCTCCGCGGCGGCCCGGGCGTCGGTCGGCAGGGGCAGCGTCAGCGTGTAAAGCGTGAGCGCCACCCAGCCGGCGAGGATGGCGATCGGCATCAGGGTGGTTGCCCAGTCGCCGACGCTGCGCACGATGACGCCGTCGCGCGAGAACACGACGGGACGTGCCGCGATGCGCTCGAGTGCCTGCTCGACCAGCCTCCGGCTCTGGCGCAGCGGCGCGATGCGATCGCGACTGCCCCGCTGGGACAGGTGCCCCAGGACCAGCGACACGATGGCGAAGCCCGCGATGGCGGCGAGCAGCCAGCGCTTGCCGGGGAGCGGCAGCGACCAGCCGCCGACCAGGACGATCAGGTAGGACGCCAGCAGGAAGGCCTGCGCCAGCACCGACCATTGAAGGTGCTGCGCCGACGCGGTCGAGTGCGCGCCGACTGCGACGTTCAGGCGGTCCAGTTCGCGTTCGAGCGCCATGCGGCTGTCGACGACCTCCGATGCCGCCGCGTCGCGGACGGCTTGTGCGCTGCCGTCCTTGGCGGAAAGTACGTCCATGTCGCCTCCTTGGGGCTCTCATGGACAGTTTCGACAGGCAGGGGCGAGCGGCGGATCGTCCGTCCGATGGACGGCGCGTCACCCGCTTCGGCGATTGTGCGTGGCGACGCGGCTCAGGCCGCGCGGCGCAGTTGCTCGAATTCCCGCTCGTGGTTGCTGTCGCTGCCGCGGTCCGCGGCGCGGGTTTCGTTGTCGAGGCGAAGCGTCAGGCAATAGGCGGCACCGCCCGACCGATTGAACGAGTCGAGGGGAACGACGTGCACCCGGTAGCCGCGCGCGGCGAGGGACGCGCGGGTGGCATCGGACGCGTGGCACATCACGACATCACGCCCCAGGCACACCGAGTTGACTCCGAGGTGCAGCGCGTCCTCGTCGGTTGCCTCGATCAGGTTTCCCGCGCCCGCCACGCGGCGCACGGCGTCGGCCGACTCCGCCGAGAACGCCGACGGGTACCAGAGGACTTCGCCGCCGGACAGGACGCAGAAGCAGGTGTCGAGGTGATAGAAGCGGGGGTCGACCAGTTCCAGCGGCACGGTGGGCACGCCGTAGAGCGATTCGATGGCGGCGTGCACTTCGCGGCTCGAACGCTGTCCGTAGCCCGTCCAGATGAGTCCGCGGCTCACGTCCCAGATGGCGTCGCCGGCTCCCTCGAAGATCAGGCCGGGCGGCGGGTCCACCACCTCGTCGACGAAGCCGCGTTCGCGCAGCGCCTCGAAGAACCTGCGGTTGTGCGGTTCTTCGCCCCGGCGTTCCTCGCAGAGGAAGCGGGCGAGCAGCACCTTGCGGTCGAGCACGACGGCCGCATTGGCGGTGAACACGAGGTCGGGAAGGCCCTGCACCGGGTCCTGTGCCGTCACCCGCGCGCCGAGCCGCTCGTAGGTCGCCATCAGCTTGGCCCATCCACGGCGCGCATCGTCGGCGAGCCGGTCGGCGGAAACGGACCACTGCGACGGATCCATCCACGGGTTGATCGCGTAGCTGACCTCGAAGTGCCGCGGCGAACTCATCATCAGGTGCGCCGACTGGCGGGCACGGCGTTCGATCCGGGTAGCGGCTTTCACGTCGTCGTTCCTCCGCGCGGCAAGGGAGCTGATGTGGGGAATGCCGGAGTCATGGAACGGCGCTCGGCGCGGGTCGAACTCCGCGAGCACAGCGGCGAAGACATCGAGGCCCCAGTCGAGCGCTTCGCGGCGGATGGTCAGCGGTGGCGCGAAACGGATCACGGTCCCGTGCGTGTCCTTGGTCAGCACGCCGCGCAGCGCGAGTCGCTCGACGATGGCGCGCGCCGAGACGTCCGGCGTGAGTTCGACGCCGGCCCACAGGCCGCGGCCGCGCACGGCGCGGACCAGCGGCGAGCGCAGTTGGCGGAGCCGGTCGAGCAGGTGCGCGCCAAGCGCCTGGCTGCGCTCGACGAGTTTTTCGTCCTCGATGACGCGCAGTGCTTCGAGGGCCACGCGCGCCGCGAGCGGATTGCCGCCGAAGGTCGAGCCGTGGCTGCCCGGGCCCATCAGGTCGAGAACCGGCGCGCGCGCGACGAATGCGGAAACCGGGAGCAGGCCGCCGCCCAGGGCCTTGCCGACGATGACGGCGTCGGGACGGATGCCTTCGTGCATGTACGCGAACCACGCCCCGGTGCGGCCGAGGCCCGACTGGATCTCGTCGACGATCAGCAGGACGTTGCGCTCGGTGCACAGTTCGCGCGCGGCGCGCAGGAAGCCGGGCGGCGGCGTGACGATGCCGGCCTCGCCCTGGATCGGTTCGATGAGAACCGCGCAGGTGTTCTCGTCGATCGCTTCGGCGAGCCCTGTGATGTCGCCGAAGTCGAAGTGCCGGAAGCCGGGTGCGAACGGTCCGAAGTCGGCGCGGTAATCGTCTTCGGAGGAAAAGCCGACCACGGTCGTGGACCGCCCGTGGAAGTTGCCGCGGGCAACGACGATCTCGGCCCGGCCCGGATCGATCCCCTTGGCCCGATAGCCCCAGCGACGCGCGGCCTTGATGGCCGTTTCGACCGATTCGCAGCCGCCGCTCGCCGGCAGCGCGCGTGCCTCGCCATCGAGGTCGGCCACCTCGACCAGCTTCGCGAGGAAGGGTGCGAGTTCAGTCGAGTGGTAGGCGCGCGAAGTGACCGCCACGCGCTGCGCCTGTTCGACCAGGGCCCGGACGAGGCGCGGATGCGCGTGGCCGTGGCTGACGGCCGAGTACGCCGACATGAAGTCGAGGTAGCGCTTGCCGTCCGCGTCCCACAGCCAGCTGCCTTCGCCGCGCTCGAGCACCACGGGCAGCGGCGCATAGTTCGGCGCCGCAACGGCTGTCTCGAGCTCGATCAGGCCCTCCACCTTTCCGACACGCGCGTCCATCGCTCACCTCGCACAATCGACACCTCAACTGGAAGGGAAGTGTAGGAATCGCGCGCGTCACGCACGGCGTAAGTGACGTGGCCGGAAAGCAGGAACCGCGTGTTGCGGGGGCCGTCGCCGCCGAATCGGCGGCGATGTGATCCTGGAAGGCTCAGGGGAGCGGATAGCCGCGGAACGGCTTGATCGTCTGCAACTCCGGCTTCGACGTGATCTTCTCGACGCCGAGGGCCGGATCGTCCGTCCACGCGTTGGTCAGTTCGCGGTAATGGTCGAGGTCGCGGCAGGCGAGCCGCAGGACGTAGTCGCACTGGCCGGACACCAGGAAGCACTCGACCACTTCCTCCGCGCTCCGGATGCGCTGTTCGAAGCGCGCGTGGGTCGCCTGCGTCTGGTCCTTCAGCGTCACTTCGACGACTATCGTCAGCAGCGTGCCGCCGAGCTTGCGCGGATCGACCAGCGCCATGTAGCCGCGAATCAGCCCGCTGCGCTCCAGGCGACGCGTGCGATCGAGGCAGGCGCGCGGGCTCAATGCGATGCGCCCGGACAGTTCCTGGTTCGTGATCCGGCCATCCTGCTGCAGGATCTCGAGGATCCTGCGGTCGAGCCGGTCGAGTTCGCGCGTCGCCATGATGGCGGCAATGTAACGCGAATCCGCCGATTCGGCGGACTCGGGATGCGGTGCAGATCAGCTGCCGAGCGCGGCGATTGCAGCCTTCGCGATCTGGGCGTCTTCGCTCGACTTCACGCCGGACACGCCGACCGCTCCGATGACCTGGCCGTCGACGATCACGGGCACGCCGCCTTCGAGCATCCCCTGCAACGGCGCCGACAGGAACGCGTTGCGGCCCTGGTTGATCATGTCTTCGTAGACCTTCGTTTCGCGCTTGCCCATCGCGGCGGCGCGCGCCTTCTCCGGCGCGATGTAACTGGAGATCGGCGCCACGCCGTCGAGCCGGTGCAGCAGGATCAGGTGCCCGCCGTCGTCGCACACGGCGATCACCACGTTCCACTGGTTCCTCTTTGCTTCGGCCTCGCCCGCGGCGGCCATCCTGCGCGCGTCGTCGAGCGTCAGCGTCGGTTTCGTCTTCATCGATTCTCCTTGTCGTCGAACGTGATCTTCGATGCCAGGCTGCCTAGCTGCCCAGGAGCCGGTACCAGCCGCGCGCAATCCACTCGCGCAGCGCGAGGTGGGACACCATCAGGGCGCCGGGCCCGGGCGCGAGCTGCCCGGGCGTGAAGGGCCGCTGCGCGACGTAGTCGGTCGGCGCCGGGATCACGGTGAATCCCGCGGCCTCGAAAGCCTGCTTCGAGCGCGGCATGTGGATGGCGGTGGTCACGAGCGCCACGCGCTGGATGCCGAGCGGCTTCAGGTCCTTCGCGGCCATCAGTGCGTTGCCGCGCGTGGTCGGTGCCGACTGGTCGATCCACTTCGGCTGGATGCCGTAGTCCCGTTGCAGAACGCTCGCCATCAATTGCGCCTCGGAGTGCCGGGCGCCCCCCGGCACGCCGCCGGTGACGTAGATCGGAAGGCCGCTCGAGCGGGCGAGGTGGGCGCCGTAGCGCACGCGCTGCAGCGTGAAGTCGTTGACGGACTCGCCACCCCACTCGATGGCGCTGCGGTTGAGTCCGCCGGCGAGTATCACGATCGCCTGCGCGCGCTCGAGGCCGTCGGCCGCGAGGGGTGGCGGCTCGAGCGTTCGCGCGATCGCACCCGCGACCACCGGCATGGCGAGCGCGAGCAACGCGAGCTGGGAGAACGCCATCAGCGCGACGGCGAAGCGCGGGCGGCTCCTGAGCAGCAGCAGCCCGAGCAGCGTCAGCAGCACGAGCGATGTCGGCGGCAGGACGAGGCCGGACAGGAGATAGGTGAGGGACACGGGCACCAGGGCGCGAGCACCAATGAAAACGGCCGCGAGCTTACGCGAGCCCGCGGCCGCGACGTGAAGCGGCGGCTAGCTGCGCACCGCCGCCTGGATCTGATCGAGGGCGGTCGGGTCCTCGATGGTGGTCAGGTCGCCCGGGTCGCGTCCTTCGCACAGCGCCTGGATCGAACGGCGCAGCAGCTTGCCGGAACGCGTCTTCGGCAGGCTGCTGACGAAATGAACGCGCGCGGGCCGGGCGACAGCGCCGAGCTGGCCGTCGACGACCTTCATCATTTCGCCTTCGTGCGCGAGTTTCTTCTCCAGCGTATCGGCCTTGCTCGCGTCCTTCAGGATCACGAAACCGATGGCGACCTGGCCCTTGAGCTGGTCGGCGACGCCGACCACGGCCACCTCGGCGACGTTCGGGTGCGACGAGAGTGACTCCTCGATCTCGCGCGTGCCCAGGCGGTGGCCCGCGACGTTGATGACGTCGTCCGTGCGGCCGAGGATGAAGAAGTAGCCGTCCTCATCGCGGGTGCCCCAGTCGAAGGTCGAATAGACCTGCCGGTTCGGAATGCTGGTCCAGTAAGTCTTCACGAACCGTTCGTCGTCGCCCCAGACCGTCGTCATGCATCCCGGCGGCAGCGGGCCTTCGATCGCGACCACGCCCTTCTCATGATGACCGGTGATTTCCTCGCCGGTCGCTTCGTTGAGGATCTTGACGTCGTAGCCATAGCAGGGCAGCCCGGGCGAGCCGAACTTCGACGGCAGCGCCTCGACGCCGCGCGGGATCGCGAGGATCGGCCAGCCCGTCTCGGTCTGCCAGAAGTTGTCGATTACCGGCTTGCCGATGCCGTCGGCGATCCAGCGGCCGGTCGGCTCGTCGAGAGGCTCGCCGGCGAGGAACAGCAGCCGCAGCGAAGACAGGTCGTACTTCTTCAGCAGCGCCGGGTCCTGCTTCTTCAGCACGCGGATCGCGGTGGGCGACGAGAACATCGACGTCACCTTGTACTTCTCCACGATGCTCCACCAGATTCCGCCGTCGGGTCGGATCGGCGTGCCCTCGTACATGATCGTCCCCATCCCGGCGATCAGCGGGCCGTAGACGATGTAGCTGTGGCCCACGACCCAGCCGATGTCGCTCGTGGAGAAGTAGTTCTCGCCGGCGTTGCCGCAGAAGATGAGCTTCATCGACGCGGCGAGCGCGACGGCGTAGCCGCCGGTGTCGCGCTGCACGCCCTTCGGCTTGCCCGTCGTTCCGGACGTGTAGAGGATGTACGAGGGCTCGCTCGACTCCAGCCACTCGCACGGCACCTCGTCGTTCATGTGCTCGGCGCGCAGCTTCGCGTAGTCGACGTCGCGGCCCGCAACCATCGTGGCCGGCGCCAGCCCGCGGTTCACCATCAGGACGCTGCTCGGCGGGAACTTGGCGAGCACGATCGCCTCGTCGAGCAGGTGCTTGTACGGCACCGCCTTGCCGGCGCGCGAGCCGGCGTCGGCGCTCACGATCACCTTGGGCTGTGCATCGTCGATCCGGGTGGCGAGGCTGACCGATGCGAAACCGCCGAACACGACCGAGTGGATCGCGCCAATGCGCGCGCACGCCAGCATCGCGAACGCGGCTTCCGCGACCATCGGCATGTAGATCAGGACGCGGTCGCCGCGTCCGACCCCGAGCCCCTTCAGGATCCCGGCCATGCGGTTCACTTCGCGGTACAGCTGCGCGAACGTGTAGGTCCTTTCCTCGCCGGTTTCGGTCGAGACGTAGATCAGCGCGGCCTGGTCGCCGCGGGCCGCGAGGTGGCGGTCGACCGCGTTGTGGCACAGGTTGGTGGTTCCGCCGACGAACCACTTCGCGAACGGCGGCCGCGAGTAGTCGAGGACCTGCTTGAACGGCTGCTTCCAGTCGACCAGGGCGGCCTGCTCGGCCCAGAACCCCTGCGGGTCGCTGATGGATCTAGCGTGGAATTGTCTGTACGTCGTCATGCGGGCCTCCCTCCGCAGGTGTCGCCTGTGCTTGTAGTTCTCTCTGCAGTCGCACCAGCTTCAGCAGCGGTGCGACCTGGTGCAGCAATCTTGGCAGGTGCGGCACCACTTCGGTGGTCCGGCCGGCACGGATCAGCGCCAGCGCGAGGTTGATGTCCATCGACCCCTCGACCGGCTGGGGCTCGACGCTTCCCGCCTCGCCGTCGCCAGTGCCGAGAATGATGCGGCGCGACCGATTCTGCTGGGCTTTCTCGGCGCGTTTTTGAGCCAGCGCACGAAGTTCCTCTGCGCTGCGGCGCAGTTCCTCGGACAGGGTGGCAACGCCGATGCAGGTCCAGACCTCGACGCCCGGCCCGGCCGTCTCTGCGTTCTCCAGGACTTTCCGCAGGCGTGCCGCAAACCGGAGCACGCCGGACAGGCCCGACGATGGTGTGGCGACGCAGAACTCGTACTTGTCGGAGCGGGTGCCGAGGTCCTCGAGGCGGATCGAGGCGGCAATGGCGCGGCCGACGAGCTTCAGCCTTTGGTCGGCTTCGCCGTCCCAGGTGTCGCTGCTCGAGAGCGACAGTTCGATGCGCACGCAGATGACCGCGACGTCGGAAAGATTGCGGCGGGCATAACTGACCAGCTTCTCGACTTGCTTGTCGAAAAAGGGCAGGTTCAGCAGTTCGGTGTCCGTGTCGACGGTGCGGGACGACTCGAGGGATGCCTGGCTGTCGGCCAGCGCTTCGCGCGTGCTGGACAACCGGACCAGCACCTCCATGCGCGCGAGGAGTTCGGCGCCGCCGACGCCCTTGCGGATGAAATCGGTGGCGCCCACTCCGGCGGCCCGTTCGCGTTCGGCGGTCTCCTCCTCGCCGGAAATGATCACGATCGGAAGTTCGCGGATGCGCTGGACCTTCGAACTGCGCACGCGGTTGAGGAGTTCGAAGCCGTCGACCTTGGGCATCGTCAGGTCGCTGATGACGACCCGGATCGACGAGTCGAGCAGGATCGCCTGCCACGCGGCTTCCCCGTCCGTGACCTCGCGGATGTCGAACCGGTCCTTCAGGTGCTGGACCAGCGCGGCGCGGACGATGCGGGAGTCGTCGGCGATCAGGACGCGTGGCTTCCCGGATACGTTTCCAGCTGATTTGTCTTGCGACTCGTTTGCCACGACGCTCGATTCCGTTCCGGCCCGGTGCTGAGCCCGGAGTTTGTCGACTTTAGCCGAATTGTTCGGCCTAACTCATGGAGTTCTTTAGGTTTTCTCGCTGGAATGCGCTATTTTGCGGTCCGTTGCTGGCGACCGGTGTGGCGGGCGGATGAGCGGTCATCGGAGGTGGTGGGCAGGCAGGTTCGTGGTCGGCTTCGCGCTGGCGCTGCTCGGCTTCGGCGCGCAGGCGCAGGAGCGTGCCCACAGTGCGCGGTCGGACGTCGTCGTCCAGGCCCTGTCGCTGCTCGGAACTCCATATCGCTTCGGTGGCAGCAGTCCCGAGGTCGGATTCGATTGCAGCGGGCTCGTTCACCATGTCTTCGCCTCGGTGCTCGAGCGGGATCTGCCGCGGCGCGCTGAAGAGATCAGCGGAGTCGGCCAGGCCGTGTCGCGTGCGGAACTGCAACCCGGCGATCTCGTGTTCTTCAACACGCTTCGGCGCGCCTTCTCGCACGTCGCGATCTACATCGGGGAGGGTCGGTTCGTTCATGCGCCGGCCAGGAACGGTCGCGTGCGGGTCGAAGGACTGGACAGCCGGTACTGGGCAGCGCGCTTCAACGGGGCGCGTCGCGTGATGGAGCCGTTGCCCGCCGAGCCCTTCGTCGCGAAGCCGGACGCGTCGCCCTCCATGCTTTCCTCCTGGCCGCTCTTGCCGGCCGGAGCGATCCCCGAGCGGTTGCCCGAGCCGTAGCAGGCATCCCTGTCTTGATCAGGGTCAAAGTATCGCAAATGAGAAGTATTTGCATTTGAGAATCATTTGCGATAACGTTTCGTCCGTCGGTTCGATCCGCGTGCGCCCCCTGGGCCCCGGGCCGGCCGGCACTCTCGGACAAACGACAACGGACGGTGCAATGAACCGGTTCTCGCCCCTGAAGGAACACCTGGAAGTCGCCTTGCGGCGCACGATGCAGGCCGCCGTGGTCGGTGGCCTGGTCCTGGCCGCCGCGGCGCCCATCGACAGCCACGCGCAGGACAAGATCCTCAACCTCTACTCGGCGCGCCATTACCAGACCGACGAAGCCCTGTACGCGGACTTCACGAAGCAGACCGGCATCAGGATCAATCGCATCGAGCTCGGTGACGAGCAACTGCTGCAGCGCCTTCGCACCGAAGGGGCCGCGAGCCCGGCCGACGTCGTGCTGCTGGTAGACGCGGCGCGCCTGTGGCGCGCGCAGGTCGACGGGTTGTTCCAGCCGATCCAGTCCAAGGTGCTGAACGAGCGCATCCCCGCCAACCTGCGGTCGAACGACGGCACCTGGTTCGGCTTCTCGAGCCGCGCGCGCGTGATCGTCTACGACAAGGCCAGGGTGAAGACCGAGGATGTCGACACGTACGAAGAACTGGCCGACCCGAAGAACAAGGGGAAGGTCTGCACGCGTTCCGGCTCGCACCCGTACATGCTGTCGCTGATCGGGTCGCTGATCGAGCGCCTGGGCGAACCGAAGACCGAGGAGTGGGCCCGGGGCATGGTCGCCAACATGGCGCGGCCGCCG
>CAYGXL010000064.1:0-13759 GCA_964353935.1 uncultured Burkholderiaceae bacterium | reverse complement strand
TCCGAGCGGAAGTTGTAGGCCTTGAAGAACTGGATCAGCACCAGCGAGACGAACGTCATCGTCATCGCTTCGTCGATTCCCCGTCCGGAAGACAGCGCCCACGCGAACAAGCCGAGATTGGCGACCATGGACCACGCGCCGCCCGCCAGCATCAGCGTCACGACGGAGCGGCTGAAGATGCCGGCGCGCGCGTTGCGCGGCGGCCGCCGCATCAGGGAGCCGTCGGCGGGATCGACCGCCAGCGCCAGCGCGGGCAGCCCGTCCGTGGCGAGGTTCAAGTAGAGGATCTGAACCGCGGACATCGGCAACGGCATTCCCAGCAGCATTGCGCCGGCCATCAGTCCGATCTCGCCGACGTTCGAGCTCAGCAGGAACATCAGGTACTTCTTGATGTTGGAGTAGATGGCGCGCCCCTCGCGAATCGCAGCCACGATGCTCGCGAAGTTGTCGTCGGTGAGCATCATCGCCGCGGCTTCGCGGGCCACATCGGTGCCGCTCACTCCCATCGCCACGCCGATGTCCGCGCGCTTCAGCGCGGGAGCATCGTTGACGCCGTCTCCCGTCATCGCCACGACATGACCTCGCGCCTGGAACGCAGTGACGATCCGCAGCTTGTGGGCCGGCGACACGCGCGCGAAGACGTCGACGCCGTCCACCGCGGCCACCAGCTGCGCGTCGTCCATCGCCTCGACCTGCGCGCCGGTCATGGCGCGGCCCTGGCCGATCCCGAGTTCGCGCGCGATGGCCGCCGCGGTGAGCGGGTGATCGCCCGTGATCATCACCACCCGGATTCCCGCGGCCGCGCACTCCGCGAGGGCCGCCGGCACCTCGGGACGCGGCGGGTCGGTCATCCCGACCAGTCCGAGCAGCGTCAGGTCGCTCTCGCAGTTGTCCAGGGTGGCCGACGTTCGCGCCGCAACCGCCAGGACGCGCATCGCCTGTCCGGCCATCGAGCGCGCGGCGGCGAGGATCTCTGCGCGCGCCTCGTCGTCCATGGGGCGCTCGCCGTCGGGGCCCATCAGCGCCGTGCAGCTGTCGAGGATCGGCTCGGGCGCTCCCTTGCCAAAGGCCACCGTGCCGGTCGCAGTGCGATGCAGTGTCGTCATGCGCTTCGTTTCAGCGGAGAACGGGACTTCCTGCACGCGCGGATACGTCACGTCCAGATCCGCCCTCCGGAGCCCCGCCTTGCCCGCCACGACGACGAGCGCCGCCTCCGTCGGGTCGCCATGCGCGAACCATCGGCCGGTCTCCTCATCGCGCTTCACCTCGGCATCGCACGCGAGCAGGGCGGCCGAGAGCAACCGCCGGAGGGCCTCGTCCGGGGCGCGCGGCCCGTCCTCATCCGTGAATTCGCCGCTCGGCTCGTAGCCGTGGCTGGACACGTCGATCATCCGACCGGCGCACCAGATCCGCCGCACGGTCATCTGGTCGAGCGTCAAGGTGCCCGTCTTGTCGGTCGCGATCAGCGTCGTCGCTCCCAGCGTCTCCACCGCCGGCAGCCGGCGCATCAGCGCACGCCGCTTCGCGAGGCGCTGCACGCCCAGCGCCAGCGAGATCGTCACCACCGCCGGGAGTGCCTCGGGCACGACCGCGACGGCGAGCGCGATCGCGAAGATCAGCATCTGCACGACCGGCTCGCCGCGTGCGATGCCGAGCGCGGCGATCACGAGCACCACGATCAGCGCCGCGCGGGCCAGCTGGCGTCCGAGCCGGTCGAGGCTCAGCTGCAGCGGAGTCCGGCCCACCTCCACGGTGTCGAGCAGGCCCGCGATCCGCCCGAACTCGCTCTCCATGCCCGTGGCGACGACCAGCGCGCGTCCACGTCCGGCCGCCACGGTCGTTCCGGCGAACACGAGGTTGCGCCGGTCACCGACGGCGAGGTCGGCTTCTTCGAGCGCCTCGCAGTGCTTGTCGACCGGCATCGACTCGCCGGTCAACGCCGCTTCCTGGGTCTGCAGGTTGACGGCGTCGAGCAGACGCCCGTCCGCTGGCACGCGGTTGCCCGCCGCCAGCAGAACGACGTCGCCGGGCACGACGTCCCGGGCCGGGATGTCGAGTTCCCGTCCATCCCGCAGGACGACGGCGCGCGGCGCGGCCATTTCCCGCAATGCCTCGATGGCGCGCTCGGCGCGGTACTCCTGCACGAATCCGAGCAGAACGGCCAGCAGGATGATGACCGTGATCGCGATGGCCTCGACCGTCTGGCCGAGCAGCGCTGAAGCCGCCGTCGCAGCCAGGAGAATCAGGATGAGTACGTTGCGGAACTGGCTCGCGAGCAACGCCCACGCGGACACGCGGACGCCGGCTCGCAGCGCGTTCGGACCGTGGCGAGCCAGCCTCGCGGCCGCCTCGGCGGCGGAGAGTCCCGACGCCGAGGACGACTCGGCCTCGATCGCGGCACCGGACGACAACGCGTGCCACACGGTGCGTGGGCTGTTCGTCTCTGGGACCATCGCGCTGCTCTCGATCGATGCCGCAACAAAGCGCGCCCATCGCGCGCTGTTCAGTCTAGAGCCCGGGAGCGAGCGAGCCCGTCGCCTCGGGCGGCGCCGTTGACCATGATCAGGCGGCGCAACGGACGAGGGACAACTCCGGTCGCAGCTTCCGGGAGAGTCCTGGCCGGCGTCAGGAAGCGGCCGGCGCCGACATCCGCTTCAGGTAGCTGGCCAGCGCGGCGTCCATGCTGGTTGCGTGCACGGCGAACCACTCGAGCATCGCCGGGGCCAGGCGCCCGAGCGGCGCGGTGTCGCCTTCCGCCAGCAGGCGCTGCACCTCCGTGACGACCTCGACCACCGACAGGTGCTCGCGGGCGTGGCACTCGGCCATCGGAAAGCCGGACTGCGCCATCAGCGCCTCTTCGTGGCTGAAGTGGCGCTGCAGGTGATCCTGCAGTGCGGCCAGTGCCGCCTGCGCGTCGTCACCCGCGTCGGTCAGGGCGGCGAGCCGTTCCTCGAGTTCGACGTGCAGCGCGTCGATCGACGCAATGCCGACCGCGTAGGCACCCTGCCCTTCAGCCATCTCGCCCACGGCTTGCCGCCCGGCTTCGAATACGTCGCTCGTCAGTTCCCCTTCAGGAACTCGGCCAGCGGCGCATCCATCGTCTGCGCGTGGACGGCAAACCACGGCAGCAGGTCGTTGGAGAACGCCTGGACGGAGTCGAGGTCGCCGGCGTCGAACTTGCGGCGCACTTCCGACAGCGACTCGAGCAATTTCTCGTGCTCGTGCCTGTGCCGCTGGTAGCCGGCATAGCGCTCCTGCTGCATCCACTCTTCCTCGGCGCCGCAGTGTCGCAGCAGGTGCTCGTGCAGTTCCAGCAGGTGCTGGCCGTAGTCGGCATCCTCGCAGTCGATCAGCCGGTCCAGCAGCATCTGGAACTCGCGATGAAGTTCGTCGATCGGGCCGAAGCCCACGAAGATCTCGTCGTGCCTGAAAGGTGTCGCCTGGCTCATCGCCTCTCCCGCTGCTGCGTACGCTGGTGCGACCCAAGTTAAGGCGGTTGCCCGGCCCCGGCGTTGACCCACCGCAAGGGCTGTGGCGGGCGAAAACCGACCGCACAAGTGAAAAGCCCGGGCAGGATAACTGTCCGGGCTCGCGGCGACGGATCGCCGTGGGTGGCGGCTCGAGGCCGCCGGAAACTAACGGTACACCATCACCGGAATGCTGGTGTGGGTCAGCACCTTCTGCGTCTCACTGCCCAGCAGGACGGCGTTCAGGCCACGGCGGCCGTGCGACGCCATGATGATCAGGTCGCAGCCCTTGGCCTTCGCCGTGTCGATGATCGCCTCGTACGGCGAAAAGGACTTCACCGACACCGTCTCGACCGGCACTGCGGCCTGCGCGGCCGCATCGGCGATCCTGCCCAGCCGCTCGGCGCCGAACTGGTCCATCCGCGACTCGTAGTCGTCGAGCGTTTCCGGCCGGTACTCGGACAGGTTGGAGTAGGAATACGGCTCGAGCGTGGTCATGCCGACCACGGTGGCCTTCAGCGTCTTCGCCAGGTCGATCGCCGCGGCAATGGCCTTGTTCGAAAGGTCGGATCCGTCGGTGGGAACGAGGATGCGTTTGAACATGAAACCTCCGGTGAACCTGAGTTGAGCCTAGGACTGTTGCCGCGATGCCGATTGACACCCGTCAACGAGGTTCGCGTGCCGCCGCGGAAAGCGCCGCCAGGGCCTGGCCGGCCGCCACGAATCCCATGGTGGCCGTCACCACGACGCTCGATCCGTATCCGGCGCAGGCCAGTGCCGCGCCGGTCACCGGCCTGCCGTCGGCATCGAGCGCCGCTGCGGGCCGCTGCAGCGGCTCGTCCGAGTACACCCCGACGACGCCGAAGCGCGGCGGCTGCTTGCGGTCGCGCGTGTCGCGCGGGAAGCCGTAGTCGCGGCGGAGCTTGTGGCGCACCCTGGCCAGCAAAGGGTCGCCGGCGAGCCGCGCGAGGTCATCGCAGCGCACGCGCGTCGGATCGAACCGCCCACCGGCCGCCCCGCAGGTCACGACGGGAACCCCCGCCGCTGTCGCCGCCGCGATAAGCGCCGCCTTGGCGATCACCTGATCGATGCAATCGAGCACGACGTCGGCGCCCTCGACCAGCGACGCCGCGTTGTCGACGGTGGCGAACTCGTCGATCGCACGCACCGTGCACGCCGGGTTGATCGCCCGCGCGCGCTCGGCCATCGCATCGACTTTCGCCTTGCCGTAGACGTCCCCCAGCGCATGAATCTGGCGGTTCGTGTTCGACTCTGCCACGTGGTCGAGATCCACGAACGCCAGGTGGCCGACGGCCGAGCGCGCCAGCGCCTCGGCCGCCCACGAGCCAACGCCGCCGATGCCGACAACGATCACCCGCGCGGCCCGGAACCGCTCCGCGGCCTCCTCGCCGTAAAGGCGCGTCACGCCGGAAAAGCGGCGCACGAGGTCGGCTTCGTCGGGTTGTTCCGTGGGCGGGTTCATGGGATCACTGCTCGCGCATCCGGCGCCACCAGGGCCGCCTCCAGCCCGATGCACCGGATGGCGAGGCGCTCTTCCAGCGTCGGGCCGGCCATTGTCGTGTCCACCTCCCAAGCTTAACGGCGACCCGGGTCAAGTCCGAGGATGCCCGTCGGGAATATCCTCGGGGCTGGCGCTGTTTGAACGGACGGAACAATGGACCAAAACGACGAGGCGATGCAGCAGCTTCGCAACGCGATGCCGTCCCTCGCGGGCATGTCGCCCGCGCTGGAACAGGAGGTGACGCACAACCTGCGGCTGATGAAGGTGCCGGCGGGCACGTCCGTCTTCAGCGAGCGCGATCCGTGCAACGGTTTCCCGATCGTGCTGAGCGGACGCGTGCGGGTGTCCAAGGCGCTCGAAAGCGGCCGCGAGCTGTCGCTCTACGAGGTGACGCCGGGCGAGAGCTGCGTGATTTCCACCAGCTGCATGCTGGGCTCGGCGCCGTACGGCGCGCGCGGCGAGTGCGCCACCGATGCCGAGATCGCGCTGATCCCGCGCAATACGTTCGATCGGCTGATCGCCGAGCACCGCCCGTTCCGGGAAGAGGTGCTGCAGGTGTTTGCCGATCGCATTCTCCAGCTGATGGAACTGGTGGAATCGATCGGCTTCCAGCGTCTCGACCGCCGGCTCGCGGCGGCGCTGCTCGGCAAGGGCGCCAAGGTGTCGGCATCGCACCAGGAAATCGCGGAACAACTGGGCGTGTCGCGCGAGTCCGTCAGCCGGCTGCTGAAGCAGTTCGAGCAGGGCGGATGCGTGCACCTCGGGCGCGGCGCGATCGAAATCGTCGACCCCGCCGCCCTGCGGCGCATCGCGGCCGGCGAGTCGATGGTAATCGGGGGTGACCGCAGTCACTGAGCCCCGCTGGTGCCGGCGTCCAAGATCCGGCTGTGTTCAATGTGAATCAAGGGAAGGGGAACCGGATGTTCAAGACCAATGTCGGCGGGATCGACCGCGTGCTTCGCATCGTGGCGGGACTTGTCCTGATCGGCCTGACGCTGATGGGGACGATCGGGCCGTGGGGCTGGATCGGCGTGGTGCTGCTAGCGACGGGAGCGCTCAGCACCTGTCCGCTGTACTCGATCATCGGACTCAACACCTGCCCGATGAAGTCGGCAAAGTAGCCGCGCACGATCGCAGAGCAGGGCCGCCGCAAGCGGCCCTTTTTGTTGCCTGTCATCGTGCGACCCCGAGGCTGGCTTAGACTGAAAGCGCGTATTTGTCTCGGCGCGGCGCCCTTGGAGATAACGATGAAAATCCTGATTCCGGTCGATGGCAGCAAGTTCAGCCGCACAGCAGTCGACTTCGTCGCTTCACGCTCGACGCTGGTGGGCGAGAACCCGGAGGTCGAGGTTCTCAACGTGCAGATGGCCATTCCGAGCCGCGCCACCCGCGTGGTCGGCAGCGACGTGGTGTCGTCGTATTACACCGAAGAGGCCGAGAAGGCGCTGAAACCAGCGCGCACCCGCCTCCAGAAGGCCGGGATGAAACCGACCGTGCGATTCGCGGTCGGCAACCCGGCCGACGAGATCAGCAAGGCGGCCGCCGCTGACAAGGTCGACCTGCTGGTGATGGGCTCGCACGGCCACTCGGCGCTCCGCGGCCTGCTGGTCGGCTCGGTCACCAACTCGGTGCTGGCCCAGACGAAGACGCCGATCCTCATCCTGCGCCACCGCGAGACCCCGCCGGCCGACTCGCTGAAGGTCGGCATCGCGGTCGACGGCAGCAAGTTCGGCCGCGAAGCGGTCAAGTACGTGCTCCGCCACCGGTCCCTGTTCGGCGAGAACCCCCAGATCACGCTGCTTCACGTGGTCACGGACTTCGCGGGCGCCCTGATGCCTGACATGGCCGGCATCGCCCTGCCCGCCTTCTCCGAGGAAGACATCCGTTCGATGCAGAAGAAGGCCTTCGAAGCGGCCGTGAGCAAGGTGCGGAAGCTCTTCGAGAAGGCCGGCGTGAAGCCGGTCGAGGTGTGCCTGGCGGGCAACGCGGGCGACGAACTGGCGGCCTACGCCAAGAAGAAGAAGCTCGACGTCATGGTGATGGGATCGCACGGCTACGGCGCTTTCAAGGCGGCCGTGATGGGTTCGGTCGCAACCCGGGTCGCGCACACGTCCGAGGTTCCGCTGCTGCTGGTGCGTCACGCCTGATGCGACGCTCCGACCGGGCGAGCCCGCCTGGTCGAGGTTGATGACGTTGACGCTGGCGATGGGGCGGCAGTCCGTCGCGCCGCGTCTGCAACAATGGCAGGCGTGACCGCGCCGCCTTCCCGCCTATCGAGCTCGCTGCTCGCCTGGTACTTCGTCGTCACCTGGGGTTCCGGGTACCTCGCCACCAAGGTCGGGCTGCAGTACGCGCCGCCGTTCACCTTCCTCTCGCTGCGGTTCGCGTTCGGGCTGCTGCTCGTCGTTCCGATCGCGCTCGCCGTCCGCCCGCGGTGGCCGGGCTCGCCGTCGCAGTGGTTCCACGTCGCGCTGGCCGGCGTGCTGATGCACGCGGTGAATCTCGGCGGCAGCCACTACGCGCAGTACCTCGGCATGTCGGCGGGGATCGCCGCGCTCGTGCTTGCGCTGCAGCCGCTCGTCACCGCGATGGTTGCCGCGCCGCTCCTCGGTGAACGCCTTGCCCGGCCGCAACGGCTCGGCGTGGCGTTGGGCCTGATCGGCGTCGCGCTGGTCGTGTGGCACAAGATCGACCTGAACGCTCTGACGGCCGGCGCGCTGATCGCCGTGACGATCGCACTGGTCGCGATCACCGCGGGCACGCTGTACCAGCGGATCTTCTGCCCGGCGGTCGACCTGCGCGCGGCTTCGGTCGTGCAGTTCGTCGCGTCGTTCATCGTGCTCGCTCCGCTGGCGGTGTGGGTCGAGGATTTCCGTTTCGAACCCGCGTGGCCGATGTTCGGCGCGATCGCCTTCCTCGTGATCTTCGCGTCGATCCTCGCGGTGAACGCGCTGCACACGCTGATGCGCCGGGGCGAGGCGACGCGCGTCACGAGCCTGCTCTACCTGACGCCGATCATCGCCGTGGCCCTCGAGTGGGTGATGTTCGACGTGCGGCCGACGCTGCTGACCACGCTCGGCATCGCCGTCACCTGCGCAGGCGTGGCGATGGTGGCGTGGCGTCCGCGTACGCCCGGAGTCGCGCGATGACGCTGCGCATGCGTCACATCATGGTGTTCATCGTGCTGACGCACGCCGCGTTCGGGGCCGCGCGCCTCACCGGCACGCTGTACGCGCTGTCGAACCAGGCGTCCGCCTTCACGGTCGGAGTGCAGATGGCGCTCTTCGCGCTGGTGCCCGCCTTGCTCGCCGTCCGGGCCGGCCGGTGGCTCGACTCGGCCGGACCCTTCCGGCCGCTGCTGCTCGGCATCTCGCTGATGACGGCCGGGGCCTTGCTGCCGGCGCTGTTCCCGTACGAAGTCGCCGACATCGCGCCGCTGCTGGTCGCGAGCGTGCTGCTCGGCACCGGCTTCATGTACGTTCAGATCACGGCGCAGCATGTCGTCGGCACGCTGGCCGCGCCCGACCGCCGGCCGGCGGCGTTCTCGATGCTCGCGCTCGCGTTCTCGACCTCGGGCCTGATCGCGCCGGTGGGCAGCGGTTTCCTGATCGACAGCATCGGCCACCGGGCGACGCTGGGCTCGATCTTCGTGCTGCTGGCGATCGGCATCGGGCTGCTGCTGTGGCAGCGCGAGCGCCTGCCCCGACCCCACGCGCAGCGGGCGGAGAGCGTGGCGACGAATCCGTTCGACCTGTTCCGGGTGCCCGAGGTGCGGCACGTGCTGATCACGAGCGGCCTGGTGTCGATGGCGTGGGACCTGCAGACCTTCCTCGTCCCCGTGTACGGCACGCGAATCGGCCTGAGCGCTTCGCAGATCGGCGTGATCATCGGCGCGTTCGCCGCGGCGACGTTCGTGATCCGGCTGGCGATGCCCGCGCTGGCGCGTCGCTACCGCGAGTGGCAGGTGCTCGTGTTCACGCTCGTCACGTCCGGGGTCGCGTACGGACTGATGCCGCTGTTCGACTCGGCGGCACCGATGATGGCCGTGATGTTCCTGCTCGGGCTCGGGCTCGGCGCGGCGCAGCCCAACGTGATGTCGCTGCTGCACGCTCGTTCCCCGGAGGGACGCGTCGGCGAGGCGCTGGGACTGCGCACGATCGTGATGAACAGCAGCCACGTCGTGCTGCCGCTCGTGATCGGCGCGTTCGGCACTGTGCTCGGCGCCGCGCCGGCCTTCTGGCTGATGTCCTCCGCGCTCATCGGCGGCGGGTGGTCGGCGCACCGCTGGACGCGCCGTGCGCCGCGCAGGAAGGCGTGATGGCCGCGCTGCCGCCGGATCTCCCGAACCGCCTGGGTCGCGAGGAAATCGAGGCTTCGCTGAATCGTGCTCTGGAGCGCTGGGACGGCGCTTCGCCGGTGTGGGTGTTCGGTTACGGCTCGCTGATCTGGAAGCCGGAACTCGCGTTCGACCGGCGCCTCGCCGCGCGCGTGCACGGGTATCACCGCCGGCTCTGCCTGTGGAGCCGGGTGAACCGCGGCACGCCGGAGTGCCCGGGCCTCGTGGCCGGTCTCGATCGAGGCGGGTCGTGCGCCGGGGTCGTCTATCGGGTGCCCGCGCACGAAGTGCGCCGGCAGTTCGAGCAGTTGTGGGAGCGCGAGATGTTCATGGGCTCGTACGCGCCGCGCTGGCTGCATTGCCGGGGGGCCGATGGCACGGCGGTGTCCGCGCTCGCGTTCGTCGTGCGCCGCGGCGCCTCCAACTACGCGGGCAAGTTGAGCGAGGCGGAGATCCTGGATGTCTTCCGGCGTGGCAGTTGCGGCCGCTTCGGCACCAGCCTCGACTACCTCGTCAACACCGTGCGCTCGCTGCACGAGCACGGGCTGCGCGATCCGCACTTCGAGCGGCTGGCCCGTCACGCCGGGATCGCCGCGGGTCCCGGAGCCGGCACACGCCGACGCACCTAGAATCCCGGCATGAACATCGCCGACCTTCGCACCGACTACGCTCGCGCCGCCCTCGACGAGGAACACTCGGACGCCGACGCCATCCGCCAGTTCACCCGCTGGTGGGACGAGGCGATGGCATCGCAGGTCCGCGAGGCGAACGCGATGACCGCGGCCACCGCCGATGCCGACGGGCGGCCCGCCGCGCGCACGGTGCTGCTGAAGGGCTACGACGAGCGCGGCTTCGTGTTCTTCACGAACTACGAAAGCCGCAAGGGGCGCGAACTCGCTGCCAACCCGCGGGCCTGCCTGCTCTTCTTCTGGCCCGAGCTCGAACGCCAGGTCCGCATCGACGGCGCCGTGGAGCGCGCGAGCACGCAGGAATCGGACGAGTACTTCCGCAGCCGCCCGCTCACGAGCCGCATCGGGGCGTGGGCGTCACCGCAGAGCGAGGTCATCAGCGGCAAGGCCTGGCTGCTCGCACGGGCGGCCGAGATGGGGCTGCGGCACGGCGTCGCTCCCTCGCGTCCGCCGCACTGGGGCGGCTACCGGGTGGTCCCTTCGGCCATCGAGTTCTGGCAGGGGCGGCCGTCCCGGCTGCACGACCGCCTGCGTTACGCGAGAATCTCCACGGGCTGGGAACGCGCGCGCCTCGCGCCCTAGGCCGGTGCGCGCCGAATAAGCTGGTTTTTAGAGGCAAATCAAGGCGCCTGCCGCCTCCCGCGAACCCCTGCTGCGACTATCATTCGTGGATGTGCAGGACAGGGGTGTGTGAATGAGCGACCAGCCGATCTCGATCATCATTGTCGAGGACGAACCGGAGTTCCGGCGACGCTTCGTGCAGATCATCGAGAACGAGCCGAGCATGAAGCTCGTCGGGGTCGGTGCGAACAAGCGCGAAGCGCAGGCGATCATCGACCGTGAGTCGTTCGACGTGATGCTGATCGACCTCGGCCTGCCCGACGGCAGCGGCATCGACCTGATCCGCCATGTCAGCCAGAAGAAGCCCGACGTCGACATCATGGTCGTCACGGTCTTCGGCGACGAGCAGCACGTCGTGTCGTCGATCGAGGCGGGCGCCACGGGATACATCCTCAAGGACTCCGCGCCTGCCGACGTGATCTCCTGCATCCGCCTGCTGCGCGCTGGCGGGTCTCCGGTGAGCCCGGTGGTCGCGCGCAGCGTGCTGCGTGCCATCCGCAACCGGATGGGCACGACGGCGCCTGCGCGCTCGCCCGGTTCCGAGCAGAACCCGCTGTCTGCGCGCGAGACCGAGATCCTGCAACTGCTCGCAAAGGGCATGAGCTTCAACGAGATCGGCGAGATCCTCGGCATCTCCCCTCACACCGTCACCGCCCATATCAAGAAGATCTACCGCAAGCTCGCCGTGCACTCGCGCGGCGAAGCCGTGTACGAGGCGACGCAGATGGGCCTGCTGAAGAGCTGAGCCCGCGCCTCCGTGATGTTCCCTCGAGTTCGTCTGGCACGCCTGCTCGGCGTCGCCATCGCCTGGCTGCTTGCCGTGCTGCTGCCGTTGCCGGGGCACGCGGACGAAACGCAGCCGATCCGGCGCATTGAACTCACCGGCGGGACGCGCAGCACGTTCCCCGCCACCGATGCGCTCTGGCAGTCGCACACATTGCCGATGCGCTGGGCCGCCAGCGGCGGGCGCACAGGCATCTGGCTGCGCTACGGGTTCAGCCTGCAGGCGGCGCCGCAGGACGGCTGGAGCATCCTGTTCGGCCGCCTGGCCAACGGCGGCACCGTGTACGTCAACGGCAGGATGGTCGCCGACATCCCGCTCGACTCGGACCGTCGTCACGTGCACTGGCGCCGTCCGCACCTGGTCAACCTTCCCAACGAGTTCCTGCACGCCGGCCCGAACCAGGTGCTCGTGTTCACGTCCTATGGACTGGGCGTGCACGGGATCGGCGACATCGACGTCGCGCCGACCGCGGAACTGCAACCAGACTACGGCAGCCAGTTCTTCGTCAACCACACGCTGCGCTGGATCTCGCTGCTCCTCACCTGCCTGCTGGCGCTCGGCTTCGCCGCGCTCTGGTTCCGCCGGCGATCGGAGTCCCTGTTCGGGCTGCTCGCCCTGATCTCCGCGTTCTGGGCGCTGCGCTCGCTCGACTTCGCGGTCGAATCGTTGCCGGCCGACATGCGGCTGTGGACGCGCGGCGCCTTCTACGTCGGCACGGCCGCGTTCACCGCGCTCGCGACGATCACGATGTGGCGGCACAGCGGGACGAGGCGCGGCGCGGCGGAGGCCGGCGTCGTCATGCTCGCCACGCTGGGACCGTTGCTGTTCGCGATCTCGGGCGATACCTTCGACATCACCGCGGGCTCCGCCTGGCAGGCCGTGATGCTCGGGCTGCTTGGGCTCGGCCTGCTTTCGCTCGCCGGCCACGCGCTGAAGACGCCGACCTTCATGCTCAAGGGCATCGTGCTCGCCATTGCGATCGCGCTGGCGGCCGCCGTCCACGACTTCCTGGTCTACGTCGGCGTGCTGGCCTTCGGCAGTCCCGATCTCCTGAACATCGCCACGCCGGTCCTGTTCATCGCACTCGGCGCCGCACTGATCGAGCGCTTCGTGCGCTCGCTCGCCGACGTCGAGCAGACGAATGCCGAGCTCGAAACCCGCATCCACGAACGCGAGCAATTGCTCAAGCGCAACTTCGACCGGCTGCGCGAGAGCGAACGGGTGAAGGCGAGCGCGCAGGAGCGGCAGCGCATCATGCAGGACATGCACGACGGCCTCGGCTCGCAGCTGCTGTCGTCGCTGATGCTGGTCGAGCGCGGCGCGCTGACCAACGAGCAGGTGGCGCAGATCCTGCGCGAGTCGATCGACGACATGCGCCTGGCGATCGACGCGCTCGCCGCGGAAGACTCGGACCTCCTGTCGGCCCTCGGGAACCTGCGCTACCGCATGGAACCGCGGCTGAAAGCGGCCGGCATGGAGCTGCAGTGGGACGCACGCGGCTTGCCCGAAGATGTCGACATCGATCCGGACGCCGTGCTGCCGGTGCTGCGCATCGTGCAGGAGGCGCTGACCAACGCGATGAAGCACAGCCGGGCGCGCGCGGTGCGCATCGCACTCGGCGTCGACAACCGCGACAACTCGGAGTGGCTGACGATCCGCGTCACGGACAATGGCCGCGGACTCGGGGCGGGCGCCAGCGGCAACGGACGCGGCCTGCTGAACATGCGCAACCGCGCGGGCAAGATCGGCGCGGTCCTGAAGGTGGAAACCGTCCCCGCGGCGGGCACCATGATCCTGCTGCGCCTGCCGCTGTTGTCCTCGCCGGGACCCACCACCCGCGCGATGCAGTTGTCGCTGAACACCGAGGCGGTTATCGAGCAGGTGCGGCAGGGGTAGCTGTGAACGACCTGCCGGTCGTTGCGTAGGCGGTTGAGCAAGGCCACACCACGTTCCATCGAGTTCGATCGAACACCGAGCCGGGTCGTCTCCTGCGCCTGGGCGGGCGGCGGGGTGCCTCCCTCCGCGCGACGCGCGGCGGGCGACACTGGGCTCAGGGCGCTCCTCGCGGGCCGGCAGCTTTCGGAGTGAGCTCTTGCGGTTCCGCCGGTCGTGCCTTCCGGCCGGTGTTCCTCTCGGCCCGCCGCTGTTTCCGGAATGCGACGCCCGCCGCAAGGCGTCGCGCTCCGTGAGGCACCCCACCACCCGCCCAGGCGCCGCGCGTGTGGTCGGGGCGGACAAACGTCCTTGACGTTGGGCTTGCATGCCCCAAGAAGTCACAGCGATGTTGTCGATCGACGGCACGGCGCGTCCGACCTCGCATCCACACCGCGCGGCGCGCCG
>CAYGXL010000063.1:0-14041 GCA_964353935.1 uncultured Burkholderiaceae bacterium | reverse complement strand
GCGTTGCTCGCCGATCCCAGCGGCGTGCCGTCGTCGAAGTAGGCGCGCCGATACCAGGCGCCGTCCCAGCCGTGCGCTTCGAGGCGCGCCGCCAGTTGCGCGCGCTCGCTCCGGCAGCGGGCCGCGCCGGCTGCGTCGCCATGCCGTTCGGCCAGCGCGCCGAAGCGGGCCAGGACCTCGCACAGGAAGAAGCCGAGCCAGACGCTTTCGCCCCGCCCCGCCTCGCCGACGAGATTCATGCCGTCGTTCCAGTCGCCGGTGCCGATCAGCGGCAGTCCGTGTGCGCCGAAGCGCAGGCCGTGCCACAGGGCGTCCGCGGCGTGCTGGTACAGGCTCGCCTCCACGCCTGACGGCAGCGGCAGGTCGTAGTACGAATCGTCGGGCGGGTTGACCGGGCGACCCTCGAGGTAACGAACCTGCTCGTTGAGCACGCGCGTGTCGCCGGTCGTTTCGACATAGCGCGCCAGCGCCAGCGGCAGCCACAGGTAGTCGTCGGAGATGCGCGTGCGAACGCCGCGGCCCTGGGGCGGGTGCCACCAGTGCTGCACGTCGCCCTCGACGAACTGGCGCCCGGCGCAGCGCAGGAGCTGTTCGCGCAGCAGTTGCGGCCGGGTGTGCACGAGCGCCATCGCGTCCTGCAGCTGATCGCGGAAACCGAACGCCCCGCCCGACTGGTAGTAGCCGCTGCGCGCCCAGAGGCGGCAGCCGATCGTCTGGTAGAGCAGCCAGCCGTTGACGAGCACGTCGACCGCCGGGTCGGGCGTGCGAACCTGCACGGCACCGAGCGTCGTGCGCCAGTGGAGTCGAACGGCCTCCAGCGCGTCGGCCCACGCGGCCGGGCCGCGGAACCGCTGCACCAGTTGCTCGGCCTCGTCCGTGCTGCGGCCCATTCCAAGGCGGAACACGACCGTGTCCGATTCACCTTCCAGCAGCGTGACGGGCACCTGGACCGCCGCGCACGGGTCGAGCGCGCCGCCCACCCGACCGCCGAGCCGCACGCGACCCAGCGCCATCGGCCGTTCCATCGAGCCGTTGCGCCCGATGAACTCGGCCCGGTCGCACGTGAAGCTGCCCGCGGCGCGGCGGTCGTCGTCGACGTCGAAGAAACCGATCCAGTCGCCGTAGTCGTAGCTGTACGGGTTGCGCGCGTACAGCGCGCCGCTGTCGGCCGCCACTTCGGTGACGATGTGCGGCGCCGTCTTCGCCCGCATGTCGCCGAGCACCCACTCGACGTAGCCGGTCGCGCTCAGCTTGCGCGGGCCGCCCGACACATTGGTGAGCCGCAGCACCGAGAACTTAACCGCCGCGTCGAGGGCCACGAACACCGTCAGCTCGGCACGGATTCCGTGCGAGGTGTGTTCGAACACGCTGTAGCCGAAGCCGTGGCGGGTCTTGAATGCCGCGGCTTCCGGGCGGTCCGGCGCGCACGGCAACGAGGTCGGCGACCAGACGTCGCCGCTCTCCTCGTCGCGCAGGTAGATCGCCTCGCCGCTGGCGTCGGTGACGGGATCGTTGTGCCACGGCGTCAGCCGCAACTCGTGGGCGTTCTCGCACCAGGTGTAGGAACCCCCGGCTTCCGAGATCACGCAACCGAAGCGGGGATTGGCCAGCACGTTGACCCACGGCGCCGGCGGCCGCTCCCCGGCCGGTGGCGCGATGACGTACTCGCTTCCGTCCGCGGAAAAGTCGCCGATCCCGTTGTGGCCGGCCGTGGCGCGAGCGCTCGCGGAAACCCGGGCGACGGGCGTTGCGGCGCGCGCGTGAACCTCACGCGCCGCGGGAAGCGCCGGGACCAACTGCACGGGACGGTGCGGCCGCGCCGTGCGGCGGTTGATCTGTTCGGCCAGGCTGCCGCGGCTGTCGCTGAACACGGCGCGGGCGACCGACTGCAGCAGGATGCGATCGTCATGGGCGATCTGGTCGGCGTGCCGCACGAAGATGCCGCCGGGCCGGTCGATGAAGTGCGCCTCCGCGCCGGCGCTGACCAGCCCGGTGATCTGCTCGTGCAGGCGGTGACGGTAGACATCGCGCTCCTCGTTCCAGATCACGAGGTCGACCGCCAGGCCCTTCAGCCGCCACCAGGCGTGCGCCTGGACCAGCTGGCGCGCCAGCTCGATGTTGTCGGCGTTGCCGATCTGCAGCAGCACGATCGGCAGGTCGCCCGAGATGCCGTAGCCCCA
The DNA here is from genome assembly GCA_964353935.1 of uncultured Burkholderiaceae bacterium. Taxonomy (GTDB): domain Bacteria; phylum Pseudomonadota; class Gammaproteobacteria; order Burkholderiales; family Burkholderiaceae_F; genus JAOUJD01. The sequence continues at coordinate 11,861 of CAYGXL010000063.1, read as the reverse complement.
CAGCCCCGACTGCCCGCGACGGTTGCGCAGCAGCACCGCGCTGTCGGCGCGCCAGCCCGGTTGCGCGTAGATCACCGCGCCGGCCAGGCGCGCGTAGAGCTGCGCATCGGTCTCGCTCGCGTTGAGCTGGCGCAGCACGACCTGCGAGTGGGTCCACGCGAGTTCGAACACGCGCTCGGCCAGGCGCCTGTCCCGGTACTTCTCGGTGAGCGCCACGCACGCTTCACGCGTGTCGCAGACGCCGACCACCACGTCGACGATCACGCTCTGGTCCGGCGCCAGCGAGAGAGTGCAGCGGCTCGCCGCGCACGGATCGAGGACCGGTCCGGCGCGATTCGACAGCGGCCCGGCGGCGTCGAGCGCTCGCGGCGCCGCCAAAGTGCGGCCACGCCCGATGAAGGCGGCGCGATCCGTTTCGTGCGTGATCGGGCCGGCCACCTGCGCGGTGCTGCCGGGCCCGCGCACCGCGTGCACCGCCATCAACTGGAACATCCACGGCGTCACTTCGTCGGGCGAGCGTGCGCGGCGGGTGCAGAGGACGGCGGCCGGCCGCTCGAGGATCTGCGTCTGCACGAAGAGCTTGCTGAAGGCGGGATGCAGCGCGTCGGCCGCCGCGCTGGCGAGCACGACCTCGGTGTAGCTCGTGACCTCGACGACGCGCCGCGTCGCGCTGCTGTTGGTGATGCGAACGCGCCGCAGTTCGATGTCGTCCTCGGGCGAGACGACGATCTCGGTGTGCGTCTCGATGCCGTCGTCGCGGCGCCGGAACTCCGCGCGGCCTTCGGTGAAGATGGCCTCGTAGTGCTCACCGCTCGCGCGCGTGGGCTGGTGCGCCGCCGACCACACTTCGCCGGACACTGCCTCGCGCAGGTAGAAGAAGCTTCCCCACGCGTCGCGCGTGGTGTCCTCGGCCCAGCGCGTGACGGCCTGCTCCTTCCAGCGGCTGTAGCCGCCGCCGCCACTGGTCACCATCACGTGATAGCGCCCGTTGGACAGCAGCTGGACCTCGGGCGCGACCTGGTCGACGCTGCGGATCACGCGCGTCGGCGCGGTGACGCTGACCGCGGGGCCGCGGGTGCCGGCGCGCTCCTCGAGCTCGGGCTGGTAGGTGACGGCGCGCGGAACGCGTTCCTGCAGCAGCAGCAGGGTGGCCTGCATCCGGCGGTCGGCGGCGAAGTGCCGCTGCATCGGACCATCCTGCAGCAGGTGCGTGAGCGCCAGCAGGCCCATGCCCTGGTGGTGTGCCATGAACGACCGCACCACGGCGCTCTTCTGGCCGCGCGGCAGCCGCGCCGCTGTGTAGTCGATCGCTTCGTACAGGCCGTACCTGCCGGCGGCGCCGGCGGCCGCGAGCCGCTGCAGGTTCTCGCATGCCGGCTCGGGCGCGACCATCAGCGCCATCATCGACGCGTGCGGCGTGACCACCAGGTCGTCGGCCAGGCCGCGCTTCAGGCCGAGGCCCGGCACGCCGAACGCGCGGTACTGGTAATTCAACGCGGCGTCGGTCGCGTTGTAGCCCGACTCGGAGATGCCCCACGGCACGCCGCGCTGCTTGCCGTACTCTATCTGGCGCTGCACGGCCCCGCGGCACGTCTGGTCGAGCAGCGTGTGCTCGTAGCTCGGCATCAGCAGCATGGGCATCAGGTACTCGAACATCGAGCCGCTCCACGACAGCAGCACCGGCGCACCGGCGGCCGACGTGAGCAGGCGGCCGAGCGCGAACCAGCTTTCCTGCCCGATCTGTCCACGAGCGATGGCGACGAAGACGCCCAGCCGCGCTTCCGAGGCGAGCAGGTCGTAGTAGCCGGTGTCGGCGCGCCGCTCGTCGACGTTGTAGCCGATCGTCATCAGGTGGCGCGAGTCGTCGTACAGGAAACCGTGTTCGGCTTCGGTCAGCGCCGTTGCGCGCCCGGCGAGGTCTTCGAGCTTCCGGAGTCGCGCGCGCGCGGCCTCCCGCGAGGCTTCGGCGGCAGGGTCGAGGGCGTCGCCGCCCTCGGCCAGCTGCCGCAGGGTCGGCATGGCGGTCGACTCGAGCGTGCCTCGCAGCTCGTCGAGGCCGAGTGCGCGCAGTTCGTTGCGGCCGGCGCGGCACTGCTGCAGCAGGAGGCGGGCCCAGGCCTCGACCCCGGCGGCGACTTCCTGGCCCCCGGTGTCGGCCGGCGCAGCGGCGGCCTCGTCCGGTGACGCGGGTAGACGGAGCGCGCCGCAGATCGACACTGCGCCTGCTTCGAGCGCGTCCAGCATCGCGTGCCAGTGGCGCAGCGCGACGGGCGGACGAGCGCGGCGCGCCAGCAGCATCCGGCTGAAGCGGACCAGCGCGTCGCGCAATGCCGTGTCCTCCTTGCGAGGGTCCGCCGCGAGCGACTCGACCAGCACGCCGAACGTGTCGTGCACCCCCTCGCTCCAGGCGCCCGGCAGCAGCGGCTCGTCGGCGGTGGCCAGCAGCGCCGACTGCAGGGTGATCAGCTGCGCGTCGAGGTTGCCGCTGTCGACCGTCGAGACGTAGCGCGGGCGCAGCGGCTCGAGCGTCGTCGTGTCGTACCAGTTGTAGAAGTGGCCGCGATACCGCGGCATGCGCTCCATCGTCGTCAGGGTTGCGTCGAGCCGCGCCAGCAGCTGGCCGGTGACGAGGTAACCGAACCCGCGTGCCGCCACTGCCGCCAGCAGCGCGAAGCCCATGTTGGTCGGCGACGTCCGGTGAGCGATGCGCGCCACCGGGTGCTCCTGCACGTTGTCGGGCGGCAGGTGATGGTCGGCGGCGGCGACGTGCAGCTCGAAGAAGCTCCAGGTCCGGCGCGCCAGCCGGCGCAGGAACACGACCTGGGCCGCGGTCAGTGCGGCGCGCCGGCGCGCGAGCGGCCGGTCGAACCACCAGGTGAGCAGCGGCGACAGCAGCCACAGCAGCAGCACGGGGGCCGCGACGGGCAACGCTTCGGGGCGCACGAACGCCAGCCCGGCCGCGCAGCCGATCGCCAGCAGCGGGGCGACCGCCAGCATGCGCGCGTTGCGCAGCAGGTCGGCCAGCGTCCCCGGCTGCGTGGGGATGGACACATCGGCCGATGGGCGCCACTCGAGCAGCCGTCGCTTGGACAGCAGCACCCGCCACAGCGTGCGCGCGATGGCGGAGAGGCTGTAGGTCGCCTCGAAGGGCAGGCACGCCAGCGCGTGCAGTCCCTGTAGGAGCGGGCGCAGCACCGGCAGATCGGCGGCGGCCGCCGGCGCCGACGCGGTACCGGCGCGCAACTGCTGCAGCGGCCGGCGCAGCCAGCCGGCGAAGTGCGCGGCCAGCGGCATCAGCGCCGCGACGCCGACGGCAAAGAGCGTCACCCAGCCCGGCTCCGGCAGCAGCCACCAGGCCGCCAGCATCAGCGACACGAGCGCGGCCGGCACCACGCTGCGTCGCAGGTTGTCGAAGATCTTCAGCTGCGACAGCGCCGACAGCTGGTTGAGCGGGGCCGACGGCAGCGCGCGCACGCGACGCCGCAGCCAGCCGACGAGCTGCCAATCGCCGCGAATCCACCGGTAGCGACGTGTCACGTCGGCGCCATAGCTCGCGGGCGCGGCCTCGATCAGCTGCACGTCGCTGAGCAGGCCGCAGCGCGCGTAGCAGCCTTCCAGCAGGTCATGGCTGAGGATGCGGTTTTCGGGCAGGCGATCGGCCAGCGCGCGCTCGAAGGCGTCGACGTCGTAGATGCCCTTCCCGATGAACGAGCCCTCGCCGAAGAGATCCTGGTAGACGTCGGAGACGGCGCGCGTGTACGGATCGATGCCCGGCTCGCCGCCGTGCAGGCGCGCATACACCGAGCGGTTCGTGCTCGGCAGGTTCGACGCGATGCGCGGCTGCAGGATGCCGTACCCGTCGACGACCAGGTCGTGCTGCCTGCCGACGCCGAAGCGCGGCCGGTTCAGCGGATGCGCCATCGTCGCCACCATCTGCGCGGCGGCACCGCGGGGCAGTTCCGTGTCAGTGTCCAGCGTGATCACGTAGCGCACCGCCGACAGCCACAGTGGCTCGCCGACGAGGCGGGCGAAGGCCTTTCCCGGCCCGACGCCGGCCTGGCCTCGCAGCAGCGCGTTCAGGTCGGCCAGCTTGCCGCGCTTGCGCTCGTGCCCCATCCACACGTGTTCGCGCGCGTTCCAGCGGCGCGGACGGTGGAACAGGTAGAAGGCGGTGGCGCCGCGCGCGTCATCGCCCGGCCGGTACTTGGCATTGAGCGCCTTGATGCGCGCCGCGGCCAGTGCGACGAGCTCCGCGTCCGCGGGCAGATGCTCGCTCGCCGCGTCGTGCAGGTCGGTCAGCAGGCCGAAGTGCAGGTTCGGATCGCGGTTGGCGAGAAAGCGCACCTCGAGCGCTTCCACCAGCGCTTCCACGCCGGCGGCGCTCCCGAGCATGGTCGGCACCACCACCAGCGTCCGCGACGCGGAAGAGATGCCGAAGCTGTAGTCCATCCGCGGCAACGGCGCCGGCGCGACGAATTGCGTGACGAGCCAGTTGACCAGTGCCATGGCCAGCTGGCTCGACGCCACCAGCAGGACCGCGGCGAGCGCAGTGACGCCCCACCAGGGCCACAGCAGGTCCTGCTGCGCGTGGATCACCGGCCCCGCGGCGAGCGCCAGGGTGGCCAGGCCGATGGCGCCTGAATAGAGCGGCAGTGCCCGTGCCCGCGCCGCGAGCGCGAATCGCTGCGCGCGGGGCAGCCGGGCGCCCACGGCCTGCTCGAGGGCCGGCCGCCCCGCGCCGAGCAGGTAGAACCCGACGTGGCAGCGCCTGCCGTCGGGCGCTGCGGACGGGCGTGATTCAGCGGCGCTTGCGGCGGCACACAGCGCGACCGCCTGGCGCGCGATGTCGACCTCCGCGGTGTCCGAGATCCTGCCGAGCGCCTCGACCACGTGGCGATAGCGGTCGCGCGTCTCGAAGCTCATCAGCGCATAGACGCCGCTCGGATCGTCGCGCAGCGTCTGCTCGACCCCGCTCAGCGCTTCGACGAACTCGCGCCAGTCCATCGTGCTGAGCAGGCGCAGGCTGCCGATGCTGTTGCTCACCGACACCTGGTTGGCCGCCTGCTGCTGGCCTTCCATCTGCACGCGGTCCTGGAGGGTCTCGCCCGACTCGGCGAGGCGCAGCTCGATCCATGTCAGCGGCAGGGCGAGCGAGGCGCTGTGGCCCTGCAGTCGCCGGGCGAACTCGGCGACGAACGCATTGGTGAGCGGCGGTGCGGATCGCGCCATGTCGGCGACCAGCAGGATCAGGTCGCTCGGCGCGTTCTCGGCCACCTCGAGCATGCTGTCGGCCCAGGTGCCGGCGGTTTCCCGTTCCGTGTACGCGGTGGCGACGCGCGACGCGACGCGACGCAGGTTTTCGATCAGCGCGAGCCGCAGCATGATCGGGATGGCCCACAGTTCGCCCAGCAGCAGCGGCTGCACCGACTGGTAGGCGGCGATGAAGCGCATCAGCGTGCCGCGGCCGATCAGGCCGTCGCCGTGCGCGACGAGGTGCAGCGCGAGGTGGTACACGCGCGGCATGCCGGCCGCGCCCGCGGCATCCGGGCTCCGGGCCAGGCGCGGCAATTCGCGGCTGTAGCCGCGCGGCAAGTGCCGCCGCGCGGTGCGGATCTCTTCTTCGATCAGGTAGAAGTTGTCGAGCAGCCACTCGGCCGCCGGCGAGAAGCGCCGCTCGCTGTCTGCCGTCGCGGCCAGCTGCCTGCCGAGGGCGACGAGGACGCGCTCGTTCGACGCCAGGCGCGCGAGCAGGTGGTCGGGCTCGCGCGGGGCGCCAAGCACGTGCAGCGCCGCCAGGCGCTTGCCGTGCCGTTCCATCTGCTCCGCGCTGAACAGTTCCGCGCGAAGAGGCTCGTCCTGCGGCGTCGCCCTGCGGTCACCCTCGACCAGCCAGGCCTGTTCCCACAGGCGCCCGGCGAGTTGACTCATCCTGGCTCGAAAGGCGCTCGCGCTAGGGAACATCAGACGGGGAGTCGTCCACGGACCACGAGGGGGGGAGGGTCAACTTAGCACGCGGGTAAAGCGCGAGCTTGCCGTGGTCGTGGGGTGCGGTTGCGCGGCCCCGCGGCCCTGCGTGGACGTGGCCTTCGGCGCCTCGCGGCGAGTCTCGCGAACGGCATCTCCTATTGCGCCGCAAAGTGGCGGAAGTGCCGGCGGACGCTAGCCAAAACGAAGTTTGAGCGACAAAATGGGTCCACTTAGTGGAACCCGGCGGCTGCACTCAGCGGCCTTTTGTAGGGGGGATCGATGGCTGCGCCGAAGGTCTTGGAGATTCTCCTGCTGTTCACGGTCGAAGCCCCACGCTGGCGGGTCGACCGCATCGCGGCGCGCATGGGTGTGTCGACGTCGACGGCGTATCGGTGTGTCGCCGATCTCGTGCGGATCGGACTCCTGCAGCCGGTCTCGGGCGGCGCCTACTTGCTCGGCCCCGCGTTCAGCGAATTCGACCTGCGCATGCGCCTCAGCGATCCGTTGATGGGAGCGGCGCGCCCGCACATGGCGCAGCTGCGCGACGTGCTGGGCCGCGAGACGACGACCGCGCTCGCGCGTTACTACCAGGACCGCGTGATGTTCGTGCACCTCGACCGCGTGCGCGACGTCGCCAACGCCCCGGTCCGCGGCCAGCAGATCTCGTTGTTCAGCCGGGCAGCCATCGCGCGCGCGATGCTGTTCGCGCATCCGGACCGCGTGCTGCGCACCCTGTACCAGCGCCACGCGGCCGAGGTCGCCGCACAGGGCCTCGGCGACGACGCGCGCGAGTTCCGCGCGCACGTCAAGGCGCTGCGCGAGCGCGGCTGGGCGGCGGCCGACTCGGCCGTCGTCGCCGGACGCATCGGCATCGCGGCGCCGGTGGTCTGCGACGGGACCGTGCGCGGCAGCATGGGCGTGAGCCTCCCGCATCCCTTGTCCGGCAGCGAGATCGAGCGCATCGGCGCCATCGTCGTGCAGCATGCCAACCTGGTCGCCGCGCAGCTGCGCGAGGAAGATCCCGACGTTCCACGCCTGCTGAGCCGCCGTCCGTCGACGCCGGAACAGATCGGCAGCACGCTGCAGTAGGCCTGCGCCAGGCCTTATCCTTCGCCCGTTGATTGCCCTGTCAGCCTCCTTCCGAGGCGCATGCCCCCGTGCTCAAGTCCATCCGTGATTTCTTCGAAAGCAACCTCGCGCCCGTCGGCGACCGCGCGCCGTCGCGCCACACCATCGAACTCGCCACCGCCGCGCTGCTGATCGAGGTCGTGCGCTGCGATGCCGGCATCACCGAGGACGAGCGGCAGTCGGTCGAGGCCGCCGTGCGCGGGAAGTTCGGCCTGTCACCCGACGAAGCGGACACGCTGATCCGGCTGGCCGAGGAAGAGGTCGGGCAGGCCAACGACCTGTTCCAGTTCACCTCGCTGGTCAACCGCGACTTCACGCAGGAGCAGAAGCTGCGCGTGATCGAGCTCATGTGGCGCGCGGCGCTCGCCGATGCGCACATCAGCGCGCACGAGCACCACGCGCTGCGCCGGATCGCCGAGCTGCTGCACATCCCGCACGGCGACTACATCGCCGCCAAGACCCGCGCCCAGGCCGGAGCCGGCTGACCGCCCTGCAGCGCGTCAGCCGTAGCGCTGCCGCGCCAGCGCCGCGCCCTGCGCGAGCGCCCGGAGCTTGCGCACGGCGATGTCGCGATCCATCGGCGCCATTCCGCAGTTGGTGCACGGCAGGAGCCGCTCGCGCGCGACGAACTGCAGCGCGCGGCCGATGGTGTCCGCGACTTCCTCGGGCGTCTCGACGTCGTCGGAAGCGACGTCGATGACGCCGACCATCACGTCCTTGCCCTCGAGCAGCCCGATCAGGTCCATCGGAACGTGCGAGTGCTGGCACTCGAGCGACACCTGCCGGATGGAGCTCCTCGCGATCGCGGGGAAGATCTCCTCGTACTGGCGCCACTCCTCGCCGAGGCTCTTCTTCCAGTCGATGTTCGCCTTGATGCCGTAGCCGTAGCAGATGTGGACCGCGGTCGTGCACGTGAGCCCGGCGGCCGCGCGCTCGAGCGCCTCCAGGCCCCACGCGTTGACGTCCTTCATGTAGACGTTGAACGCCGGCTCGTCGAACTGCACGACGTCGACGCCATCGGCCTCGAGCGCCCGCGCTTCCTGGTTCAGCAGGTCCGCGAACGCCATCGCCATCGCGATGCGCCCCTCCGGCCCGCCGCCGTAGTGGCGGTCGGCCACGGTGTCGACGATCGTCATCGGGCCGGGCATCGTGATCTTCAGCTTCTTCTTCGTGTGCGCGCGCGCGAATCGCGCCTCCGTCCCGTGCACGCGGCCCTTCAGCTTCAGCGGCCCGACGACCTGCGGCACCATGGCCTTGTAGCGTTCGTTGCGGATGCCCATCTCGACCTTGTGCTCGAAGTCGATGCCGTCGACCGCTTCGAGGAAACCGTGGACGAAGTGCTGCCGCGACTGCTCGCCGTCGGTCACGATGTCCAGCCCCGCGTCTTCCTGCGACTTGATCCAGACCAGCGTCGCGTCGCGCTTCGCTTCCGCCAGTTCGGCGCCCTGCGCCTTCCACTGCGGCCACAGCTTGTGCGTCTCCGCCAGCCACGAGGGTTTGGGCAGGCTGCCTGCGATCGTCGCTTCGAACATGGTCTCTCCCGTGGTTGGATTCAGTCGCGCAGCAGCGGCGCGAGATCCGGTGTGCGCCGGTGCCAGTCGGTGACGCGCTGGAACGCGCTGCCGATCCGCAGCAGCGTGGCGTCCGTCCCGGGCCGCCCGAGCAGTTGCGCGCCGACCGGCAGGCCGAGGCCCGAAAAGCCGGCGGGCAGCGACAGCGCGCAGGTGTCGAGATAGTTGCCGGCGCGCGTGAAGCTCGCCATCGGTGTCACGGTTTCGTCGACCGCGTCGACCGGGCACGCGGTCATCGGCACGGTCGGCGTCAGCAAGGCGTCGAACGACCGCATCCACTCGACCCATTGCTGGCGCGCCGCGCGGCGGTGCGCCAGCGCGTCGATGTAGTCGGCCGCCGTGATGGCCTTGCCGCCGAGGACGCGACGGCGCACGCCGGGTCCGATCGGAAGGCGCTCGTCCTCGACGTAGGCGCGGTGGACGGACCAGGCCTCGGCCGCGGTCAACTGGCCGTTGCGTCGCATCAGGTCGTCGAAATCGAACGGAAACCGGCGCTCGGTCACCTCGGCGCCGAGTGCGCGCAGCACGCTTGCGGCCGCCTCGACTCCGGCGGCGACGTCAGGCTCGACCGCGATCGGAAACTGGTCGGCCGGCAGCACGGCAATGCGAGCGCCCGCGAGCGACGCCTCGGGCTCCGTTGCCGCGAGGGCGGCGAAGGCGCGGGCGGACGCGCCCTCGCCGAGCATGGCCGCACACAGCAGCGCGGCGTCCGCGGCGCTGCGCGTCATCGGGCCGATCGTGTCGAGCGTGGTCGACAACGGGAACGCGCCTTCGGTGCTGACGAGGCCGCCGCTGGTCTTGAGTCCCGTGATGCCGTTGAGCGCCGCCGGGATGCGCACCGAGCCGCCGGTGTCCGACCCGAGGGCCGCCGGCGCCAGCCCCGCGGCCACGGCCACACCGGACCCGCTCGACGATCCGCCGGGCACGCGGTGCGTGGCGAGATCCCACGGGTTCCACGGCGTGCCGAGGTGCGGATTGGTGCCCCAGGTGCCGAACGCGAACTCGACCATGTGCGTCTTGCCGAGCGGGACCATGCCGGCGGCCAGCAGGCGACGAACCACCACTGCCGTGGTCGTGCTGATCCGCTGCTTCCACAGCGCGGAGCCGACGCCGGTGGGAAACCCCTCGACCTCGAGCAGGTCCTTCAGTGCGACCGGCACGCCGTCGAGCGGGCCGAGCCGCAACCTGCTCGCGTGTCGCTCATCCGCCGCGCGCGCGTGGCGCCGCGCCAGGTTCTCGTCGACGTGGACGTACGCGTGCAGCGCCGGATCGAGTCGGCGGATGCGTTCGAGGTACGACTCGGCGAGTTCCAGCGCGCTGGTTTCCCCGCGCGCGAGCGCCGCGGAGAGTTCGGCGAGCGAGGCGAAGGGATCGATCGACATCGGGAGGGAACAGCCGTGTGGCGGATCAAGCGTAGCGGGCGTCCGCATCGAGCGGATGGATCGGCCGCCTCACGCGCTCGAAGCGGAACAGCGCGTAGTCGGAACTCGTCACGCCGCGGCTGTCGCACTCGACCAGGCCGCCGGCGATCGGCACGAAGCTCGGGCGGCAGTACATGCGCGACTTCAGGATCAGGTAGTCGAACCGCGCGGGGTCGAGGCCCGTGCTGGTGAACACCCCAAGGTCGAGCGGCTCCATCGGCCGCTCGGTGACCACCGCGGTGAAGTCCTCCGCCTCGAGCACCGCGGTGCGTCCCATCGCCCAGGCCTCGCCGGTGTAGATCGGGCCGGTGATGCGGAAGCGGCCGTCGGTCAGGGCCCGCACGCGCGCCCGCGCGCGCATCCGCGGACGCGGATCGGTGCCGAGGCCGAGCGGCCGGATGTTGCCGAGTTCGAGGTCGATCGTCCCGCCCAGCCCCGCGGTCGTGGCGACCTCGACCGCGGCCGGATCGCACAACGGCCCGACGCCGATGTTCGACAAACCCTGGCGCAGGCACTCCTCGAGCACGTCGGTGGTGTCGCACGTGCCGCCGGACATCACGTTGTCGCCGTGGTCGAGCAGCAGCACGGGCCGCCCGCCGGCCCGCGGCTTCAGCCTCTTCGCCTGCGCCACGCTGTCGGCGAGCGGCGTGCCGGCGTAGACGAAACCGTCGCGCTCCTGCCAGATCGCGCGCGCCAGCTCGTCCGCGGCGCGCTGCGCCTCGCCGCGCGTGCAGCCGACGGTGACCACGCTGACGCCGGCATCCTGGAAGTCGGCGAGCGAGAAGCCGGCAAACACCGTGGCGGCGAGCAGGCCGTCGCGCTCGCGGCTGCGCGCCCGCTCCGCCGCGCGCTGCATCGCGCCTTCGCCTGTGGCGCTCCGCAGCGTGTGCGACAGCAGCGGCGGCTGGGCCCACGCGATGTGCGGCCGCGGCCCGCCGTCGATCCAGTCGAACAGCAGCCGCGCCGCGTGCACGCCGGTCTCGAACATGTCGACGTGCGGATAGGTCTTGAAGCCGACGATGACGTCGGCGGCGTCGACCATCGCCTGCGTGAGGTTGCCGTGCAGGTCGAGCGCGACGGCCAGCGGCGTGTTCGGCGCGAATTCGCGGACCCGGCGCAGCAGTTCGCCCTCGCCGTCGTCGAACCGCTCGGACACCATCGCGCCGTGCAGGTCGAGCAGGATCGCGTCGCAGCCCGCGCGCACCGCCTCGACGATCGCGCCCGCGAGCCGCTCGTACGCGGCGGCGTCGACGCGGCCGCTGGGATTCGCGGTGGCATTGACGGCGACCGTCACGTCCGCGCCGCGGCGCTCTGCCGCCTCGATGAACGCGCCGAGCGCGGTGCGGCTGCCCTTCGCCTGGTGGTACGCGTCTTCGCCGAAGCTCGGCCCGTCCGGGCCGAACGACGCGAGCGGCGTCGGCACCGGCGAAAAGGTGTTGGTCTCGTGGTTGAGCCGGGCGGCGACGATCTTCATGGAGCGAGGTTCTTCAGGGACTTCAATGTGTGCGACGGAGCACGCGGCCGGGGCGCGCGCCGGTGGCGCGGTTCGCGTGCCACGCCAGCGCCCCGTTCACGTACACGGAGTGGATGCCGGCGGCCGGCGTCTTGGGCTGGGCAAAGGTGGCGGCGTCGGCGATGCGGGCGGGATCGAACACGACCAGGTCTGCCGCCAGCCCCGGCGCGATGCGGCCGCGGCCGGCGAGACGGAAGCGGTCGGCGGGCAGTCCCGTCATCCGGTGCACCGCGTCTTCGAGCGTGAAGAGGTGCCGCCGCT
>CAYGXL010000062.1:0-14073 GCA_964353935.1 uncultured Burkholderiaceae bacterium | reverse complement strand
GCCGCTCCACGCTCGTCGATCCAGCTCACGCCGGCCGAGCGGCAGTCCATCGACGCCGCGCAGGGCAGCGCCGAAAGGCCTGCGAGCGCCGAAGACGCGCTCGCGCCGACGGCCGAGGACATGAAGCCGCGCGCGCCCGACGACCGCAGCACCACGCGCATCGAGCAGACGCGCCGGTCGAACCGCGTCAGCGAAGTGATCGTGACCCCCGCCGGCCAGTCGCACAGCTACATCATGAACAATCGCGAAGGCCGGCAGCCGTTCGGCACGACGCAGATGAGCCCCGGTGGCTTGTCGGTGCCGATGTTCCTGCGCTTCGAGTTCGGCCGCACCACGCCGCCGCCCGCCACGAACCCACCTTCTCCGCCCGCCCCGTCGCCGTCGCGCTGAGCCGCCGGCGGCCGAATCCCATGGCCGTCTTCACCCCGCTGTCGCGTCCGGAAGCTTCGGCGTTCCTGACCCAGTTCGCTCTCGGCGAACTGGTCGAACTCGAAGGCATCGCGTCGGGAATCGAGAACACGAACTTCTTCCTGACGACTGAACGCGGGCGGTACGTGCTGACGCTGTTCGAACGGCTGACGTTCAAGCAGCTGCCGTTCTACCTCGAGCTGATGCGCCACCTCGCAAGGCGACACGTGCCGGTGCCCGAACCGCAGGAGAATCGCTCCGGGTCGCTGCTGTCCGAACTCAAGGGCAAGCCGGCCGCGATCGTCACCCGGCTCGCGGGCAAGGCGGTGCTCGAGCCGACGGCGCACCAGTGCGCGCTGACGGGCGAGGTGCTGGCCAGGATGCACGTCGCCGGGCAGGACTTCCCCGTCTTCCAGCCGCACCTTCGCGGCATCGGCTGGTGGAAGGAAACGGTGCCGCGGCTCGAACGCTTCCTGCCCGACGACACGTTCCACGTGCTTGCCGAGGAGGTCATCTTCCAGGATTCGTTCTTTCGCGGCGCGCGCTTCGAGAACCTCCCGTCCGGGCCGATCCACGCCGACCTCTTCAGGGACAACGTGCTGATCGACGGCGCCGCCGGCGGCGAGCGCGTCGGCGGCCTGATCGATTTCTACTTCGCCGGCTGCTCGATCTGGCTGTTCGACCTCGCCGTGACGATGAACGACTGGTGCGTCGACCACGCCAGCGGCGCCTTCGACCCGGCGCGCGCGCAGGCAATGATCGACGCCTATCACGCGGTGCGTCCGCTGACCGACGACGAGCACACCTGCTGGCGCACAGTCCTGCGCGCCGCCGCGCTCCGCTTCTGGATCTCGCGGCTCGACGACCTCCACCGGCCGCGTCCCGCCGAGTTGCTGACACCGCACGACCCTATGCACTTCGAGCGCATCCTCGCGCGGCGCACCAACGACGCGGCGCTGCCCTGGGTGTCGGCATGATCGTCAAGCCGCAGGGGCCGGTCACGCAGGTGCGCACGCTGCCGGCCTCGGCCGGTTGGACCTGGCTGCGCGAAGCGCTCGCGCTCTACTGGCGCCAGCCGTTCGCGTTCACCGCGCTCGTGATCCTCTACACGATGGTGCTGATGCTGGTGGCGAACGTTCCGGTGCTCGGGCTGCCCATCGCGGCGTTGCTCGTGCCGTTCGGCACCGTGGGACTGACGCTCGCGGGGAAGGTGAGCGACAAGGGCGGCATGCCGCTGCCATCCCTGCTGCTCGACGGCTTCCGCACCGGGCCGCAGCGGACTCCGCTGCTTCGCGTGGGCTTCGTGCACGCGGCGATGGTGCTGGCCCTCGTGCTCGTCGCGTCCGCGTTCGCGATCGACGAACTGCGGAACTGGAAGGTCAGCGACGGCCAGCTCGATCCCGCGTCGGTCTCGCAGAACATCCCGTGGGACGCGCTGACGGTCTCGGCGCTGCTGTACACGCCCGTGCTGATGCTCACGTGGTTCGCGCCGCAGCTGGTCGCGTGGCACCGCCAGACGGTCGCCAAGGCGATGTTCTTCTCGTTCTTCGCCTGCTGGCGCAACAAGTGGCCATTCCTGGTGCTGGGGGTGGTCCTGATGAGCCTGTCGCTCGGCGTGGGCTTTCTCTCGACGGAACTGCTGCGCGCCCTTGGGCTGTCGCCGCAGCTGACCTCGATGCTGTTCGCGCCGATCGCGATGGTGATGACCAGCATCAGCTACGCGACCCAGTATCCGATCTACCGGGCGATCATCGAGCCGCACCCGGACGAAGTGGCGCCGCCATCGCCGCCAGCCGCGCCTTCCCCGCCCGAAGGCTAGGCCGCGACAAGCCTGGCCACGGCAACCAGGAGCCACTTGACGCCGTGCACGCCGAAGTTGACCTGCACGCGCGCGTCGTCGCCGCCGCCCTCGAGGCTGACCACGACGCCTTCGCCGAACTTCGCGTGTCGCACCGACTGCCCGATCCGGAACCCGTGCGACGGCTGTGAGCGAACAGAAGCGGCTGGCGCGATGGCCTTGGCGCCCGGGTCGTGCCACTGGCCGAAGCGCCCTCCGCCGCCGTACGCGGCGACACGCGGCGTCAGCCACTTCACGGCGCTGTCCGGCAGTTCCTCCAGGAAGCGCGACTTGATTCCGTAACGCGTCTGGCCGTGCAGCAGGCGACTCTGCGCGAAGCTGACGTACAGCCGGCGCCGAGCGCGCGTGATGGCGACATACATCAGCCGCCGCTCCTCCTCGAGCCCGTCCATCTCGGTCAGGCTGTTCTCGTGCGGAAACAGGCCTTCCTCGAGCCCGGTGATGAAGACGGCGAAGAACTCCAGGCCCTTGGCCGCGTGCACCGTCATCAGCTGCAGCGCGTCCTGCCCCGCTTCGGCCTGGTTGTCGCCGGCCTCGAGCGAGGCGTGCGACAGGAAGCCGGCGAGCGGCGACGGGATCGCCGCCGCGGCCTCGCCCTGCGTGCCGGGCGCATCCGTACCGTAGCCCTCTTCCTGCACGAAGGCCGCGGCCGCGTTCACCAGTTCGCCCAGGTTCTCGACCCGTTCCTGCCCTTCCTTCTCGGCCTGGTAGTGCTGGACCAGCCCGCTCCTCTGGATCACGGCGTCGACGATCTCCGACAGCGGCAGGTTCGAGGTTTCGAAGCGCAGGCTCTCGATCAGCTTCACGAACGCGCCTAGCTTGGAGCCCGGCGTGCCCGTCATTCCGCCGACGGCCGCGTACAGGCTCGCGTTGCCGCCTCGCGCGGCGTCCGCCAGCTGCTCGAGCGTCCGCGCGCCGATCCCGCGCGGCGGAAAATTCACGATGCGCAGGAACGCCGTGTCGTCGGACGGGTTCTCGATCAGGCGCAGGTAGGCAAGTGCGTGCTTGATCTCGGCGCGCTCGAAGAACCTCAGCCCGCCGTAGACACGGTAGGGAATGCCGGCGTTGAACAGCGCGTGCTCGATCACGCGCGACTGCGCGTTGGAGCGGTACAGCACCGCGATCTCGGCGCGCGCGTGGCCTTCGGCGATCAGGCCCTTGACTTCGTCGGCCAGCCACGCGGCTTCGTAGCCGTCGGTCTGCGCCTCGTGGATCCGGACCGGTTCGCCCTCGCCCGCGTCGGTCCAGAGTTCCTTGCCGAGGCGGCGCGCGTTGTTCGCGATCAGCGCGTTGGCGGCGTTCAGGATGTGGCCGACCGAGCGATAGTTCTGCTCGAGCTTGATCAGGTTGCGCACGCGGAACTCGCGCTCGAAGTCCGACATGTTGCCGACGTTGGCGCCGCGGAACGCGTAGATCGACTGGTCGTCGTCGCCGACGGCGAAGATCGCGTTCTTGCCCATGCCGGCCAGCATCTTCAGCCACGCGTACTGCAGCTTGTTGGTGTCCTGGAACTCGTCGACCAGGATGTGGCTGAAGCGATCCTGGTAGTGCTGCCGCAGGATCTCGTTGCGGTCGAGCAGCTCGTAGCAGCGCAGCAGCAGCTCGGCGAAGTCGCACACGCCCTCGCGGTTGCACTGCGCGTCGTAGATCCCGTAGAGCTCGACGAACTTGCGGTTGTAGTCGTCGTTGACTTCGACATCGCGCGCGCGCAGCCCGGCTTCCTTCGATCCGTTGATGAACTGCTGCAGGTTGCGCGGCGGATAGCGCTCGTCGTCGACGTTGTTCGCCTTCAGCAGCCGCTTGATCGCGCCCAGCTGGTCGGCGGAGTCGAGGATCTGGAACGTCGACGGCAGGCCGGCGTCACGATGGTGGGCGCGCAGCATCCGGTTGCACAGCCCGTGGAAGGTGCCGATCCACATTCCGCGCGTGTTGATCGGCAGCATCGCCGACAGGCGCGTCATCATCTCCTTGGCCGCCTTGTTCGTGAACGTGACGGCGAGCACGCTCTGCGGCGACATCTGGCCGGTCTGGATCAGCCACGCGATGCGCGTCGTCAGCACGCGGGTCTTCCCGCTGCCGGCGCCGGCGAGGATCAGGGCGGACTGGTTGGGAAGCGTGACGGCAGCGAGTTGCTGCTCGTTGAGGTTGCGCAGCAGATCCATGAGCGGTCGAGAGTGTAGCCGCCCCTATAATCGCTCTCTTGAATCAGACACTTAGAACAACGATGGAACCGAAGTACGACCCGCAGGCGGTGGAGAGCGCGGCGCAATCCCACTGGGAAAGCACCCAGGCCTACCGCGCGGTGGAACACGCCAGGAACGCGCGTGGCGAACCCAGGCCCAAGTTCTACGTCTGTTCGATGCTGCCGTATCCGAGCGGCAAGCTGCACATGGGGCACGTGCGCAACTACACGCTCAACGACGTCATGTACCGCATCCTGCGGATGCGCGGGCACAACGTGATGACGCCGATGGGCTGGGACGCGTTCGGCCTGCCGGCCGAGAACGCAGCGATCGACAAGAAAGTCGCGCCGGCGGAGTGGACCTACGGAAACATCGCCGACATGAAGTCGCAGATGCAGCCGCTGGGGCTCGCCTTCGACTGGTCGCGCGAGGTCGCCACCTGCACGCCCGGGTACTACAAGTGGAACCAGTGGATGTTCCTGAAGATGCTCGAGAATGGCATCGCGTACCGCAGGACCCAGGTCGTCAACTGGGACCCGGTCGACCAGACCGTGCTCGCCAACGAGCAGGTGGTCGACGGCCGCGGCTGGCGCTCGGGCGCCGTCGTGGAGAAACGCGAGATCCCGGGTTACTACCTCGCGATCACGCGGTACGCGGAAGAACTGCTGGCCGACCTGGAGGCGCTCGAGTGGCCGCCGCAGGTGAAGGCGATGCAGGAGAACTGGATCGGCAAGAGCGTCGGCGTCAATTTCGGCTTCCCGTACGAGCTCGACGGCGAGAAGAAACTGCTGCGCGTGTTCACGACGCGGGCCGACACGATCATGGGCGTGACGTTCATGGCGATCGCCGCCGAGCATCCGCTCGCCGCGCGCTTCGCCGAGGGGCGCCCGGACATCGCCGCCTTCATCGACGAGTGCAAGCGGGTCAGCTTCGCCGAAGCGGACCTGGCGACGATGGAGAAGAAGGGTATCGCGACCGGCTTCGCGGTCGCGCACCCGCTGACCGGCGCCGACGTCCCGGTGTGGATCGGCAACTACGTGCTGATGGGCTACGGCGAAGGCGCCGTGATGGGCGTGCCGGCGCACGACGAGCGCGACTTCGCGTTCGCGAAGAAGTTCGGGATTCCGATCGCGCAGGTGATCGACGTGCCGGGCAAGGCCTACTCGCTCGACGGCTGGCAGGAGTGGTACGCGGACAAGCTGCGCGGCGCCTGCGTCAACTCGGGCAAGTACGACGGACTCGACCATGAGGCCGCGACCGATGCGATCGCTGCGGACCTGAAGGCACTCGGCCTCGGCGACAAGCACGTGCAGTACCGGCTGCGCGACTGGGGCATCTCGCGCCAGCGTTACTGGGGCACGCCGATCCCGATCGTTCACTGCGAGGCGTGCGGCACCGTGCCCGTGCCCGAGCAGGATCTGCCGGTCGTGCTGCCCGAGAACCTGATCCCGGACGGCAGCGGCAACCCGCTGAACAGGTACGAGCCCTTCCTGAAGTGCGCGTGCCCGAAGTGCGGCCGGCCGGCGCGGCGCGAGACCGACACGATGGACACGTTCGTCGACTCGTCCTGGTATTACATGCGCTACTGCTCGCCGGACGCTGCGTCCGCGATGGTCGACAGCCGCAACGACTACTGGATGCCGATGGACCAGTACATCGGCGGAATCGAGCACGCGGTTCTGCACCTGCTGTACGCGCGCTTCTGGACCAAGGTGATGCGCGACCTCGGGCTGGTGAAGTTCGACGAGCCGTTCAAGCGCCTGTTCACGCAGGGCATGCTGACGCACGACTGCTACTACCGCGAGGACGCGGCCGGCAGGAAGCGCTGGTTCTACCCGGCCGAGATCGACATCGAGTACGACGACAAGGGCCGTCCGGTGACCGTCACCGCGCGCGAGGACGGCAAGCCGGTGACCTACGGCGGCACCGAGAAGATGTCGAAGAGCAAGAACAACGTCGTCGAGCCGCGCGACATCATCTCCAGGTTCGGCGCCGACACGGCGCGCGCGTTCGTGATGTTCGCCGGCCCGCCGGACCAGAGCGCGGCGTGGAGCAACTCGGGTGCGGAAGGCACGTACCGCTTCCTCCGCCGCCTCTGGACCTTCTGCAGCGAGCGGCGGGACACGCTGAAGTCGCCGGCGCGGCTCGACGCGACCGCGCTGAACGCGGCGCAAAAGGCCCTGCGGCGCGACATCCACGCCAACCTGAAGCAGGCCGACTTCGACTACTCGCGGATGCAGTACAACACCTGCGTGTCGGCCGCGATGAAGATGCTGAACGCGCTCGAGGACGCGAAGCTCGGCGACTCGACCGTGGAGACCGCACTGCTGCGCGAGAGCGTCGGCATCCTGCTGCGTGCGCTCTACCCGGTGGCCCCGCACATCACCCACGCGCTGTGGAACGAGCTGGGCTACGCCGCCGAGTACGCCACCGAGATCATCGACACGCCGTGGCCGCAGGCCGACGAGGCCGCGCTCGTCACCGACGAGATCGAACTGGTCGTGCAGGTCAACGGCAAGCTGCGCGCTTCGATCCGCGTCCCGGCCGCCGCCGACAAGTCGGCGATCGAGCGGGCGGCGATCGGCGACGCCAACGTGCAGAAGTTCGTCGCCGGCCAGGCGGTCAAGCGCGTGATCGTCGTGCCCGGCAAGCTCGTCAACGTGGTCGTCTGATGCGCCGTCGCGCACTGCTCGCCGGTGTCGCCATGGCCGTCGTTGCCCTGGGCGGCTGCGGCTTCCGGCTGCGCGGCCCGCAGACGCTGCCGATTGACACCCTGTTCCTCGCCCTGCCGGTCAACTCGCCGCTCGGCGCCGAGATCTCGCGCGTGGTGCGCTCGTCGACGAACGCGGTCGTCGTGACGGACCGCAAGCAGGCGCAGGCGATCTTCGAACTGCTGGGCGAGTCGCGCGAGCGCGAGGTGTTGTCGATCAACGCGCAGGGACGCGCGCGCGAGTACCAGCTGCGGCTGCGCACGACCTTCCGCGTCGTCGATCCCGGCGGCGTCGAGCTGATCGCGCCGACGACCTTGACCGCGCGGCGCGACATCGCGTTCAACGAGTCCGAGCTGCTGGCAAAGGAGTCGGAAGAGGCGCTTCTCTACCGCGACATGCAGAGCGACCTCGTGCGCCAGATGGTGACGCGGCTGCAGGGAATCCGGTTCGATGCAGCTCCGGGGTGACGCCCTCGGCGGGCTGCTGGCGAAGGCGGACCGCGGGCAACCGCTGCCGCCGGTGTTCGTGGTCGCCAGCGACGAGCCGCTGCTGGCGCTCGAAGCCCAGGACGCCATTCGCGCGACGGCGCGCAGGCAGGGCTATACCGAACGCGAAGTGCTGCAGGCCGATGGCCGCTTCGACTGGTCGCGGCTGACGGAAGCAGCGGGCGGGCTGTCGCTGTTCGCCGACAGGAAGATCGTCGAGATCAGGCTGCCGGGCGGCAAGCCGGGCGTCGCCGGCGCCGCCGCCCTCGAGGCGCACGCCGCGCAGTCCGGCGAGGGCCTGCTGACCATCGTCGCGCTGCCGAAGCTCGATCGCCGCGGCAAGGAGGCACGCTGGGTCGCCGCGCTGGAGCGCGCGGGCGTGCTGGTCGAGATCGAATCGATCGACCGCGCGCGGCTGCCGCAGTGGATCGGCGAGCGGCTCGCGCGGCAGCAGCAGCGGGCCGGAGCCGAGGCGCTGGAGTTCATCGCCGAGCGCGTCGAAGGCAACCTCCTCGCGGCCCACCAGGAGATCGCGAAGCTCGGGCTGCTCCATCCGCCGGGCGAGCTGACGCTGGCGCAGGTGACCGACAGCGTGCTCGATGTCGCGCGCTACGACGTGTTCCAGCTGCCGCTCGCGATGCTCGGCGGCGATGCCGCGCGCGTGCGCAAGACAATGGCCGGACTCGAAGCCGAGGGCGCGGCCATCCCGCTGGTGCTGTGGGTGATCAGCGAGGAACTGCGCACGCTGATCCGGGTGAAGGCGCAGGTGCAGTCCGGCCGCCCCTTCTCGATGGCGGCACGGGAGAATCGGGTGTGGGGTCCCCGCGAGCGGCTAGTCGAGCGCCTGCTGCCACGGCTAACGGTGCCCGAGCTCGCCGACGGCCTCGAGCGGGCCGCGCAGATCGACCGCCTGGCCAAGGGCCTGCGCGCTCCGGAGTCCGACAGCGACGCGTGGCTAGAATTGACGGATCTCGCCCTCAGCATCGCGGCCATGAGCGCCGCGCCAGCCGCCGCCCGATGACCGCATCCGTCGCACCACGCAGCTCCGACCTGGTTGCCCAGCAATTCGACGGCGACCTGGCGGCGTACATGACCTTCGTCGGCAAGACGGCTCGATCGGCGGCGGCGCGCATCGCGGCGGCGAGCGGCGCCGCCAAGGACAGTGCCCTGCGCCACGCGGCCCGCCTGATCCACGAGCGACGCGACCTGCTGAAGGCGGCCAATGGCCTCGACGTGGAACGAGCGCGGCGCAACGGGCTCGAGCCGGCCATGGTCGACCGCCTGACGCTGAACGACCGCGCGATCACGCAGATGATCGAGGGGCTGAACCAGGTGACGCAGCTGCCGGACCCCATCGGCGAGATCCTCGAGGTGAAGCCGCGTCCGAGCGGTATCCGTGTGGGCCGCATGCGCGTCCCGCTGGGCGTCATCGGCATCATCTACGAGAGCCGCCCGAACGTGACGATCGACGCGGCCGCGCTGACGATCAAGAGCGGCAACGCGGCGATCCTCCGCGGCGGCTCGGAGGCGATCGAGAGCAACCGGCTGCTCGCGGGCATCGTGCGAGAGGCGCTGATCGAGGCCGGGCTGCCCGCCGACGCGGTGCAGCTCGTCGACACCACCGATCGCGCGGCGGTGGGGCTCCTCGCCGGCATGCCCGAGTACGTCGACATCATCGTTCCCCGCGGCGGGCGAGGGCTGATCGAGCGGCTGATGCGCGAGTCGCGCGTGCCGATGATCAAGCACCTCGACGGCGTGTGCCACGTATACGTCGACGGCGACGCCGACCTCGACAAGGCGATCGCGATCGCCGACAACGCCAAGACGCAGCGCTACGGCACCTGCAACACGATGGAGACGCTGCTGGTCGCGCAGTCCGTCGCGCCGCGCGTGCTGCCGCCGCTCGGCCGCCTGTACCGCGCCAAGGGCGTCGAGCTGCGCTGTTGCCCCGAGTCGCGCGCGATCCTCGAAGCGGCGGGGATTGCCGGCGTCAAGGACGCGACGGACGCGGACTGGACCACCGAGTACCTGGCGCCGATCCTGTCGATCGCGACCGTGCCCGGCGTGGAGGATGCGATCCGCCACATCAACACGTACGGCAGCAAGCACACCGACGCGATCGTCACCGAGAACTGGTCGACGGCGATGCGCTTCCTGCGCGAAGTCGATTCCGCGTCGGTGATGGTCAATGCCTCGACCCGATTCGCGGACGGTTTCGAGTACGGGCTGGGAGCGGAGATCGGCATCTCCAACGACAAGCTCCACGCGCGCGGGCCGGTCGGGCTCGAAGGGCTGACTTCGCTGAAGTACATCGTCTTCGGCAACGGCGAAGTCCGCACGTAGCCCTGCCCCGAACCGCCTCCTACGATCGGCCATCGCATGGGCAATGCGTACCTCTGGATCAAGGCGTTCCACGTCGTCTTCGTCGTCTGCTGGTTCGCGGGACTGTTCTACCTGCCGCGCATCTACGTCAACCTGGCGATGGTCGACGACGACGCCACCCGCGCTCGGCTGCTGCTGATGGCGCGTAAGCTGCTGGTCTTCATGACCGGGCTCGCCTTGATCGCCGTCGTGCTCGGCATGTGGCTGCTGGGCCAGGGCGCGGTGATGAAGACCGGCTGGATGCAGGCAAAGCTCCTGCTGGTGCTGATGCTGATCGCTTATCACGGCTGGTGCGGCGTGCTGTACACCCGGTTCGCGCATGGGGGCCCTTCCCGGTCCCATGTATGGTTCCGGTGGTTCAACGAGGTTCCGGTGCTGCTGCTGACGGCGATCGTCGTGCTGGCCGTCGTCAAGCCCTTCTGAGGTTCCCATGTCCAAGGTTGTCGACTACTACATGACCCCGGTCTCGCCGTGGACCTATCTCGGCCACGATCGATTCCGCGCGGTCTGCGCCCGGCACGGCGCGCAGGTCCACCTGCGGGTGATGGATCTCGGCAAGGTGTTCCCGGTCTCGGGCGGCGTCGCGCTGAAGGACCGCCCGCCGCAGCGTCGCGCGTACCGCCTGATGGAGCTGAAGCGGTGGCGCGAATTCCTCGGCATGCCGCTGACGATCGAGCCGAAGTTCTTCCCGGTCCCGGCGGAGGCGCCGGCGACCACGGTGCTCGCCGTGCTGGAACGCCACGGCGCCGACGCGGCGCTCGATGTCGCCGGCGACCTGCTGCGGGCCGTGTGGGCGGAGGAGCGGAACATCGGCGACGCCGCCACACTGGCCGAGGTGCTCGCCGGGCGCGGCCTCGACGCCACCAGCCTGATTGCGCACGCGCGCTCGGCGGAAGTCGCGGCGCGTTACGTCCAGCACTCGCAGGAGGCGATCGCCCGCGGCGTGTTCGGGTCGCCGACCTATGTCTATCAGGACGAATTGTTCTGGGGCCAGGATCGGCTGGACTTCCTCGAGCGCGCGCTCGCGCGCTGACGCCCGGCCCCGCCGCGCAGTTCACCCGACCAGCCCCGAACCCCTTGAAGCCGCAGACCTTCTTCGCGGTGTGTCCGCGCGGGCTCGAGCCGGTGCTGGCCGGCGAACTGCAGCACACCGGAGCCACGGAAATCCGGACCGAGTCCGGCGGAGTGGGTTTCACGGGAACGCTGAAGACGGGCTACGCCGCCAACCTGCACTCGCGCATCGCGAGCCGCGTGCTGTGGCAGGTGGGCCGGCGCGGCTACCGCAACGAGCAGCACCTGTACGACGCCACGCAGGAAGTGCGGTGGCAGGACCTGATGACGCCGCAGCAGACGCTGCGTGTCGACGTCACGGCCGTCCGCTCGCCGCTCGCGAGCCTCGAGTTCGCCATGCTGCGAGTCAAGGACGGCATCGTCGATCGCATGCGGGACGTCGCCGGCGAACGTCCGTCGATCGACCGCACGCAGCCCGACGTGCGCGTGTTCGCCTTCCTCGACGAAGCCACGGTGACGCTGTATGTCGACCTGTCCGGCGAGCCGCTCTTCAAGCGCGGCTGGCGCGCCGACAAGGGCGAGGCCCCGCTGAAGGAGAACATGGCGGCCGGCCTGCTGGCGCTCGCCGGCTGGACTCCAGACGTTCCGCTGCTCGATCCGTTCTGCGGCAGCGGGACGATCGTGATCGAGGCCGCCACGATCGCGAGCGGCCGCGCGCCCGGCTTGAGCCGCCACTTCGCATTCGAGCGCCTGAAAGGCTTCGACTCCCATGCGTGGCGCACGCTCAAGGACGCCGCTCGCGCCGGCGTCCGGGACGATGCCCAGGCCGTGCTCCGCGGGTCCGACATCTCGACGCGCGTCGTCGAGCAGGCGATCGAGAACGCGCGGCTGGCCGGCCTCGAGCGCTGGCTCGACGATGGGCGACTCGCGTTCGCGGCGTGCGATGCGCGGCAGGTGGAGGCGCCGGCCGAACACGGGATGATCATTGCGAATCCGCCGTACGGCGAGCAGAGCGCCCCGCGTTCGGCAACCGTGCCACGGATGATGGCGGACGTCGGCGATCGCCTGAAGCAGGCGTTCGCAGGCTGGGACGCCTGGCTGCTGACGTCCGATCGCGACCTGCCGCGGCAGATGCGCCTGCAGGAGACGCGCAAGCCCGTGCTCTACAACGGGCCGCTCGAGTGCCGCTTCTTCCGCTTCGCGCTCGTCAAGGGCGGCTACCGGCCGCGCGCCGTCGCGGGCAGCTGATCAGGCTGCGACGCAGCCGGGGCCAAGGCCAGCGTGCGCCCGGCCGCGACGCGCGCGTCACCGCGCCGAAAGCGCGCCGATCACGCGACCAGCGCCTTCTCGATGTCGGCCTCGATGTCTTCCGGCTTCGTCGTCGGCGCGTAGCGCTCCAGCACGGTGCCGTCGCGCCCGACGAGGAACTTCGTGAAGTTCCACTTGATCGCCTGAGAGCCGAGCAGCCCCTTCTTGCTGGACGTGAGGTACTTGAACAGCGGGTGCGCCCCGGCGCCGTTGACGTCGACCTTGGCGAACATCGGGAAAGTCACTCCGTAGTTCATCTCGCAGAACTCGGCGATCTCGCTGTCCGGGCCGGGCTCCTGCTCGCCGAACTGGTTGCTCGGAAACCCGAGCACGACGAGCCCCTTGTCCCTGTACTTCCTGTACAGCGCTTCGAGGCCGGCGTACTGCGGCGTGAAGCCGCACTTGCTCGCCGTGTTCACCACGAGCAGCACGCTGCCCTTGAAATCGGACATCTTGCGCGGCTTGCCTGTCAGGGTATGCGCGGAAAAGTCGTAGACGGTCGTCATGGTGTCTCCCCTGTCGTGCGGGCAGTTTACGTGGACGGCGGCGCGGAAGGCGGGGATCGGCGGGCGCGGCTCCGGGGCGGTCGGCGCTGGCGCGCCGACTTCGCTGCGCTGCTCGGCAAAGGGTCGCGCCGCCTGACTCGCTGCGTTCGCTTCGCTCACTACGCTCGGACAGGAGGCGGCGAATCAGTTGACGAGCGCGCTGGCGCGCGCCGACCCTTTGCCTCCGCTGCTCGCCGCCCCGGAAAGCCGCACCCGCCGATCCCCGCCTTCCGCGAGCGACGCGTCCGCGTCGATTTCGCAACACCGCTTTGGATCCTCGTCGAAACGAAATCGGGCGGCACGAGCCGCCCGATTTCCTGACCACCACCCCTCGCCCTTGGGCGAGGGGATGGGGGAGTGGGAAAGCCGAATGGGCTCACAAACACGGGCAACGCCCGTGTTTGGAGAGCATCTGGGGCTTGCCGGCCTAGCCGGCAAGCCCCAGATGCTCGATGCCCTTGTGGATGCCCGCGATGCCGCCGCCCAATTTCGAGTTCAGCTTGATCTGCAGGCGCAGGTCGTTGACGGAGTCGGCGTTGCGCAGCGCGTCTTCGTAGGAGATCTGCTCGTGCTCGTGCAGGTCGAACAGCGACTGGTCGAACGTGACCATGCCCTGCTCGCGCGAGCGCTTCATCACTTCCTTGATCTCCTGCACCTCCCCCTTGAAGATCAGGTCGGCGATCAGCGGACTGTTGATCAGCAGTTCAATCGCCGGTATGCGGCCCTTGCGGTCCTTGAACGGCAGCAGGCGCTGCGAAATCGTCGCCTTCAGGTTCAGCGACAGGTCCATCAGCAGCTGCTGGCGACGGTCTTCCGGGAAGAAGTTGATGATGCGGTCGAGCGCCTGGTTGGTGGAGTTCGCGTGCAGCGTGCACATCACCAGGTGGCCGGTTTCGGCGAACGCGATCGCGTGCTCCATCGTCTCGCGCTCGCGAACTTCGCCGATCAGGATCACGTCGGGCGCCTGGCGCAGGGTGTTCTTCAGCGCAACCTGCCAGCTCTCGCAGTCGACCCCGACCTCGCGCTGGGTGATGATGCAGTTCTTGTGCGGGTGCACATACTCGATCGGGTCTTCGATCGTGATGATGTGCCCGTGGCTGTTCTCGTTGCGGTAGCCGACCATCGCAGCGAGCGTGGTCGACTTGCCGGAGCCGGTCGCGCCGACGACGATGACGATGCCGC
>CAYGXL010000061.1:7141-14141 GCA_964353935.1 uncultured Burkholderiaceae bacterium | reverse complement strand
AAGCGCGTCCTGCCCTCGGGTTTGACCGGCCCTTGTGCGCTACGGCATAATTTCGAGCTCTCGACGAGAACGCCACGCTCTTCCGCGCGCTTCCCGTTCAGCAGGGGGTCGTTAGCTCAGTCGGTAGAGCAGCGGACTTTTAATCCGTTGGTCGCAAGTTCGAATCTTGCACGACCCACCAACACTCCTCACTCTTCGATGGCTTGCGCGCGATGGCTTGCGCGCGATGGCTTGCGCGGCATTCGCACGATCGATCGACGCCGCGCGCGCCCCTTGTTCTTCACAGGTGGTGTAGGTTCACGCCTCGTGCCGGTCCGGCCAGGACCGCGCGCACCGTCGATGCGGACGAAAGGAGAACAGACATGAACGCGCTTCTCGTGAGGGCAGGACAACTGGTGGGGCTGCTCGGCATCGTGCTCATGGCCGTGTCGGTCGCGGCACGGCTCGCCGGGCGCTACTGGGTGGGGGACTTCCAGGCGGGCACCTTGCTGCTCGGAGGCTTGGGCGCCGTCACGGTCGGCTGCTTCCTGCTCCTGTGGGCCATGTCGGAGCGCGGGCAGCGATAGGCGCGCCTGCAGCGGGACCGCAGCAGCAGCCCGCGCGTTCCGGCCCGTGGCAGCCGTCGAATCGCTCCGCGCGAGCGCTACTGCGCGGCGTTGGCCGCCGTCGCCTGCTGCCATCCACCTCCCAGCGCCGTGTAGAGGTTCACGACCGACTCGTACACGGCCCGGTTGGCCTGTGACAGCTGCAGTTCGGACTCGAATGTCTGCTGCTGCGCGAGCAGCACCTCGACGAAGATCGTGATGCCGTTGCGGTAGCGCAGGTCGGCGAGCCGCTCGCGCTCGCGGTTGGCCTTGACCACGCGGCCGAGGGCTTCGCGCTGCTCGAGGTAGCGCTGATACCCCACCAGCGCGTCGTCGACTTCCCGGAACGCGTTGCGCACCGTCTTGCGGTACTGCTCGATCGCGATGCGCTGCTGCGCCTCGGCCGCTTCCACGTTCGCGCTCAACCGCCCGGCGGTGAAGATGGGCAGAGTGATCGCGGGCGACACGGACCACGCCGAGCGGCCGTCGTCGAAGAGATCCTTGAGCGCGGGACTCGCGAACCCGAGGAAGCCCGTCAGCGAGATCACCGGGAAGTAAGCCTTGCGCGCCGCGTCGATGCTCGCGTCGGCCGACAGCAGCTGCTGCTCGGCGGCCAGCACGTCCGGCCGACGGTTCAGCAGATCGGACGGCATGCCGGCAGGCAACTGCGGCGGCGTCGCCATGGCGTTTCGCCCCGGAGCCCGCACGATCGGTCCGGGGTTGCGCCCCACCAGGATCGACAGTGCGTTCTCGGCCTGCGTGCGGGAACGCAGCAGAACGGCGATGGCGGCCTCGGCGCCCGCGTAGTTCGACTCCGCCTGCCGAAGGTCGCTCGCCGAGGTGATGCCGCCCTCGAACCGGGCCTTCACGACGCGCAGCGACTCGCGCCGGGTCTCGAGCGTGCGCCGGGCGACTTCGAGCTGGTAGTCGAGATCGAGCAACGTCAGGTAGGACCGCGCCACCTCGCCGATCAGGCTGATGTACAGCGCGCGTCGCGTCTCTTCGGAAGCCAGCAACTGGCGACGCGCCGCCTCGGTCGCACTGCGCACGCGGCCCCACAGGTCGATTTCCCAGGTCGGCACGGCGAGCCCGAGCGAGCTCGACTCCACGATGACGTTCTCGGGACCGACGGACGGCTGCCGGCCCCGCGTATACGCCGCGTCGCCCAGCACGGCGGGAAACAAGGCAGAGCGCTCGAAGCCGTACTGCGCGCGGGCCAGTTCCACGCGCTCCGCCGCGATCCGCAGGTCCGAGTTGTTCGCGAGCGCCTCGCGCACCAGCACTTCGAGTTCCGGCGTGCGGAAGAGGTCGCCCCAGGGCAGGTCGGCAAGCGTCTTGTCCTGGTCCGCCGTGCCCCGCCACTGGGACGGCACATCGACGGTGGATCGCGCGTCGGTCGATGTCGACGAGCAACCGGCGACGGTCATCGCGCCGAGAACAGTCCCGAGCAGCAGCACGCGCCTCATTCGTCGTGCTCCTTGTGCGCGCCTACGTTCGCCGGCGCTCCGTGGGCCGGCGCGGGCCCCGGCGGCGCCACGCCCTTCGCCTTCCCGGCTCCTCCGAGGTAGGTCATCGCCGCCCAGTAGAACAGCGGAGTGAAGAACACGCCGACCAGCGTCGCGGCGAGCATGCCGCCGAGGATGCCGGTGCCGACCGAGTGCTGGGTGGCCGCGCCGGCGCCGCTCGCCGTGACCAGCGGAATGACGCCGAGGATGAAGGCGAGCGAGGTCATCACGATCGGTCGCAGCCTCAGCTTCGCGGCCTCGAGCGCGGCGTCGATCACGCTCAGGCCCTCCTCGAAGCGCTGCTTCGCGAACTCGACGATGAGGATGCCGTTCTTGCCCGCGAGGCCCACGAGGGTGATCAACGACACCTGGAAGAAGACGTCGTTCGGCGTGCCGCGGATGGCGAGCGCGATCAGCGCGCCGAGGATGCCGATCGGCACGATCAGGAACACCGCCACCGGCAACGTCCAGCTCTCATACAGCGCCGCGAGGAACAGGAACACGAAGACGAACGACAGCAGGAAGATGAACCCGGCCTGGCCGCCGGAGATCCTTTCCTGAAGCGACTGGCCGGACCACTGGAACGCCATGCCCTGCGGCAGCTTCTCGGCGGAGATGGCCTCCATCGCCAGCAGCGCCTCGCCGGAACTGCGCCCCGGCGCGGCGACCCCGTTGATCTGCACCGACGGGTAGCCGTTGAAGCGGCTGAGCGCGATCGGCGCCGAGCGGAATTCCGAGGCCGCCACCACCGGCAGCGGCACCATGTCGCCCTTGCCGTTGCGCACGTAGAAGCGCGACAGGTAGGCGGGATCGGATCGGAACACCTGCTCGGACTGCAGCTTGACCTTGAGGTTGGTGCCGAACGCCGTGAACTGGTTCACGAACGCCGATCCGAGCATCGCGCCGATGGTCTGGTAGACCTCCGTCAGCGGCACTCCGAGCGACTTCGCCTTGTTGCGGTCGACCTCGATGAACAGCGTCTGCACGTCGGGCGCCGCCACGCTGCGCACGGCGGCGAGCCGCTCGTCCTGCCGGGCCGCCTGGACCACGGCCGCCGCCGTCTGGTTCAGTTTCTCGCGGTCGCCGTCGAGCGCGATGAGCCGGTAGTCGAAGCCGGCGATCGACCCCAGCCCGGAGATCGGCGGCTCGTTCAGCGCGAACACGCGCGCCTCCTGGATCTGCGCGAGCTTCGCGTTGGTCCGGGCGATCAGCGCCAGCGCGTGGTTCTCCCGTTCGGGACGGTCCGACCAGTCCTTCAGCGTCACGTACATGAAGCCCTGGTTCGCGTAGCGGTAGAAGATCGAGAAACCGAGGATGCCGATCACGTCGGCCACCGCCGGCTCCTGCTTGATGATCGCCTCGACCCGCTTCATCACCTCGAGCACGCGCTCCTGGGAAGCGCCGGACGGCAGGTCGATCGCCACCATCATCGTGCCCTTGTCCTCCTCCGGCACGAAGCCGCCGGGGATCGTCTGGAAGAGGAAGACGAGCCCGCCGATGATGACCGCGTAGACGATCGCCGCGCGCAGCGCGCGCTTGATCACGCCACCGACGCCGGCGACATACCGCGCGGTGACCTTCTCGAAGAACCGGTCGAAGGCGAGGATCGGCTTCGGCTTGCGCATGCCCGGCTTGAGGATCAGCGCGCACAGCGCCGGGGTCAGCGTCAGCGCGGTGACGGCCGACAGCAGCGTCGAGATGGTGATCGTGACGGCGAACTGCTTGTACAGCGTTCCCGTGACGCCGCCCATGAAGGCCACCGGCACGAACACCGCGCAGATCACCGCGGTCACGCCGACGATGGCGCCGCCAATGCCCTTCATCGCCTCGCGCGCCGCGGCGCGGGGATCGAGCCCCTTGTCGTGCATGATCTTCTCGACCGCCTCGACCACCACGATCGCGTCGTCGACCACGATGCCGATGGCCAGCACGAGGCCGAACAGCGTCAGCATGTTGATCGAGAAGCCCATCAGCAGCAGGCCGGCCATCGTGCCGACCAGCGACACCGGGATGGCGAGCATCGGGATCAGCGTCGCGCGCATGCTGCCGAGGAACAGGTACACGACGATCAGCACGAGCACGAAGGCCTCGATGAACGTGTGCATCACCAGTTCGATCGACGCGTTGACGAACACCGTCGTGTCGTACGGCACCCGCCACTCGACGTCGCTCGGGAAGCTCGACGACAGTTGCTGCATCCTGGCGCGCACCTGCTCCGCGGTGGCGAGCGCGTTGCCGCCCGGTCGCAGGTAGATGCCCAGGCCGGTCGCAGGCTGGCCGTTCAGGCGCAGGCTGATCTGGTAGTCCTCCGAGCCGAGTTCCACGCGCGCGACGTCGCGCACCCGCACCACCGACCCATCGGGCGCCGCCCGCACGATGATGTCGGCGAACTGCGAAGGATCGACCAGCGTTCCGCTCGTCTGGACCGGAAAGGTCAGCACCTGCCCGCTCGGCGACGGCGTCGTGCCGATCTCGCCGACCGCGTAGTTCTGGTTCTGCTCGCGGACCGCGTTCGAGACGTCCGCGACCGTGAGGCGGTACTGCGCCAGCTGGTCCGGGTTCAGCCAGATGCGCATCGCGTACGGATAGCCGAACAGCGTGACGTCGCCGACGCCGCCGATCCGCTTGATCTCCGGCAGGACGCTGCTGTTCGCGAGGTTCGACAGGTACTCGGCGTCGAACTGGCCGGTCTTGCTCTGCATCGTGACGATCAGCAGCAGCGCGGGATTCGTCTTGTCGACGCGCACGCCGTTCTCGAGCACGACCTGCGGCAGCAACGGCTCGACCCGTTTCACGCGGTTGTTGACCTCCACCGTCGCGAGGTCGAGGTCGGTGCCGGGCTCGAACACCACCTTGAGCTGCATCAGGCCCGAAGAGGACGACGTCGACTCCATGTACAGCAGGCCGCTGACGCCGTTCATCTCGCGCTCCAGCGGCGCGGCGACGACGTTTTCCAGCAGCTCGGGCGAGGCGCCGGGATAGGTCGCCGTCACGGCGACCTGCGGCGGTGCCACGTTCGGGTACTGCTCGACCGCCAGCTGGGGAATCGCGATCAGGCCGACCAGCGAGATGATGAACGCGATGACGGTCGCGAAGACCGGGCGGTCGACGAAGAATTGCATGCGCTCCTCCTACTTCTTCGCGGGAGCGGCGGCGGGCGCGGGAGCGGGCGGCGCGGCGGGCGCGCCGGCCGGCTTCGGCTGGTACGGCGACGGGCGCACGGTCATGCCGGGCTGGATCCGCTGGATGCCGTCGACGACCACGGTGTCGCCGGCGACCAGGCCCTTCTCGATCACCCAGTCGTCCTTGACCCACTCGCCGACGACGAGGTCGCGGCGCTCGACCTTGTTCGCCGCGTTGACGACGTAGGCCACGTGCCCGTTGGGCACCTTCAGCACGGCGCGCTGGGGAATCAGGACCGTGTTCGGGCGCTCGCCCGCGGTCAGCTGCACGCGGATGAACATGCCGGGCTGCAGCCTCGGGCTCGCGTTCGGCAGCACGGCCCGGAGCGTGACGGTTCCGGTGTCGCGGTTGATCTGCGTGTCGGTGAAGTCGATGCGCCCGGCCTGCTTGTAGTCGGACCCGTCAGGCAGAAGAAAGCGCGCCGTGTCGCCCTTCGCTTCCTTGATCTCGCCGCTGTCGAGAGCGCGGCGAAAGGCGAGCGCGTCACGGTCCGGAATCGTGAAGGTGACGTAGATCGGATCGAGCTTGTCGATCGTCGCGAGCAGGGTCGGCTCGCCCTTGCCGACCAGCGCGCCTTCCGGGACCTGCGACATGCCGATGCGCCCCGACTCGGTGGCGACCACCTTCGTGTAGCCGAGGTTCAGCTTCGATCGATCCAGCGCCGAGCGTGCCGACTTGACCTGGGCCTCCGCGCTCTGCATCTGGGTGACGGCATCGTCATAGTCCTGCCGGCTGACGGCCTCTTCCTTGACCAGCGGGGCGTAGCGGGACTCCTTCGTCCGCGCATTGGCGAGCTGCGCTTCGGCGCGCGCGAGCTCGGCCTCGGCGTCGCGCAGCTGCGCTTCGTAGTTCAGCGGATCGATCGTGTACAGAAGCTGGCCGGGCTTGACGTCGCTGCCCTCGACGAAGTGCCGCTTCTCGAGGATGCCCTCAACCCGTGCCCGCACCTGCACCGAGCGGTACGCCGTGACGTTGCCGACGTACTCGCGACGAACGGGCACGGTCTCGCTGCGCGCCTTCACGACCTGGACTTCCGGGGGCGGCGGCGGTGCCTTGGCCGCGTCCTGCTTGTCACCGCAGCCGGCCATCCCGGCGGCCAGGGCCGCCACGGCGATGCTCCAACCCGCCGCCTTCCACTTTGCTCGCATGCAATTTCCCCTGTCCGGCGCCCGTCGGCCGCGACTGCCTGTCGCGGATGCCGGCTCTTGGGACCGGTCGGACCCGCCGTCCGTCGGCATCTTACTCAACGAGGCATGCCGGAAGGACGTCCCCATCCCGACTCGACAAACGGCCGCCACTTGCGTAGCCTCCACGCTGCATTCGCTTCAAGTTTTGTACTCCTTCGGCTCATCTTTGCGCTGGCGCTTCGGTGCCAGTGGCCTTTGATCTCACCCGGGTTACGTTGCTTGATCCGCTTGCGCAGCGACGGACGTCATGTGACTTCCGCGCAATCCATTAAGGAAACGTAACGTCATGGCTAGTGGAAAAGTGAAGTGGTTCAACGAGTCCAAGGGTTTTGGCTTCATCACCCCGGACGGCGGCGGCGCTGACCTTTTTGCGCATTACAGCGAGATCGTCGGCAGCGGCTTCAAGACGCTGCAGGAGAACCAGGCGGTCGAGTTCGTGGTCAAGCAGGGCCCGAAAGGCCCGCAGGCCTCGCAGATCAAGCCGCTGTAAGGCCTGATCCCTTCGAAAGAGCCGCGGCTTCGGTCGCGGCTTTTTTTCGCC
>CAYGXL010000061.1:0-7041 GCA_964353935.1 uncultured Burkholderiaceae bacterium | reverse complement strand
CGCTGCCGGAACCACTTCGTCGCGATCCACTTCTCTCCGGCGCTGACCGGGCTGCCGCCGTGCAGCGAGCGCTTGTCGAGCTGGCCTTCCTCGGTGGTGTAGGCGAAGTACACCGCGTGGCCCCGGCGCGGCAGCACGTCGAGCCCGACCTCGGGGAAGACCGTCGAGCCTCCCGACTCCACGTCGTTGAGGTACATCACCAGCGTGGCCACCCGCTGGCCGCCGTGCTGCAGCACGACCTCGTTGCCCGGCTGCGCCGGATCGAAGTAGTCGAAGTGAGGCTTGTACTCGCCGCCCGGCTGGTAGTGCAGGATCTGCAGCGGCTCGCCGCGCTCGACGGGAAGCTGCACGAGATCCGCGATGCGCGCCTCGATGCGCCTGATCAGCTCGTTCTCGCCGCGGGCGAAGTGCGTGCCCGCGCTCGTGCGATGCGGGTGCACGTCATAGCTGCCGGTGGCGGCGTTCACCACGCTCGACCGCGCGAGCTTGCTGCGCGACAGTTCGATGAGCTCGTCACACTCCTCCGGAGCCAGGAGGTTGCCGAACAGGATCACCCGCGGCGCCGCGAGCGCGAACAGGATCGACACTTCCCGGTCGGCCGTTTCCAACGCGTTGGGCGACTGGGCCAGCTGCTCGCTGAAGGACCGCGCGTCTGCGGCCGCGCCAGTCGGCGACGTCGACGCCGAGTGGGCGGGCGCGGCTGACGGCGCCGGTTCGGGCGCGGGAGGAGGAACCGGGATCGCCGATACCGCGGCCGTCACCGCGTCCTCCGCCATCCGCTTCTGGTAACCGGCGGCCAGCAGGGCGCGGAGCAGTTCGTCGCGACTGGTCCGGCGAACGATCATGTCGCGGAACCAATTCCTCAGGTCGGATGGCAGCTGGTCGAACTTCATGCCGGAGCGTGAGAGAGAGCCCGGATCGAGTGTACCGAGGCGCGGGGGTATTCTTTACTTCAATTGCCTGCGGGAGGTGCCATGTTGCAGAAGGTGGGGTTGCCGGCGCTTGCGGACGGCGCGTTGCTGAAGACCGATTCGTTCATCGATGGAGCCTGGGTGCCCGCTTCATCGGGCGCGCGCTTCGCCGTCCACAACCCCGCCGACGGAGTCAAGCTGGCGGAGGTCGCCAATGCCGGGCCGGCCGAAGCGGCGCAGGCGATCGCGGCGGCGGCCAGGGCGATGCCGGCGTGGCGCGGCAAGACGGCCAAGGAGCGCGCGGCCGTGCTGCGGAAGTGGTTCGAGCTGATCCTCGCCAGCCAGGAAGACCTGGCGAAGCTGATGACCGCCGAGCAGGGCAAGCCCCTGAGCGAAAGCCGTGGCGAAGTCGTCTACGGGGCGTCGTTCATCGAGTGGTTCGCCGAGGAGGCCAAGCGCGTATACGGCGACACCATCCCGACGGTCGCCAACGACAAGCGGCTGCTGGTGCTGAAGGAGCCGATCGGGGTGGCCGCCGCGATCACGCCGTGGAACTTCCCGAACGCGATGATCACGCGCAAGGTCGCGCCGGCGCTCGCGGCCGGATGCACGGTCGTCGTCAAGCCGGCCGAGCAGACGCCACTGTCCGCGCTTGCGCTGGCCGAACTCGCGCAGCGCGCCGGCTTCCCGGCCGGCGTGTTCAACATCGTCACCGCCGACGAGCAGAATTCGATCGCCGTCGGCAAGGTGCTGTGCGACTCGCCCGTCGTTCGCAAGCTGTCCTTCACCGGATCGACCGCGGTCGGCCGCATCCTGATGCAGCAGAGCGCGCCGACGCTGAAGAAGCTGTCGCTCGAGCTCGGTGGCAACGCGCCGTTCATCGTGTTCGACGACGCCGACCTCGATGCCGCCATCGAGGGGGCGCTGCTGTCCAAGTACCGCAACGCCGGCCAGACCTGCGTCTGCACCAACCGGTTCTACGCGCACGCGAAGATCTACGACGCCTTCGTCGAGCGACTCGCCGAGAAGGCGGCGCAGCTGAAGGTCGGCTCGGGCTTCGAGGGCGGCGTGCAGCAGGGCCCTCTGATCGACGCCAACGCGCTCGCGAAGGTCGAGGCGCACGTGGCCGACGCGCAGTCCAAGGGCGCCCGGATCGTGACCGGCGGCCAGCGCCACGCGCTGGGGGGAACGTTCTTCCAGCCGACCGTGCTGGCCGATGTCACGCGCGACATGCTCGTGGCGCGCGAGGAAACGTTCGGGCCCGTGGCCCCGGTCTTCAGGTTCTCGACGGACCAGGAAGCGATCGACGCGGCGAACGCCACCGAGTTCGGCCTCGCCGCGTACTTCTACTCGCGCGACGTGGGTCGGGTGTTCCGGATCGCCGAGTCGCTCGAGTACGGCATGGTGGGCGTCAACACCGGGATCATCTCGAACGAGGTCGCGCCGTTCGGCGGCGTCAAGCAGTCCGGCATCGGCCGCGAAGGCTCGAAGTACGGCATCGACGAGTACCTGGTGCTGAAGTACGTCTGCATCGGCGGCGTCTGAGGCTCGGTCTCGGGCTCAACCGGCGAGCAGCGCCTCGCGCGCGCTCGCCAGTTCCGCCCGCTGCGCCGGCGTGACGGCCGGATAGGCGAGGTCCATCTTCTCGAGCGCCTCGACGATCGCGCCCGCGACGACGAGCCGCGTGAACCACTTGTTGTCGGCCGGCACCACGAACCACGGCGAGTCCCTCGTCGCCGTCGCGCGGATCGCGTCCTCGTACGCCTCCATGTAGTCGTCCCAGAGCGCGCGCTCCTTGACGTCGCCGGCGGCGAACTTCCAGTTCTTCTCCGGCTCGTCGAGCCGCTCGAGGAAGCGCTTCTTCTGTTCGTCCTTCGAGACGTGCAGGTAGAACTTGAGCACGGTCGTGCCGTTGCGGTGCAGGTAATCCTCGAAGCGCGCGATGTCGCGCAGGCGCTCGCGGAAGATCTTCTTCGTGACCGCCCCGGGCGGCAGCTTCTGCGCGTTGAGGATTTCGCGGTGGACCCGCACCACCAGCACTTCCTCGTAGTAGGACCGGTTGAAGATGCCGATCCGGCCGCGCTCCGGCAGGTGCTTCCAGCAGCGCCACATCCAGTCGTGATCGAGGTCCTCGGGCGACGGCTGCTTGAACGCGACCACCTGGCAGCCCTGCGGGTTCACTCCGCTCATCACGTGCTTGATCGTGCCGTCCTTGCCCGCCGCATCCATCGCCTGGAAGACCAGCAGCAGCGAGCGGCGGTCCTGCGCGTAGAGCTTGTCCTGCTCGGCCGCAAGCCAGCGGACGCCGTCGGCCAGCCTCTGGGCCGCCTGCCGCTTCGACTCCGATTTCAGGCCGGCGGTGTCGGCAGGATCGATCCGCGCCAAACGGAACTTCGAGCCGTCGGTCACCCGGTACGGGTCCACCCAGCTGGCCAGCTGCTTCAGCATCTGCCGATCCATTGCGCGCTCCGTCGTTCGGGTACGAGTGGCTAGGATAGCCTTGACGCTCACGGGCGCGGGGTTGTTGAGGCCGGTCAACGTCCCCGGCTGACAGCCCAGCCGCCGCGGCGTAACGTCGCTGAGTTGCGTCGCTGATGCAGAAGAATCCCGAGGAGAGAAGAACACCATGCCCTATACGACGGAGAACATCAGGACCGTGGCCCTGCTGGGCCACGGCAGTGCAGGCAAGACCACGCTGGCGGAAGCGCTGCTGCTGGCGACCGGCGCGATTCCGGCGGCCGGCAGCGTGGAGAAGGGATCGACGGTCAGCGACTCCGACCCGCTCGAGAAGAGCTTCCTGCACTCGCTGCGCACCTCGGTGCTGCACCTGGACATGCCGGCGACCCGCGTGCACCTGCTGGACACGCCGGGGTTCCCGGACTTCATCGGCCAGGCGATCGGCGCGCTCGATGCCGTCGAGACCGCCGCGATCGTCGTCAACGCGCAGACCGGGATCGAGATGATCACGTCGCGCATGATGGACTGGGCCGCGAAACGCAAGCTGTGCCGCCTGCTGGTCGTCAACAAGATCGACGCCGAGAACGTCGACCTGCCGCGCCTGCTGGAAGACCTGCGCGCGATGTTCGGCAAGGAAGTGCTGCCGATCAACCTGCCGGCCGCGAACGGCACGAAGGTCGTCGACTGCTTCTTCAACCCGGCGGGCGATTCCGATTTCTCCTCCGTCGCCTCCGCCCACCAGGCGCTGATCGACCAGGTGGTCGAGGTCGACGAGGAACTGATGGCGAAGTACCTCGAGCAGGGCGAGGAACTCGATCCTGCGCAGCTGCACGCGCCGTTCGAGCAGGCGCTGCGAGAAGGCCACCTCGTTCCGGTGTGCTTCGTGTCGGCGCGCAACGGCGCCGGCCTTCCGGAACTGATGAACATCTTCGAGAAGCTGCTGCCGAACCCCACCGAGGGCAACCCGCCGCTCTTCTACAAGGGCGAGATGGTCGACGGCCAGCCGGTCGAGGAGTTCCGTTCGGTTCCAGATCCGAAGAAGCACGTGCTGGCGCACGTCTTCAAGGTGGTGGTCGACCCGTACGTCGGCAAGCTCGGCATCTTCCGCGTGCACCAGGGCACGATCACCAAGGACACTCAGCTTTTCATCGGCAGCGGCCGCAAGCCGTTCAAGGTGGGTCACCTGCTGATGCTGCAGGGAGGAAAGACGGTCGACGTGCCTTCGGCGGTTCCCGGCGACATCGCCGCCGTCGCGAAGGTCGACGAGATCGAGTTCGACTGCGTGCTGCACGACTCGCACGACGAGGACCAGATCCACATGCGGCCGCTGGAGTTCCCGACCCCGATGAGCGGCGTGGCGATCCAGCCGAAGCGACGCGGCGACGAGCAGCGGATCTCCGAGGTGCTGAACAAGATGACGGCGGAGGACCCGACGCTCGTCGTCGAGCACGACTCGACGCTGAACGAGACGGTGCTGCGCGGGCTCGGCGAGCTGCACATCCGCTCGGCGCTCGAGCGCATGGCGCAGCAGTACAAGGTCGAGGTCGAGACGCGGCCGCCGCGCGTGCCGTACCGCGAGACGATCAGCGCGCCGGCCGAGGGCCACGCGCGCCACAAGAAGCAGACAGGCGGCGCGGGCCAGTTCGGCGAGGTCTTCCTGCGCATCGATCCGCTGCCGCGCGGCACCGGCTTCGAGTTCGTCGACCAGGTCAAGGGCGGCGTCATCCCTTACAACTTCATTCCCGCGGTCCAGAAGGGCGTGGAGTCGGTGCTGACGGCGGGACCGACGGCCGGCTTCGTGATGCAGGACGTGCGCGTCACCGTGTACGACGGCAAGCACCACCCGGTCGACTCGAAGGAAATCGCGTTCGTCTCGGCGGGCCGCAAGGCGTTCCTCGACGCGCTGACGAAGGCGCGTCCCGTCGTGCTGGAGCCGATCGTCAACCTCGAGGTCGAGGCGCCGGAGTCCTTCATGGGCGACGTCGCCGGCGACCTGTCTTCGCGGCGCGGCCAGATCAAGGGCACGCGCGCGATGGCGCCCGGCGTGCTCGTGGTCGAGGGGCAGGCCCCGCTGGGTGAACTCGAGGGCTACTCAGCGCGACTGAAGGCGATGACGCAGGGGCGCGCGTCGTGGTCCATGTCGCTGTCGCACTACGAACTCGCGCCGCCGCAGATCCAGCAGCACCTGGCGACCGAGTACCAGAGCAAGCGCAAGCAGGTCGAAGAAGAGTAGCGGCGGGACGTGCACGACACGGACCGGCGCGGCGCGCTGCTCCGGTTTCGCCGTGCCGTCTTGCGGCCAACGCAATCGGCTATCGTTCGCGCCGGCAACACGTCACCGTCATCCACGAGGCAAGAGAACAGATGAAGAAGCTGCTGACTGCGGTGTGCACGACCCTGGCCCTCATGCTTTCGCCGGCCTGGGCGCAAATGGCCGAGGATCCGGCCGTCCTGCTCGCGAAGATCCAGGCCGACAAGAAGGGCGTCGTCGAGAAGTCGCTGAACCTGACGGCCGCGGAGGCGAAGAAGTTCTGGCCGCTGTACGAGAAGTTCCAGCGCGAGCTCGACGTCCCGCATCGCGAGTACGCGCTGGCGGTGCGCGACTACATCGCGGCGGAGAAGTCGATGACCGACGCGAACGCGGCGCGTCTCGCCCGCGTCGTGCTGGCCGCGAACGTCACCGAGTCGAAGATGCGCGAGAAGCACTTCAAGGAAGCATCGAAGGTCCTGCCCGGCATCAAGGCGGCGCGGTACGTCCAGATCGAAAACAAGGTCCAGGCCATCCAGCGCTACGAAACCGCGAAGGCGATTCCCCTCGCGAACTGAGGCCCGCGCGGCCGGTCAGAACCGGCCGGCCTGGTAGTCCTCGATCGCCTGCATCAGTTCGGCCGTCGTGTTCATCACGAAGGGACCGTGCCAGGCCACGGGCTCGTTCAGCGGCCGGCCTGCGATGAGCAGGGCCTTCGCCGGTCCGCCGATTGCCGTGAACCGGACGCCGGCGCCGTCGCCGAGCTGGGCCAGTCCGACGCCGGACACTTCGTGGCCGCCGATGGAGACCACGCCCTCGTGCACGACGACGAAGGCGGCATGTCCCGGCGGAAGTGCCTCGTCGAACGTCGCGCCTTCCGGCAGTTCGACGTCGAAGTAGCGGGCATCCGTCGCTGCGGCGGTCACCGGCCCCGCCGTGCCGCGCGATGTCGACCCGGTGATGACCTTGACGCGCACGCCGCCGTCACGCACCTCGACCGGCATCCGCGACGCCGGAAACTCCTGGTAACCGGGCGCGGTCATCTTGTCCTTCGCCGGCAGGTTCACCCAGAGCTGGAAGCCGCGCATCAGGCCCTCGGCCTGCTCCGGCATCTCCGAGTGCACGAGCCCGCGCCCGGCCGTCATCCACTGGATGCCGCCCGCCTCGATCACGCCCTCGCCGCCCTTGTTGTCGCGGTGGCGCATGCGACCGGCGAGCATGTACGTCACGGTTTCGAAGCCGCGGTGCGGATGCTCCGGGAAGCCGGCGATGTAGTCCTGCGCGCGCGGACTGTCGAAGTGATCGAGCATCAGGAAGGGATCGATCGACGGCAGGCCGCTGCCGCCGCCCAGGAAGCGGCGCAGCCGCACGCCGGCGCCGTCGCTGGTCTGGATGCCGCGCGTGGTGCGCAGGACGGGACGCAAT
>CAYGXL010000060.1:7896-14381 GCA_964353935.1 uncultured Burkholderiaceae bacterium | reverse complement strand
GCGGCGTGGATGAACGCGCTGAACAGCGGGTGGCCGGTGCGCGGCGTGGACGTGAACTCGGGGTGGAACTGCACGCCGATGAAGAACGGGTGCATCGGCAGCTCCATGATCTCCGGCAGGTTCTCGGTCGGCGTGCGCGCCGACACGCGGTAGCCCTGCGCTTCGAGCTGCGGGACGTAGATGTTGTTCACCTCGTAGCGGTGCCGGTGCCGCTCGTTGACCTCCGGGCCATAGATGCGCGCGGCCAGGGTGCCGGGCTGCACCGGGCACTTCTGCGAGCCGAGGCGCATCGTGCCGCCGAGGTCGGAGGTCGCGTCGCGCCGCTCGATCCGGCCGGTGCGGTCCATCCACTCGGTGATCAGCGCGACGACCGGGTGCGGCGTGTCGGGATCCAGCTCGGTCGAGTTGGCACCGGTGAGTCCGACGACGTTGCGCGCGAACTCGATCGTCGCGAGCTGCATGCCGAGGCAGATGCCGAGGTACGGAATGTTGTTCTCGCGGGCGAAGCGGATCGCCGCCATCTTGCCCTCGGTGCCGCGCTTGCCGAAACCGCCGGGGACCAGGATCGCGTCGAGGCGTTCGAGTCCGGCCGTGCCGTCGCGCTCGATCTGCTCCGAGTCGATGTAGTCGATGACCACCTTCGTCCGCGAATGAATGCCGGCGTGCCTGAGCGCCTCGTTGAGCGACTTGTACGAATCGGACAGGTCGACGTACTTGCCGATCATGCCGATCCGCACTTCGTGCTGCGGGTTCTCCAGCGCGACGATCAGCTTGTCCCACGCCGACAGGTCGGCCGGGCGCGACACCATGCCGAGCGTGAAACAGACGATCTCGTCCATGCCCTGCCGGTGCAGCATGCCGGGCACCTTGTAGATCGAGTCCGCGTCCCACACCGAGATCACGGCGTTCATCGGCACGTTGGAGAAGAGCGAGATCTTGGCCCGCTCCTCCTCGGGGATCGGGCGATCCGCGCGGCACAGCAGTACGTCCGGCGAGATGCCGATCTCGCGCAGTTTCTGCACGCTGTGCTGCGTCGGCTTGGTCTTCAGTTCGCCCGCCATCGGGATGAATGGCACCAGCGTGAGGTGGACGAAGCAGCACGAGCCGCGGCCCAGCCGGAGATTCATCTGCCGCGCGGCTTCCACGAACGGCAGCGACTCGATGTCGCCGACCGTGCCGCCGATCTCGACGATCGCGACGTCGGCCTTGCCGTCCCATGCGGCCTTCGCGCCGCGTTCGATGAACTCCTGGATCTCGTTGGTGACGTGCGGGATCACCTGCACTGTCTTGCCGAGGTACTCGCCGCGCCGCTCCTTCTTGATCACGGACTCGTAGATCTGTCCGGTCGTGAAGTTGTTCACCTTCCGCATCTTGGCGGAGATGAAGCGCTCGTAGTGCCCGAGGTCGAGGTCCGTCTCCGCCCCGTCCTCGGTCACGAACACCTCGCCGTGCTGGAACGGCGACATCGTCCCGGGATCGACGTTGATGTACGGATCGAGCTTGAGGAGGGTGACTTTGAGGCCGCGCGATTCGAGGATCGCGGCGAGGGAGGCGGCGGCGATCCCCTTGCCCAGGGAGGAGACCACGCCACCGGTAACGAACACGTATTTCGTCATCGTTTCCGCACTGCCCCATTGGCCTGGAGCGAGGCGTTACCGGTAAAGCGGCAGTATACAGAGGCGGCCGCAGGCAGCCGCCGAGACCGTGCCCGAGCGCGAGGTGAAACGCAGTTCGCCGGCAAGCGGTCCGGACGCTAGTCGACCGGCACTCCGCGTTTCGCGAGGATGCTGCGAGCGCGGTCCGGATAGTCGGTGATCAGGCCGTCGACCCCGAGGTCCAGCATCCGCTCGATGTCGGCCGGTTCGTTGACCGTCCAGGGAACCACCGCGAGGCCCAGCCCGCGCGCTTCGGCGACGAGCCCGGGTGTCAGGTTGCGCCAGAACGGCGACCAGGCGGCGCACCCGGCCGCCTGAACGGTGCGCGGCAGCGAACCGCCGTGGTCGGCCCGCTTCAGTCCGTCGTGCCAGGGCGATGCTCCGCCTGCATCCTCGCGCACCGTGTTCATTCCCTCCGCCTCGATCGTCAGGCACACGGTGCGAATGGAAGGCGCGATGCGCATCACCGCGCGCAGCGAACGCCAGTCGAACGATTGCACGGTCACGCGCTCGGTGACCCCGGCCGCCTTCACCTCGCGCACGATCGCCTGGGCGAACTCTTCGGCGGAAGCCGTCGGCACCGCGTCGGCCGGTGTCAGCTTGGTCTCGATGTTGAAGCGGACCGGACGGCCACCGGGGGATCGGGCGTCGCGCGCGAGCGCGAAGAGCTGGGCCAGCGTGGGGATCCGCTCGCCGTCCACCGCGACCTGCCGCGGCCACGACTTCGCGTACTCATGCGAAGGATCGATCCGGCCCACGTCGTACGCGCGCAGTCCGGCCGACGTCAACGAGCGGATCGGTGCTCCGTTCGCCGACAGCCAGCGTCCGTCGCCGGTGCGAGTCAGCGCGCGGTTCAGGGCCGGGTCGTGCGACAGCACCAGTACATCGTCGTTCGTCAGGGCAAGGTCGGTCTCGAGCGTGGTGACGCCGATCTCGATTGCATTCCGGAACCCGGCGAGCGTGTTCTCGGGTGCCAGTCCGCGCGTGCCCCGGTGGCCCTGCAGGTCCAAGGCCGTCGCCGGCGTCGCCGCCGCGAGGGAACCGGCCACGGCAACTGCCCACAGCCCCCAGGAGAGCGACATCGCCGAACCGCACCGGATGGATCGAAACACCTTGCGCATGACGCAAGGTATCCGATCGAGCGATGCGGCGGCAACCGGCCAGCGAGTGAGCCCCTTGGCTGGGACGGCTCCGGACGGCGATCTCCTGCCGGGCAACCGGCGGACCCCGCGGTAGCATCCGTCGTCGCTTCCCTCCCGCCGTCGATGCCCCCTGCCCGTTCCACGCGGCTTGCGCTGGTCGATGTGATGCGCGGCTTCGCCGTTGCGCAGATGATCGTCTACCACTTCATCTACGACCTGAGCCACTTCGGCTGGCTGACGTTGCAGATGACGCGCGACCAGCCCTGGGTCGGGTGGCGCACGGCGATCGTGACGCAGTTCCTGCTGCTGGTCGGCGTGAGCCTCGCGCTGCGCATGTCGTTCAAGCCGGGCCTCGGCGACTTCCTTCGGCGCTGGGCCGAGGTGGCGGCGGCCGCGGCCCTCGTGTCGGTCGGCAGCTGGCTGGTGTTCGGGCCGCGCTTCATCTGGTTCGGCATCCTTCACTTCATCGCGCTCGCGCTGTTGATCGCGCGGCCGCTGGTGCGGCTGGGCGCGTGGAACCTGGCGCTGGCCGTCGTCGCCTTCGTCGCGTGGCTCGTTTATGCCGACCCCGTGTTCAACGCGACGCCGGCGAACGTGATCGGCTTCGTCACGCAGAAGCCGCGCACCGAGGACTACGTGCCGCTGTTCCCGTGGCTCGCCGCCGTGCTCGCGGGCATCGGGCTCGGGGCGCTCTGGCAGCGTGCGGACTGGCGCGTTCCCGCGTGGCTGGCGCCGATCGAGCAGCGCCCGCCGCGCGTGCTGATGTTTCTCG
The DNA here is from genome assembly GCA_964353935.1 of uncultured Burkholderiaceae bacterium. GTDB lineage: Bacteria > Pseudomonadota > Gammaproteobacteria > Burkholderiales > Burkholderiaceae_F > JAOUJD01. The sequence continues at coordinate 10,812 of CAYGXL010000060.1, read as the reverse complement.
GAACGTGGGCGCTGACGGTGTACCTCGTCCACCAGCCGGTGCTGATGGGTGCGATGACGCTGCTGAAGAAGCTCGGCCTGTAGCGGACGCGGGCCGCGTTCAGCCCCCTCGCACGTCGGCCTGCAGGACGACCGCCCGCGAGGGCGGCTCGCGGCGCAGCCACTCCGGCTGCAGCGTGATGTGGTCGATGTGGAAGTCGCGGCGCAGGATGAAGCGCGCCTGGTGCAGGATGATCGGCCAGCGCTCGATGTCGTCCACCAGCACGTGCGCCGACAGCGCGGATTTCCCCGGCACCATCGCCCACACGTGCAGGTCGTGCACCGAGAGCACGCCCGGGATCTTTGCGAGCGTCTCGCCGACGCGGCCGTACTCCACGCCCTCCGGGACGCTGTCGAGCAGCACCAGCGTCGTCTCGCGCAGCACGCCGAAGGTCGACCGCAGGATCAGGCCGCCGACCAGCATCGACAGCAGCGGGTCGACCATCAGCGGTCCGCCGAAGTAGATGATGGCGCCGGCCGCGATGGCGGCGACGGAGCCCAGCAGGTCGCCGATCACGTGGATGAACGCCGCCCTCGTGTTCACGTTGTCCCGGTCGCGCGACAGCGACCAGGCGACGACGATGTTGACGGCAAGGCCGACGAGCGCGATCGCGAACACCCCGAGTCCCTTGACGGGCACCGGCGTCCTGATCCGGTCGAACGCCTCGAAGAAGATCCAGGCGACGACCGCGAGCATCGCGATCGCGTTGACGAAGGCCGCGATCACCTCGACCCGCGCCAGCCCGAACGAGTGCCGGTCGGACACCGGACGGCGCGCGATGATGTTCGCCGCCAGCGCGAACAGCAGCGCCGCGGAATCGGTGGCCATGTGCCCCGCGTCGGCCAGCAGCGCCAGCGACCCGGACCAGAGACCTCCGGCGACCTCGACCAGCGCATACCCGAAGGTCAGCGCAACGGCGATGCCGAGCGCATTGCCGCGCGCGGCGGGCGAGCGATGGCCGTAGTGGCTGTCGCCCCGCCCGTGATCCGACAAGTGGTCGTGCGTGTGCCCGGCGCTCACCGCGCCCCCTTGCCTATCGCTCAGGCCGGAAAGTTCAGGTGGGACAGGTGCACGTGACAGCCGGTCTTGAGCCTGATTTCCTCGGCTCCGACGCCGGGCGCGAGCTCGACGCCCTTCAGGCCGTGGGCCGTGACGTCGAACACGCCGAGGTCGGTGACGAGGCGGTTCACGACGGCCTTGCCTGTCAGCGGCAACGTGCATTCCTGCAGGATCTTGTGCTCGCCGTTCTTGGCGCAGTGCTCCATCAGCACGACGACACGCTCGACGCCGGCGACGAGATCCATCGCGCCACCCATGCCCTTGACGAGCTTGCCCGGGATCATCCAGTTGGCGAGGTCGCCCTTGTCGCTCACCTGCATGGCGCCGAGGATCGCCAGGTTGATGTGCCCGCCGCGGATCATCGCGAACGAGTCGGCGCTCGAGAAGTAGCTCGAGCCCGGCTGCGCGGTGACGAGCTGCTTGCCGGCGTTGATCAGGTCGGCATCGATCTCGCTTTCCAGCGGGAACGGGCCGATCCCCATCAGGCCGTTCTCCGACTGCAGCATCACGTGGACGCCCGGCGGGATGTAGTTGGCCACCAGCGTCGGCAGGCCGATGCCGAGGTTGACGTAAAAGCCGTCCTGCAATTCCTGGGCGGCACGCGCCGCCATTTCTTCACGGGTCCAGGGCATTTTCTTCTCCTACTTGGCGCGGACGGTGCGGTTCTCGATGCGCTTCTCGGGCGTCTTGTTCAGCACGAGGCGCTGCACGAACACGCCGGGGGTATGGACGTTGTCGGGTTCGAGCGCGCCGTTCTCGACGATCTCCTCGACCTCGACGACCGTGACCTTGCCGCACATCGCGACGACCGGATTGAAGTTGCGGGCCGTCTTGCGGTACACGAGGTTGCCCTCCTGGTCCGCCTTCCAGGCCTTCACGAGCGACACGTCGGCGCGGATCGAGCGCTCCATCACGTATTGCTTGCCGCCCCACACGCCGTCGAACACCTGCGTGGGCTTGCCGTCGGCGACGATGGTGCCGAAGCCGGTGCGGGTGAAGAACGCCGGGATGCCGGCGCCTCCCGCGCGCATGCGTTCGGCCAGCGTGCCCTGCGGCGTGAACTCGAGCTCGAGCTCGCCCGACAGGAACTGCCGCTCGAACTCCTTGTTCTCGCCCACGTAGGACGAAATCATCTTGCTGATCTGGCGCGTCGTGAGCAGCAGCCCGAGGCCGAACCCATCGACGCCCGCGTTGTTGCTGACGCAGGTCAGGTTGCTGACGCCGCTGTCGCGCAGCGCGACGATCAGCGCCTCGGGGATGCCGCACAACCCGAAGCCGCCGACCGCGATGATCTGCCCGTCCTTCACCACGTCGGCCAGCGCTGCCGCTGCCGAGGGGTACACCTTGTTCATCAGTTCCTCCCTCTCGCCAATGCTGTGGATCCTAAGTGATCGCCTGCCGCACCTTCTCGGGCCACGGCAGCGATTTTCCGGCCGTGTAGTCGTACCACACGAGCACGCTGCGGCCCGTGGCATAGGTCACGCCGGGTTCGCTTTTCTTCTCGATGGTGATCGACATGTCGACGCTGCTGCGGCCGATGCGCTCGACCACCTGCCGGACGAGCGCCACGCCCGGATAGGTCATGGCCCGCACGAAGTCGCACGACACGTGCGCGAGGATGCACGCCTCGCCCGTCGGCAGCGTCGGCAGGTCGAACTGCTGGAACCACTGGATCCGCGCCTCTTCCATCAGGCGGAAATACATCACGTTGTTTAGGTGCGCCATGGCGTCCATGTCGCCCCAGCGCAGCGGCACCTCGAGGACGAAGTCCTTCATGCGCTCACCTGTTGCCCCGGACGCCATGGCGCAAAGCGCCGC
>CAYGXL010000060.1:1985-7796 GCA_964353935.1 uncultured Burkholderiaceae bacterium | reverse complement strand
CGAAGTCCTTCATGCGCTCACCTGTTGCCCCGGACGCCATGGCGCAAAGCGCCGCGTGTGGAACGCCTTCGGCGTTGCGTCCATGTCGCCCCAGCGCAGCGGCACCTCGAGGATGAAGTCTTTCACGCTCGGCCTTCCCGTCCCGGACGCCATGGCGCCAAGCGCCCCATGTGGAACGCCTGCGGCGTTGCGTCCATGTCGCCCCAGCGCAGCGGCACCTCGAGGACGAAGTCCTTCATGCGCTCACCTGGCTACGTCACCGACAGCCCGTCGTCGGCGGTCAGCACCGCCCCGTTGATGAACTGCGACTCGTCCGCGACCATCAGCAGCAGCGCGCCGTCGAGGTCCTCGGGGCGGCCGATGCGCTTGCGCGGCAGCATCTGCATGAGCTTGTGCCCGGCCTCGGTGTCCCAGTGCGCGTCGTTGATCTCGGTGCGGATGTAGCCGGGGCACAGCGCGTTGACGTTGATGCCGTAGCGCCCCCACTCGAGCGCCTGGGCCCGGGTCATCTGGATCACGGCCGCCTTGCTGATGCAGTAGACGCCGATCTGCGGCAGCACCTGGAGGCCGGCGACCGAGGCGATGTTGACGATGCGGCCGCGGAAGTCGGCCTGGCCCTTGGCCCGCACGATCATCCGGCGCGCCACCTCGCTGGCGACGAAGAAAGCGCCCTTCAGGTTGGTGTTGAGGACGTAGTCGAAATCCACCGGGGTCACGTCGACCAGCCGCTGGGTGGTCGACACGCCGGAGTTGTTCACGAGGATGTCGATCGGCCCCACCTCGCGTTCGGTCCGGTCGACCGCTTCCCGGATCGAGTCCTGGTCGGTCACGTCCAGCGCCACGACATGGGCCGCGCCGCCCGCGGCTTCGATCTCCGCGCGCAAGTCCTTCAGCCGCTCGACTCGGCGCGCCGCGAGCACGGTCAGGGCGCCGTTGGAGGCCAGGACCCGCGCGAAGCGCGAACCCAGGCCGCTGCTCGCGCCGGTGACCAGCGCCACTTTTTCCTTCAGATTCGTTCGCATTGCCGCTGCTCCAATCTTCCGAGGCGATGATCGCACAGTCGATTGCGGCCTCTAGACGATCTCCGGGACAATCCGGGCGGAACGAGGCACAACGAGGAGCGTCATGGCGGACAGCCGGCAGGTCGAGCGCGAAGCGATGGAGTACGACGTGGTCGTGGTCGGCGGCGGCCCGGCCGGACTCGCCGCCGCGATCCGCACGAAGCAGCGGGCGGCCGAAGCCGGCCGCGAGGTGTCGGTCTGCGTGCTCGAGAAGGGGTCGGAGATCGGCGCACACATCCTGTCGGGCGCCGTGATCGATCCGATCGCGCTGGACGAACTGTTCCCGAACTGGAGGGAACTGGGCGCGCCGCTGACGACGCAGGTGACCGAGGACCAGTTCTTCGTGTTCTCGGCAGGCGCGGCCACTGCCGTGCCGCACGCCGTCGTGCCGGCCGCGCTGACCAACTCCGGCGGCTTCTACACCGGCAGCCTCGGCAACCTGGTCCGCTGGATGGGCCAGCAGGCCGAGGGCCTCGGCATCGAGATCTTCCCCGGCTTCGCGGCCGGCGAGGTCCTGTACGACGAGAACGGCGCGGTCAGGGGCGTGGCCACCGGCAACATGGGCATCGGCAAGGACGGCCAGCCCACCGGCAATTTCCAGCCCGGCGTCGAACTGCACGGCAAGTACACGATGTTCGCCGAAGGCGCGCGCGGCCACCTCGGCAAGCAGGTGATCGCGAAGTTCAGGCTCGATGCGGGCCGCGACCCGCAGACGTGGGGCATCGGCATCAAGGAAATCTGGGAAGTCCAGCCGGACAGGTTCAAGGCGGGGCGCGTGGTGCACAGCATCGGCTGGCCGCTCGAGCCGGACACCTACGGCGGCGGCTGGATGTATCACTTCGGCGAAAACCTCGTGTCGGTGGGCCTCGTCGTCGGCCTCGGCTACAGCAATCCGTTCCTGTCGCCGTTCGAGGAGTTCCAGCGCTACAAGACCCATCCGCTGGTGCGCGCCACGCTCGAAGGCGGCAAGCGGCTCGAGTACGGTTCGCGCGCGATCAACGCGAGCGGACTGCAGTCGCTGCCGAAGCTCGTCTTCCCGGGAGGCGCGCTGGTCGGCTGCGACGCCGGCTTCCTCAACGCGCCGCGCATCAAGGGCAGCCACGCCGCGATCAAGAGCGGAATGCTGGCGGCCGACGCGGCGTTCGATGCGCTGGCCGCGGAGCGGAGCCGCGACGAACTCGCCGCGTACCCGCAGGCGTTCGAAGCGAGCTGGCTGCACGACGAGCTGCATCGCGCCCGCAACTTCAAGCCGCTGCTCGACAAGGGGCTCTACTGGGGCGGCTTCCTGTTCGGCCTCGACCAGATCGTGTTCCGCGGGAAGGCGCCGTGGACGCTGCACCGGAAGTTCGCCGACCACGAGAAGCTGAAGCCGGCGTCGCAGTGCCGGCCGATCGCCTATCCGAAGCCCGACGGCAAGCTCACGTTCGACCGGCCGTCGTCGGTGTACCTCGCGAACACGAACCACGAGGAGAACCAGCCGGCGCACCTGACGCTCAAGGACGGATCGGTGCCGACGTCGATCAACCTGCCGATCTATGCCGGCCCCGAGCAGCGCTACTGCCCCGCCGGCGTGTACGAGTTCCTGAAGGGCGACGACGGCCGCGAGAAGCTGCAGATCAACTTCCAGAACTGCGTGCACTGCAAGACCTGCGACATCAAGGACCCGACGCAGAACATCGTCTGGGTCACGCCGGAAGGAGGCGGCGGGCCGAACTACACGAACATGTAGCGCGGCGCGACGCGCGCCGGGAAGCGGCGCGGGCCGGCCGACGGTTCAGCGTCCGGCCTCGGAGGCGGGGCGGCGCGGCCAGTCGCCGCGCAGCGTCTTCTCGAGCCAGAACACCCCGACCATCGTCTTCACGTCGGTCACGGCGCCGTCGCGCACCCACTCCAGCAACTGCCGCCACGGCGCCTCGAACACCTCGAGCGTTTCGCCGGCGTCCAGCGTGGCGTCGCCGTTTCGCTCGAGGTCCTCGGCGAGGAAGATCTCGATCTTCTCGTCGGAGTACGCGATCGCGTTGTGCAGGCCGCCGAGGTAGCTCCAGCGGCGCGCGGTGTAGCCGGTCTCCTCGAGGAGCTCGCGCCGCGCGCACTCGAACGGCGGTTCGCCCGCGTCGATCTTGCCGGCCGGGAACTCGACGATCGAACGGCCGAGCGGGTAGCGGAACTGGCGTTCGAGCAGCACGTGCTCGGCATCCAGCAACGGGATGATCATGACGGCGCCCGGATGGCGCAGGTACTCGCGCGTGCCCTGGTGCCCGTCGGCCGACCGCACCTGGTCGACGAAGAGCTTCAGGAACACGCCCTCGAACACCAGGCGGCTGTCGAGGGTGCGCTCGGCGAGCGGGTCGTCGGAATCGCTGCCCATGGTCTGCGCGCCTGCAGCAGGAACCGGCCGCCCTAGCCGCCCAGCGCGCGCTGCACGGCGTCGGCGCAGAGCTTCAGCAGGTACTGCGGCAGGATGCCGAGCACGAGCACCAGCGCGCCGTTGATCGACAGCGCGACGCGCATGTCCGTCGTCGCCACGATCGGCACCGTCGCGACCGCGCCCGCCGGTTCGTCGAAGTACATCGCCTTGACGACCCGAAGGTAGTAGACGGCGCCGATCACCGAGAACACGACCGCCAGCACGGCCAGCCACACCATGGCCGAGGTCACGCCGTCGACGAGCAGCGCCTGCAGCACGACGAACTTGGCGTAGAAGCCGACGGTCGGAGGAATGCCCGCCAGCGAGAACATCAGCAGCAGCATCACGAACGCATACCACGGGCTGCGGCGGTTCAGGCCCTTCAGGTCGGCGATCTCCTCCGCCTCGAAACCCTCGCGCGCCAGCAGCAGGATCACGCCGAAGGTGCCGAGCGTCGTCAGTGCGTAGGTGATCACGTAGAACATCGCGGCGCTGTAGGCGGTCGCCGTGGCGGCCGCATCGCCCTTCGTGACGCCCGAGAGCATCGCGAGCAGCATGAAGCCCATCTGCGCGATGGTCGAGTACGCCAGCATCCGCTTCAGGTTGGTCTGTGCGATCGCGGTGAGGTTGCCCAGCACCAGCGACGCGACGGCCAGCACGATCAGCATCTTCTGCCAGTCGACCGCGAGCGGCAGCAGGCCCTCGACGAGGATGCGGTAGGCGACGGCGAAGATCGCGAGCTTCGGCGCGGAGCCGATCAGAAGGGTCACCGGCGTCGGCGCGCCGTGATAGACGTCGGGCACCCACATGTGGAAAGGCACCGCGCCGAGCTTGAACGCGAGGCCGGCGATGACGAAGACAAGGCCGAGCACCAGCGACAGGCGGCTGGCCACCTGCCCGGTCGCGACGCGGCGAGCCAGCTCGTTGATGTCGAGCGTGCCGCTGCCGCCGTACAGCATCGACATGCCGTACAGCAGGAAACCCGACGCGAGCGCGCCGAGCACGAAGTACTTCATCGCCGCCTCGCTCGCGCGCGCGTCGTCCCGCCGAAGCGCCACCAGCGCGTACAGCGACAGCGCCTGCAGCTCCAGCCCGAGGTAGATCACGAGCAGGTTGTTCGCCGAGATCATCAGCATGGTCCCGAGCAGCGCGAACAGCGTCAGCGTGAAGAGCTCGCCCTTCCACATGCCGCGGTCGCGCGCGTAGCCCTGCGCGTAGACCAGCATGAAGCCGACGGCAAGCACCGAGAAGAGCTTGAGCACGCTCGTCATCGGGTCGGCGACGTACATGCCGTTGAAGGCGTAGGTCAGCACGCGGTTGTCGAGGAAGAGCCACAGCACGGCGGCGACGGCGGCCAGCGCGGCCATCGACAGCGCGTACGTCACGTTGCGGCGCTCGTCCGGCACGTAGAGGTCCGCGATCAGGATCACGCACGCGGCGACCAGCAGGACGATCTCGGGCAGCGCGGCGAAGAGGTTCATGTTGGCCATGGCCGGGTCTCGTCCTACCGGTCCATCTGCGCCGCCGTCGCGGCCGGGAGCTTGCTCTGCTGCGCGTGCTCGATCAGGTGCTTGACAGAGGCGTCCATCAGGTCCGTCACGGGTTTCGGATAGACGCCCATCCACAGCACGGCCGCGGCCAGCAGCAGCAGGATCAGGAACTCGCGCGCGTTCACGTCGGTCAGCGCGGCGACGTTCTCGTTGGCCACCTCGCCGAACACGACCCGCTTGTACATCCAGAGCGAGTAGGCGGCGCCGAACACCAGCGTCGTGGCGGCCGCCGCGGCGATCCAGAAGTCGTGCTTGACGGCGCCGAGGATCACCATGAACTCGCCGACGAAGCCGCTGGTCGCCGGAAGTCCCGCGTTCGCCATGGCGAACAGCATGAAGAACGCCGCGAACTTCGGCATCGTGTTCACGACGCCGCCGTAGTCCGCGATCCGGCGCGTGTGCATGCGGTCGTACATCACGCCGATGCAGAAGAACATCGCGCCGGAGATGAACCCGTGCGAGATCATCTGCACGATCCCGCCCGCCATGCCCATCGGCTCGAAGATGAAGAAGCCGAGCGTCACGAAGCCCATGTGCGCGATCGAGGAGTACGCCACCAGCTTCTTCATGTCGGACTGCACCAGCGCGACGAGGCCGATGTAGACCACCGCGATCAGCGACAGCGCGATGATGAATCCGGCCAGGTGGTGCGAGGCGTCCGGCACGATGGGCAGCGAGAAGCGCAGGAAGCCGTAGGCCCCGAGCTTCAGCATGATGGCGGCCAGGACGATCGAGCCGCCGGTCGGCGCCTCCACGTGCGCGTCCGGCAGCCAGGTGTGCACCGGCCACATCG